>JAFDZY010000023.1 GCA_018266685.1 Bacteroidota bacterium
AGGATTTCTTTGCCGGCCCGATGTGCGGCTTGGATATCCGCATTGCTGATTCGCACATGTACTTCTACGGCACGTACCTCTTCCAAGCCAAGCAAGGTGCGGTGCCCGGTTTAACGGGTCCGCAACTGCACGCAGGCATCAGCCTTACTGCCACCATCAGCGGTCATTAGCGCACCAGGTGCAGTAGCGCTTGTGGACGTGTGGAGCAACTGGACTGCTTGGTTGCCCGTCATTCCACCAAACCACCCTGCCCATGCGTGCATACCTTCCCTGCTGCTTTGCGGCGTTCCTCCTGGCCGGCCCCCTTGGCGCCCAGGACATCCCCAATGGAAGTTTCGAGAATTGGTCCAACCAAGGTTCGTACTCGGACCCGGATGGTTGGTTGACCAGTAACATGGTCAGTTGGTCCGTATCGCAATTGCTCACCTGCGAAGCAGGCAGTCCCGGCGTGGACGGCGCATACTTCGTGAAGGTTACCGACCGCATGCTCGCCGGTTCGGGCATGCAGCAGGCCAGCATCACCGTGGGCACCTGGGGCAGTTTTCCCGGTTTCCCGTTCACGCAGCGCCCCGCCGCGCTGAACGGTTTCTGGCAGTACCACCCTGCCAACGGCGGCCATGATGGCGTGGTAAACGCGGCCCTCACCCGCTGGAACCCGGTTACAGGCCAGCGGGAGGTCATCGCAAACTCGCCCATCCACGCTGCTTTGGCCATCAATGATTGGCAGGCATTTTCCAGCCCGTTCATCTACCTGAGCGGGGAAACGCCCGATTCAGCCATCGTGAGCATCCAGGCTACCAGCGCAGCGGCGGGCGATGGCACTTCCATCTGGGTGGATGAACTGAGCTTCGGTGCACCCCTCGGCGTGGGGGATGTGCAGGCCCTGGAAGTGCCAGCCACATGGCCTTCCCCGGCAGCGGACCGCGTCTATTTTCGATCCCCTGCTCCCGTAGCGATAATGCAGGTGCTGGATGCCACCGGGCGGGCCATGCCCGGGGTTTCACTCATGGCCTCTTCCAGTTCCGTGGACGTGTCCGGCTTGCCCCCCGGCATCTACCTGCTGCGGCTGCGCCTCACCAACGGAAGGTGGTGCACCAGCCGGTTCAGCAAGGCTTGAACAACCAAGTAGGCAACGGGAAAAGATGCTCTGGGCGAACAATGATCGGCACGGATCACAGATTTGCGCCAATCCTGATTGGGATGGGTTGCGGAACAGTTTGGGCCGATCGGCAAAGCGCTTCCGCACCTGCTCTTGCGCAGGCCAGTAGCTTGAAGCAGGGTGCCGCCCAGGCGGGTGAACGAAAATTGCCATGCCGCAGGAAATTACCATAGCTTCGTGTGTCACTTTCAATTCCTAAACCAAATAACCATGAAACAGCTTTCCGCTTTGGTGCCCGCCTTGCTCTTCTCCGCCTTCAGCGCGAACGCCCAATATTGCACACCGTCCTTCCTGAACGGCTGCTTCAATTGGAATACCATGGCCGTGTCCATGGGCACGGTGGCTTGGACCCCGGCCGGTGATTGCTCCATGTCCGACCAAACGGCAACGGTCATATCCATCGTTGCCGGCGAAGCCACGCCCGTTTCCGTGGAGAACGGGGCCTGGTGCGGCTGTGCCGTGTGGGTGGACTTGGACAACAGCGGTTCCTTCGAGGACACTGAGAACCTCTACACCATTTATGTGGGCGGCTCCCCGTCCTACATCTATGATTTCGACCTCACCATTCCTCCGGGCACCCTTACGGGCAGCTACCGCATGCGCATCATTTCCCCTTGGGGGTCGGACGGCGTTACCGCGGGCGACAACGGCTATGGCCCTTGCGGTGCGTACCAGTACGGCAACTTCGAGGACTTCACGCTGGACGTGACCGGCGTGAGCGCCATCGGCACGTTGAACAGCGGCAAGGCAGGGACCACGGCCAGCCCGAACCCGGCCACCGGCCTGGTGACGTTGAAGCGCGATGGAGGCTTCAGCCCGAAAGACCGCATTAGCGTAATGGGGATTGACGGGAGCCTGCTGCGGGAGTGGAACGCCACCTCCGGGAAGACGATGGACATTGACCTGGGCAGCATGCCGGCGGGAACCTACTTTGTGCGCAACAGTGCTGATGCCGGCATGCAGCCGTTGCGATTGGTGAAGCAGTGAGCGGCGGCGGCAGTTGCCGGTTGCCGGTGGTCAGTTCCGCGCTCATCTCGCGCGGGCATCCTCCGCGCGTACGTTCATTCATGTATGGACGGGTGATACCAATTAGACATTCAATCTCATTCCGTCCATTGCTACCGCAAGGGGCCACCACCTCCGACTTGCGGAGAATGGTGAGTGCCGGTTGCCCGTTGTCCGAGCGACCTGACAACTGACAACTGACAACGCACAACTGCCAAGCACGTTCTCACACCAGCGCCCACCCCCGACAATAAAAGTGCCACCACTACTCCTGCACAAACCGCACAGGGGCCAGCCCGCCGCCGCGCATCAACACGGTATAGGCCCCGGTGGGCAAGGAAGAAGCATCAAAGCTGGCGGAATGGCCGGCAACAGGCAGCTGCATCACATTGCGGCCCATGGCATCGTAAACCGCGAGGTCTTGGCCTGCTCGTTCCGATGGCCAAGTGATGCTTATGGTGTTCCCTTGGCGCGAGAGGCCCATGGAAGGCACACCGGTTTCCCCCACTTGCGCGGTATTCACCACGCTGCGGAAGCTGAAGGCCTGCAGGAACACCCCGCTGTCCCAAACCCCGTCCGCAGCATCGGCAATGGCCACTTTGAAATGGTAGTTTCCGCCTGGCACCACTTCCGCGAATGCCGTGAGGTTGGTGGTGTAGCCATCGTAGGCCACGTAGGGGCCCGGCGGCGTTTCGTTGTCGTGGAAATAAGCACTGTTGTCCGTGGCGTTCACATTATTGATGGCCACCGGCGTGCCGTCCGGCAATTGCGCCACGTTCACCGGAAAGGGAATGCCGTCTCCGCTGAGGTAGATGGCGAAGATGTCGTTGAAGGCGGAGCCCACAAACTCCGGGTACTCCTCGCTGCCGAAGGAGAAGTTGAACAGCAAGGTGTCCCCTGCGGGAATGCAATCGAACTCCAGCACGCAGGCATCATAGGTGGCTGTGCCGGCATCGATGTCCAGGTCGGCATCGCCCGGGAGGCCCAGTGATTCAGAGGCCCAGTTGCCCGCCGGCCCGGCCAAAGCCATGGCGGAACCTGTGGTGAGCACCAGCCCTTGGTTGATGTTAAGCCCGGAATTGCCCGCGAAGCCGCCCATGGCGCGCCCCGCGCAGTTCACCTGCACGTTGGAGATGGTCAGGTTCATGCCTTCAAGCAACTGGCCAATGTCAGCCAGGGGAAGGCTGTCCGTTACCAGTAATTGCGCATGGCCGCTCATGGGCATCCCGCAAAGGGAAAACAGGACCAGCGAAAGCGTGGGGTAGGTGTGTTTCATATGGTGAAGGTATAGGCCGCATGTTGCAATTTGCAAATGCAGCTTCCGGCGGGCTTCACCCTCATCTCGCGCGAGCGCCAACCGCTCGTGCATTCATCCTTGCTTGGACGGATGTACTACCAATTGGACATTCAACCTCAATCCGTCCATTGTTTCCGCAAGGTCACCACTTTCGTATTGCATAGCCTGACTGGAGCGGAAGATCGCTGCGGGAGCAAGGGTGGAGTTTGAATGTCGAAATGGTACAAAATGGCACGAGCGGAGGACGCTCGCGCCCAATGTCATTAAGTTAAAGGTAGTGGAGGCCTGTTGTAGCACAGGCTTCCAGCCTGTGGAGCGACGAAATCGCAGGCTGGAAGCCTGCGGACCACGATTAGCGGACAAATGCACCCTTAACTTAATGACATTGCGCTCGCGCCAGAGTAGGGCCTAATGCATGGCAATCAAAGTCGCGGCCAAGCCTGACAACCAACAACTGACAACTAAGACCTACCCCACGCTATCCCCTTCCTCCGCATCAACTGCCCCCGGATCCCCCAGCGGCCTGGCGGACGTGTAGGTGCGCCACTTGGCCAGCACCGACTGCATGTCCGCGGGCAACGGGCTTTCAAAGCGCATGCGCTTGCCGGTGGCGGGATGATCAAACTCAAGCACATAAGCATGCAGCGCCTGGCGCGGCAGCAGCACAAAGCAATTCTCCACGAACTGCTTGTACTTGGTGAAGACGGTGCCCTTCAGCACGCGGTCTCCGCCATAAGCCGCATCATTGAACAGCGGGTGGCCGATGTGCTTCATGTGCGCCCGGATCTGGTGCGTGCGGCCTGTTTCCAATTTGCACTCCACCAGCGTGACATACGTGAAGCGCTCCACCACCTTCCAATGGGTGATCGCCGTCTTCCCCAATTCCGGGTCCGCGAACACCTGCATCACTGTGCGGTCCTTCACGGAGCGGCCAAGGTTGCCTTCAATGGTGCCCTCATCCTCCGCGAAATCACCCCACACCAGTGCGCGGTAACGGCGGTCATTGGTGCGCTCGAAGAACTGCTTGGCCAAATGCGCCATCGCGTCCTCCGTCTTGCCGATCACCATCACGCCGCTGGTGTCCTTGTCCAAGCGGTGTACAAGCCCTGGCCGGGGAACAGGCTGGTTTGGCGAAGAGGGCAACTTCCCGAAATGGAAGACCAGGGCATTCACCAGCGTGCCCGTCCAGTTGCCATGGCCCGGGTGTACTACCAGGCCCGCCTGTTTGTTGATCACCAGCACCTGTTCATCTTCATACAGCACTTCCAACGGAATATCCTCCGGCACCAGTTCCACTTCCCGCACCGGATGTGGCAGCACAAGGGATACCACATCTTTCGGCTTCACCTTGTAACTGGGCTTTTCGGCCTTCCCGTTCACCAGCACATTGCCATTCCGCGCCGCCGCCGCAATGCGCGATCG
>JAFDZY010000239.1 GCA_018266685.1 Bacteroidota bacterium
CTACCACAACGGTATATAATCCCTGTCTTTCGCCGGTGTAGCTCAGTCGGTAGAGCAGCTCATTCGTAATGAGAAGGTCGGGTGTTCGATTCATCTCTCCGGCACCAATAAAATCAACGACTTACGAGTCGTTATTGTCCAAAGTGCCGTCTCCTGTCACACTCAAGTCACAGTAGACGGCACAATTTGGCAGCACTGAACAACAGTGCTATCTCTCTCCAGCCAGTTTTTGTGCCGTCACATTTCGCTGACCGTACACAAAACACAACATGGCTGCCATCCGTGAACGCAAAGACCAAAACGGCAAAGTGAGCTACCAAGCTCAAGTCCGTATCCAAGGCTATCCGCCGCAGTCGAAAACTTTCTTGCGAAAGACCGACGCCAAGCAATGGGCCATCCAGACGGAAACCGAAATCCGCACTGGCATGACCATCCGGAAAAACTCCGCCAGCAAGCACACCGTGCGCGAGATGCTGGAGCGCTACCGCGACAACGTGCTGACCGACAAGGCCAACGGAGGCAAAGACCACAAGACCCACATCGCCTGGTGGATTAATGAACTTGGCCCCTACGCTCTTTCCGAAGTCACAACCGATCTTGTGACACGGAGCATCGACAAGTTCAAGAAGTCGAAGACACGGCTCGACAAGCACCCTGCCCCGGCGACCGTCCTGCGGTACATGATGGCGCTTTCGCATGCCTTCACCGTGGCACGCAAAGAATGGAACTGGTGCGAGTCCTCCCCGGTTGAGAATGTGCAGCGTCCGAAAGTCAATAACGAGCGCACACGCTATCTGACAGATGCGGAGCGCGAGTCGCTGCTCAATGCGTGCGAGATTTCACCCAACCCCGACCTGTACTTGGTGGTGCTACTGGCAATCTCGACGGGCATGCGCAAGGGCGAAATCATGGGCATGCGCTGGCAAGACATTCATACCGCCCCGGATCAGAGTTTTACCCGTGTGCATCTGACCAAGACAAAGAACGGCAAGGCGCGCTCAGTTTTGCTCACCTCGCCCGCACTGGAGTTGCTCGAAGATCGGCGCACAAAGCTGGTGGAAAGCCAAGAAGGCAAAGCTGCTGCCGGGCTCGTATTCCCGAGCACTGCGAACGTCACTCAACCAGTCGATCTTCGCAAATCGTGGAGCGCTGCACTTAAAGCAGCAGGCATTGAAGAATTCCGCTTCCACGACCTGCGGCACACGACAGCGAGTTACCTCGCTATGAACGGCGCAAGCCTTCTGGCCATCAGCAAGGTGTTGGGCCATAAAACCACCAAGATGACGGAAAGGTACTCGCACTTGGCCACATCCCACATTGACGAAGTGGTTCGGAGCATGAACGCAAAGAAGTTTGGGCCAGCGAGCAAGTCCGCCCCGACCACAGAAAGCTGAGTCTTTCGCCTCATCACTTCATACCGCCTTGAAGAGCGAACTGGCACGGCTGAGGGGGCGGGTTGACATGATGCGTCGCGACTTTAGCAATCTGTCCGAGCGCAAGCTGATGGATTGCATCACCCGGCTGGGCTACGACATTGAAATCAAGGGACGGCTTGCCAACAGGCTAACTGCTGTCTTTCAGTTCGCTGTGCCGAACGGCAGCTGATGTGCCCAATAGAACCACCGCGCCGAAGGGGTATCTGCTGCAGCGCCCCGGCATGGGTAATAGAGGCAAAACCGCCTGAACCAGGATATGCGACTGGAGACTGCATGCAGCTCTTCGTGAACATGAGTATCTAAGCCTCGGCAACGTCCCCTGTTAAGAAGCCAGAACGTCGCGACACGCAACGCGCCGAGCACCCTAAGTCACGCTCGCGTATCACGACGTCCAGTCCCAAACGTTCCATCCTGCGGCTTCCATGAGTGGGAGAGATGCCTGCGGTACCCGGTCCGCATGGACCGCTATAGCCGTCATTCGAGTCGCTCTCGTCACTGCCACAAAAAGGTTATGAAGCTGCGACTTCCGCCGCGGGTCTGTCACTTCGCTTGCAGCTTCCGTCCCCATGAGATAAGGGATCAATTCACTGAGATCGTAATGTGTCATAAAGCAAGACTCGAGCACCAGGGTGGCTAGGTGAGTTTCCCCTTTGACACTTGCAATTGTCGACAATTGAAGGTCAAAAGATTTGCCGTGCGAATCAATGCGAAGGGTGTTCACCCCACCTTGCTGCGCGGCAAGTCGACCTCTAGTATCGGCTTCAAATTTGGCCTCATCGAGGGCTGATATCTCCGCGCCTGCTTCAATGAGTAGCCCCAGCGCCATCATCAACCTTGCCAGTGAAGCGCTCCAAAGCTCCTCCGTGTCGGTGGCGTACTGGCCTTCTACGATGTCGAGCACTACGCGGTTCGCGGCCAGAAGGGCTTTAGAGTTTTGCTGGAGCGCTCGCCGTAATTGGGGCCAACCAACCAAGTCGCGAAGCTCTGGGCGACCGCAATGTTGTAGCAGCTTTAGAACGACAAGGCGCGCGGTGCTTGTACGCTTCGCTACGGCTCCAGCAAGGCCCTCGACAACGCTTGCCTCGCGGACAAGCCTGCAAAGCGTTGCTCTAGCGCCTGCAGGGCGGTTCGCGTCAATAACAAAGTCTGGGGCATAGTCCCTGATGTGCCTTCCGACAGGCTGTCGGGCATTGCCTTCGCGCTTGACGCCACAGACTGCCTTGATCGGCCTCGAAGCTAGCTCTTCGAGGGTGAAGTTCTCGGCGGCCCAGGTACCGAACCGTTGAACCACGCTATGTATCGTCGCAGTTGAATAGAGAATGAGTGCAGGCTGCGCAACTGCTCCGCCGCCATTACCCTCCATGTTTCCACCCACCAGCTTCAAGCGATTGGCGACATCCGCAATCTCTGGGCCGAAGCGCAGGCTGGACGAGACCTCGAAGAACCCCTGCTTTGGAAACGCGTGGTCATGAGTCCCGGCACCTCGGTTCAAGATCGCTTGATTAATGTCCCCAAAGCGCTGAATGACGGCGTCCCGTACGAGCACTTTGCTGAGCACGTCCAGTTGCAGGTCACTGGTGTCCTGCATTTCGTCTATGAAAACCAAGGGAAAGCGGTGGGTAACAGCGTCAGCCAGCGTCGGGACGTATTTCAACGCGCGTTCCGCGAATGCGAACATGTCGTCGTATCGAAACCAGCCATCCTGCGTCAGAGTTTTCTTTACTTCGCGAAGAGCCGTGATCGTTTTTCCATTCTTAGGAAGTTCGGAGTCTGGCCATGTGGCAAGCGCCAAGTCCGCACCGTTGTAGCGTATCCCGCGAATCGTGCTGGATCGCTCCCATTCGTTTTGAAACAACCACCCTCTAATATCATCGTGTTTTTTTGCGAGTCTTAATAATCTGTCGCCGTAGGCATCGTCGTCAATCTCCTTTAGCTCTATACCTCTTTCTCTCAGCCAAGGAATTGCCAGGTATTTGTTGATGAAAGTCTGGATAGTTCCGATGTAATGTGGGTAGGCCAGAAGTGCTTCGCCACCTGGAATGCTCAGGAGCCGCTGTTCAATTTCCTGCTTGGCCACGTTGGTGTGGCTGAGAATACATATTCCACGGTTCGTGTATGGCCATTTGCTTGATAATAAGGCGAGTTTTGCGCCGAGCAATGTCGTCTTTCCGCTACCAGGCACCGCTTGAAAGTCTGCCGACTCCATATAGAGCAAGGCCTTTATTTGGTCATTCCGATTGAACGTCAGTTGTGGAAACCATTTCCCCAAATGCTCTAGGTCTTCGGTATTTAGCTGCACCGGCATCAAAGCGGCTCCAGGTGAGGCATCAAGTGATTGAACGCGTTAGCCAAGTAGGGAGGAAGCTTTCCGAAGAGTTCATCGCCCTTACCACAATGACCATCTCTCAGCAGTTCTGCCGCATATTGCGCTGAGATTGCTTTGGATAGCCCATCTGCGAGCAGCTCGTATGCATCGATGGCTATTTCTTCGTCCGGAACAGCAAAAATATCTTGTTCATCGAGGAACCTCTTTGCCTCCGTCACAGTTTTATCGCGCACGGCGGCTTTTAGTATTCCGTCTGAGTTTTCCGCATCAGCGAGTTGGATTCCGGTGTACATCGCATCCCGACAGCCCGAAGTCAGAAGGTCGTACTCCAGCGTCCATTTGTCGGACACGAACACCTTGGTGTTTCCGCCTGCTGCTCTATCCACGCGCGCTTGGACGTGATTCGCAGCTTCTGCTGGGGTGAAGTCTTCCTCCTTCCGATTGCTGTGTGTCTTCCGTCGCTTTGGCAAGGGAACGCCTGCTTTCTCCTTGTCCAATCGGCCTTGGATGTAGGTCACGCCATTCGGAACAATATCCCTGTCGGTGACACAGGCCACAGGAATCGGCGCGTCTGCACCGGCGAGGCTCTGAAAGATTCGGGCATATCGGAACAGGCCCACTGAACCGACATTCACGACGGAGATGCCGTTGGCCGTGAACGAGCGGCCACAGGCCTCGGCAAGTGCCGGCAGTAGAAGCTCTTCAGCGGGCCCTTCGACAATAAGAACACCTCGCGCGAAGAACAGGTTGGCTTTGGTCACGTCTAGGAATCTGGACAGGTACTTGTAGTCGCTGTCATCAAGCTTTGTTTCGTTCTTGCGCAAGGGAAAAGTTTTGCCTTTGCAGACCAGAACGATGTTCTCGACCGGAGCGCTGGCCGCGATGTTTGGGCTGTGGGTGCTCAGGATAATTTGGATACCGTCGTTGGCGGCTCGTGTAGAGAGCATCTCCAGCACTCGAGCTTGAAGCTGAGGGTGCAAGTGCGCCTCGGGCTCCTCTATAAGAAGAAGAGCGAGTTCCATTCCGGAACCGAGCAAAAGCAACTCCGCAGCCATGAACAGCACATTGTTGTAGCCGAGCCCACGCTCACAGGCCTCCAAGTCGCCTACCGAAGAGGGCGGGCCTAGGGTTAGTTCCATCTTTTCCAGTAGCTGCACAAGAGACGGCTCAGAAGCCATCTGGATGTCAGACTGTAAAGGAGCATCTTCAAAGCTCAGCTTAGTGAGATAGTTCGTGTTGAGGTCATCCCTTACATCCTTGATGACCTTGAGACCGCTGATACGATGCTGCGCTTGTGCCATGACCTCGACGAGCGTGTTGGGGGGCGCATCGGGATTCTTGGGATCAAATTTGTTGACCCCCTGGTCTTTCATTGCCTTCTGGGCTCGGAGCACCTGGGAGAGTCTCGAGCCCTTCTTGGGGCGCAGCTCGGATACAGCATCTCGCAAAGGCTTGAGGTAGGTGGCACGGATTAATTCACGGGCTGCTGCTCCAATTTCTGGCCCGTTGCCGCCGACGCCTGAATGGGTCCGCACTATCGGCTGGAGGTTGCGGCTCTCTGTTACATCGATTCGTCGACGAGCGCGAAGGTGGATGACGAGATACGGCTCTTTATCGCGTTCGAGAGTGAGCCAGTCGAGCAAAGCAGCTTTCTGGTCCTTGGACAGACCACCAAACTCAACCTCGATGGTTAGCTCATCGGCTCGAACGTTATCGGACACGTGAAAGTCCAGGTCTTCAATGCGCAGGTAGTCGTTGCTTGTCGTGGACAGTGCGTATCGCAGGGCGTCCACGATGCTGCTCTTGCCGGCATCGTTCTCACCGACGAGGACATTCAGGCCTTGATTTAGAACTAAGTTGAGGTGTTTGCCCTCCGCCTCTGTTCCGAATGTTCGGAAATTGCAGGCAGTAATTCGACGAACGTACATGGTCCCCCCAAGTCTTTTATATTTCGCAGTGTAGGCTTGCTTTCATGCATTCGACGAAGAACACTCTTACTTGAGCGAAGTGCCGCAGTTCTTTGCCGGTAACTGATGGCCGCATCAGGGCGGCTTTATCTATCGACCATCAAAGAGTCAAGGGTCGCGGTCCAACCCTCATAGCAAACTCGGAATGCTCCTCCTCGCGACAGGGCGAATGTATTTCGCTAGCGTCACGTCCGATTTGTGCCCTGTCTGTTCTCGTATCTGCCATGGTTGCAAACCATTCTCCGCTGCGCTAGTGCAATAGCCAGCCCGCAAGCTATGGCCACTGACCTTCTTAGCGTCTGCTCCCACGCGCTCCACCGATGCCTTCACAACCAGCGCCACTGACTGCGCTGACAGCCCCTGCCGTGCGACACGGTCATGACGACTGACGGCACGAAACACAAAACCCTCAGTAATTTCGGAAACTACCAGCCAACGCGCGAGAGCACGCACCGGGCAACGCTCGCCATTGGCGTGCGGAATAAACACGGTTCGCCCCTGAGCTTCCTGGTCAGTCTTGCTGGACGGCAAGAAAATCTCTACTCCGTTGGCTAGGTAGGTCAGGTGCTCCACTCGCACAGCCACAAGCTCTGACCGACGCATGGCCGATGCAAACCCAACCAGCAACAGCGCACGGTCGCGTGCTGCTTTGATCGGCATTTTCTGCCGGTCAATCATCACCAATGCCGCCAGCAGATCATCTTTGACCAAGGGCTGCACTTGCCGCTGCTTGGTGCCCAGTGTCCGGCGAATGCCCTGCATCACGCGCTTCACGGTCTCGCTTCGGGCCGGAGATTCCAGATTCTTTTCAAGGTGGGCCTTATGGATCGCGGTGAGCCGTCGCTCCATGGTAGCAACCGACAGTTTTTCTGCGCATCGGGCCAGGTACTCGGCCAGAGCCGCTGGACTGGCTGGAATGCCCCCGCCGTTGGCGAAAAAATGTTTCAGATCGGAGGCGTATGCGCGCTTGGTAGCCGCTGACTGGCTGGCCGCTATGAACTGCTCGGCAGTGGCCGAAAAACCGCTCAGAACGCCCTCTGGCGGCGTTTGCAGTGTGCGGTTGGACGTGGTGGTGGTGCGAGCAGACAAAGCTGCGCCAGCGCCCTCCTTCGGAGTGCGAATTTTCTTCATGGTGAGTCCTATGGACGGGTTGGAAAAACAATAAAAAACGGCCCGCGAAAGGGGCCGTTTTGGTGGTTATCTGGCAGTCGATAACTGTGTCTTATCGCTACCTTAGATCAAAGCGAAATTCCGAGAACCATAGCCGCATGGACATGCAATAGATTCACACACCAAAGGCATGGCAAGAGAAAATCAGTCGGGGTCAAGGAAAGAAAAGCAAGACAGCAAATACCAGTAGCCATCGTCCCGCCATTGCAGCGAGATTTACACAATTTTCTCAGGTCTACGGCCAGCAGGCAAGATCGAAGAAAATCAAAATATATTACCTTCGCTTAGATTTTCGTCTGAAGCCCTGCATACCACCCGTTGGTATGAGCGTCGCACGGATACTCTGGCTAGCCCCCGCCGCAAAGTCATTCGTTTGACGATTCAACAGGGGGCGCAGTGTGTGTATGTACCACTGCTGTTCTTCTCTAAGCCTTGCATTCTCCTCGGCAAGTGTGGCTCCCTTAGCAGCCACTCGTTGCTCAAGCTCACTCATTGCTTTTTTGGCGGCATCCAGTTGCGTCCGTAGTTCGGCATTTTCTACCGCAAGATTTTTATCTGAACGGGCCCGAATAGCCTCAATCTGTTTCAGCGTCAGTCCATACACATAAGTGGGCCTGCTGCTTGGCTTTTCGCGCCAAACCTGAAATGAGTGGAATTTCTTGTCTCCCACTACAGACGCGAAATCAACGCCATCCGAATAACCGTCAGCATCAGACTGTGCAGGTGTGTACGCCTCATGCAGAAGCTTTCCTCTTATCTGTCTTGGTTTTGCGGCCATTCCCAACTCACTTATTTACTCTTGAAGATTCTGCGTCTTCCGGCACTCACCGACTAGGTGCTGTCGTAGAGACCGGTGTGGCGCTTCTAATAAATACTCGAAGTCCTCTGCCTGCGTCATGCGCCAAGACGGGGTTGTTGCTGACTCATCCCTTCAGTAACTTGAAGCTGATCTGGTAACGGAAAAATTGGATGCTAGGAGTCACGGCCAACGCTCGCCGGATGCGCAAATCGTCTTCCAGCGCGATGATGGCACCGCGCACAACCTGATGCGATTCTGCAAGGTCTTCCTTCACAAATCCCATGTACCGCAACACTTGGCCTACCACCACGTCGCTGGCCTTGCCTCTCTTCAGTTCCACAACTAAAAGTTCAGACTTGTCCTTCTTAACCGCCAGCAAATCCATCGGGCCGGTATCAGTAGGGTATTGCTGCCCAACGGGTTCACCGTCCTCAGCATATATGTCGTAGTCCTTGCCCAGCTCGGTCTGCGCCCAGTTCTTGACTAGAAAATCTTCTAGGTGCTTCTCCATAGCGAAGGCTGCAGCATCTTCTACATCAGGGTCGGACGCGACAAGTACCGGATCGTTGAGTTGAACACCCAGCAGTTTCTCAATCTCAACAGCATGGGGCGTAATCGTGCTGACCGTGCCGATTGAGCCAGTGGAGTTTTTCAACGCGTCGCTCATGTCGTCACGCAGGATGGTCTGAGCTAGCCAGTTAACACTGCGGCGATGCGGTAGGGGTTGACCCGGAACATAGAAATAGTCGCTCGCCACCTCGCCTACGAAGTAAGTGCCCGATCCATTGGGACAAAGCACCATGTCTCCTTTTTGAATACCCTTAGCGACCGTCCATAGTGCGCCACAAGCAAGGCCCGCCCCAATCATCGATTTTTCAGGATGGGCATCCAAGAAAATCGGACGGTACTTTTGGTTAAAGTCTCGCCAGTTGTCGAACAAGTCGGCACTCAGGTCCTGAGCTATCTGGTAATCCGCGCCAATGAATCCCTGCTCACGGCACAGCGCTGCATAAGCGCTTTTGGCACCAAGCATCACTCGAAAATAGTTCTTCATGTCTTCGGTCTCGATTTAGTGAGTCATAGTGGGCAGACTAGCTCAATATTCCCAGTCCTCGTGTCGGACTGGCAGGTTATTCAACTCATCCCGATAGTGCTGCCACTTGGGCATGAACAGATTCATAACCGATACAAACCGGGCGTTGTGGCTGGGCTCGATCAAGTGCGCGAGTTCATGCACCACGATGTACTCCAGGCACTCCGGAGGCTTTTTGGCCAGGTCTGTGTTCAGGCGGATGGCGCGGCTGGTGGGGTTACAACTGCCCCACTTGGTTTTCATGCGCTGCACGAAGACTTTGGATGACTTCGCGTTCATCAAGGCCTCCCACTTTTTCAGCAGCGGTGGCACGGCCGTTTTGACTTGTTCCCGGTACCAAGCGTCCAGCAGTTCTTCGCGCCGCTCTGTGGTGGTGCCGGGGCGCACTGAAAGCACGATGCGGTTGTGCTGGCGGTCAATACTGGGTGCGGCGTCGCGCTCCAACACCGTCAGCAGATAGCGCTTGCCCCACAGGTAGTGGCTTTCGCGGTCGATGTAGTCGCGGGGCGATTCACGCTCCTGCGCCTGCACTTTGCGTTGTTGCCCTTTGATCCATGGCAGTTTGGAAATGGCAAACACGCGAATGGTGTCCAGCGCCATGTGTTCTGGCGCAGAAATCCGCACCCGGCCAGTTGGTGGGTACACGCTCAAGTGCACATGCTTGATGCGTTTTCTGACCACATCGGCAGGGATGCCGCCCAAGTCGATGGTCTCAAGCATCAGTATTCCGGCTGTGCGTAGATGATCAGGAACAGTCGCTCCACCTCATCCACATCTTTGAGCACGTCGTACAGTGCACGCTTGATCACCAGCTCTTTGGCCTGCACGCCGCGCCAACCATCAGGTCGGGCCAGCTTGACCGCCTTGTCGATCTTCAGGACAAGCTCTACTGCCGGGTCTTCCTCACTGTCAGCACTGCCATACGGGTCGTCTGCATCACTAGCTGGGGCCACGCTAAGCACTGGCGAATTTTTGATGTTGTTGAAGACGGCCCGCTTGCCCGGTGAGTCCAGCTTGACCGGCGTGTCTTCCGCCTTGCCGGCCTGCACCTTGGTGGCAATGTCGGCAATGCGCTGCAGGTACTCTTCGTACTCGATGGCCCGGTCTTTGCGCAGCTTGATGATTTCATCCAGCAGGGCCGACATTTTTTCAAAGTAGGCCGGGTCGGTCAGGCTCTCTTTGATGATCTTGCTGCGAACGTTGTTCTCAATGGTCTCGGCAATCGCCTGCTGGTTGCCTTGCATATCGGCTAGCTTGTTGGCAATGGCGTCGGCTATGCCGGTCTTCACGATCAGGTCCAGCAGTCCAATGCCGTCAAACGGAGAAATCTTGCGCGGCTCACTGGCCTCGATGTATGTGTCGATCAGGTGCCGCATGTCCGCCTCGAAGGGCTTCAGGTCCAGTGTTTCGCCACTGGCCTTGCGGATGATCTCGCGAATGGCAAGGTACTGGTCCAGCTTGGCCTTGATGGCTTTGGCGTCGGCTTCGCTGTACCCGGCGGGGGCCATTTCGTCGGCCACGTTGGCATAGGCGCGCAGCAGCGCCACCACGCCCTTGTAAAACGCCACGCGCTGCGGCTCGCGAGTTTTGAGGTCGTCGGCAATTTCCGTGTTGCCGCAAAAGTAGTGGATGTGCTCCAGCTCCCCCTTGGGTGGGGGCACTGGCTCGCACAGCAAGAACATGGCTTCCAGCGCGTTGTCCAGCCGCTCCCGGCCCAGCGTCAGCCGGTCTTGCAGCATCACTTCCGGGTCAGCACCGCCAGCGCTGTGGTCGATTTCCGAGGTGTACACCGCAATTGCGTTTTCCACCTTCTTGAACAAGTCCTTGTAATCGACGATGTAGCCAAAGTCCTTGTCCTCACCATCGAGCCGGTTGGTGCGGCAGATAGCCTGAAACAAGCCGTGGTCCTGCATGGATTTGTCGATGTACAGGTACGAGCACGGTGGTGCGTCAAAGCCGGTCAGCAGCTTGTCCACCACCACCAGCAAGCGCATATTGGCCGGTTGTTTGATGAACAGCGCCTTAGCCTCGTCTTCGTAGGTTTCGGTTTTGGATTTGCCTGGTTTGGCCTGCACATTGGCCAGCAGGTCGGTGTAGGTGTTGTAGATGAACTGTTTGTCGGTCTCGGTGTTGGCGCCGATCTCTTCCAGCGTCACATCCTTGGCCTGCGGGTTGTACGAGGTAATGACCGCGCACCGGCCTTTGAACAGGGTCTTCTGGAACAGCGCGAAGTATTTGCACGCCTCATAGATGCTGGACGCCACCAAGATGGCATTACCCCGTTCGCTGGACAGGCGGGGTTTGGTGCTGAAGTCAAAAATAATGTCGGCCACCACCCGGTCCATCCGGGCCTTGGAGCTGAGCACGTTTTGCATCGTGCCCCATTGCTTTTTCAGCTCTTGCTTTTGCCAGTCGTTCAGGGCTTTGGTTTTGGCTTCAAACCATTGGTCAATCTTGTCCTGCGAGCCCAGCGCTTGGTCAATGTCGCGGGCCTCGTACACCAAGTCCAGCACCACCCCATCTTCCACGGCTTCGCTGAATTTGTAGGTGTGGATATAGCCGCCAAACACTTCCAGGCTGGTGGCTTTGTCTTTCTTGAGCAGGGGTGTGCCAGTGAAGCCAATGAACACGGCGTTCGGCATCAACGCCTTCATCACCCGGTTGAGCTTGCCCCCCTGTGTGCGGTGGCATTCATCCACAAACACAAACACCTCGCCCACCGTAGTGCTGGGCTGGGCCTGCAGGTCTTTGATGAAGGCATCAAAGTCTGCATCGGCATTCTTGGCCGTCACGCCAAACTTGTGCACAAGCGAACACAGCAGCCGGGGCGTGGCTTGACCCAGTTGGCTCATCAAGTCCCGCCCGCTGCTGGTGCGGCAAATGGTCTCGCCAGCGTCGGTGAACACCCGTTCGATCTGCTTATCCAACTCGTCGCGGTCGGTGATGATGGCCACCCGCGCTTGTGGGTTGTTCTCCAGAATCCACTTGGCCAGCAGCACCATTAAGATGCTTTTACCCGCCCCCTGTGTGTGCCAGATGATGCCGCCCTTGCGCTGCTTCACATGCTCTTGCGCAGCCTTGATGCCGAAATACTGGTGCACGCGGGGCAGCTTTTTGACGCCGCTCTCAAACAGCACAAAGTCGTGCATCAACTCAATGATGCGGGACTTGTTGCACATCTTCAGCAGGTACTTGTCCAGCTTGAAGCGGCTGTTGTCTGCCTCGTCTTCTTTCCAGGTCAGAAAGAACTTTGCGGGCGTGCCGATGGTGCCGTATTGCATGCCTTCGGAATCGTTGCCCGCCATGATCAGCTGCACGGTGCTGAAGAACCATGCGTTGAACTCGGGCTGCTGGTTCGAGAGGCTTTGCCGAATGCCATCGCCAATGCTGACCCGACTGTTTTTGAGTTCCAGAACGCCAATGGCGATGCCGTTGACGTACAGAACAATGTCGGGCCGCCGCTGCAGCTTGCCTTTGAGGGTGACTTCTTCGGCAATGGCAAAGTGGTTGTTGGCGGCCTCTTTCCAGTTGATCAGGTGCACCGTTTCCGTCGCCTTGCCCGCCTCGGTTTTCACCGGCACGCCGTAGCGCAGCAACTGATACACGGCCTGGTTGTTGCCGTACAGGCTGCGTTCGGGGTGGTTGGCTTCCCTGCGCAGCTTGTGCAGTGCCGTGCTGATCTGCTGCGGGGTGTAGCCCGCGCTGGTCAGGTACTCGGTCAGCAAGCCCTCTTCTATATTGCTGTTGTCAGCGCGGTCGGCCCAGTCGCCCAGGTAGCGGTAACCCAGCTCGTCGCAGAACAGTTTGACCACGCGGTTCTGCGTTGCACGCTCGGGCTTGCCAATGTCGTTCATATGGATGTTTTCTCCCTCGCCGCAAGATCACTAACTAGCCACCGCCACCGGCTTGGCGATGGAGCGAATCAGCCGCACCGTGCCATCAGCGTAAGACTCGATCAACTGAGCATTGCGGGCCTCTACCACCTTGCCTCTGGTAGCGAGCGCCCGCCTGCGCGCCCGATGCACCGCGATGTGCACCAGCGTGGGGATAAGTGCTTCCATGCGCTGCATGGATTCTTCTCTCATTGCGGTTCTTGGCGTCATGGGGGCGATGCAGAAGGTATGTGGTCAAAACGGCCTCTGGCGCTTTTCTGCCAAGCGCCAGCAGCTACGAAATTCATAGTAAACGAACCCGGCCAGTTAGCAGCTCCTGCATCATGCCTTGCTTGATCTGGCGAGCCTTAGCGAGCCGGGACTCCAGGGCGGCGAGTTCGGTGTCCATGTCGCTGAGGATGGTAGCGATGGCGGTTTGTTCTTCGAGACTAGGAACTGGAACTTGTAGCTGCCGCACATCACGACTGTTGATTGCTGGATAGTTCGAGCCGGTCAGCAAGGCATCTATCTGTTTTGCGATGCCATCAGCGAAAAGGTGGGCAAAAACGTAGCCTGGATGGCTCACTGACTCCAAGCATCGAACGACAGAAAATCCTGTAGAGCACACCCAGTTCGCTGACCTGTCTCGAAACCACAGGTGCGACTTCAGATTTGGCCTTACTGTTGAGACTAAAAGATCATCAACACGCAATCTGCGTCGCGCGCGAGATGGTGCGTATCGAAACACCTGGAAGCTATGTCCACGAAGCGCGCCAAAGTCCACATCTTCGAGCGAGATGTATTTAAATTCGTATTCGGGCTGGGTATTGCTACTAAGCTGCTCGGGATCAATTACAGCCAGTTCATTTAAGCATCTCACCCTCCATTCCCCACTAAACCCCGGCAGCCGCCGCTTGCCGGTGAGCAACTCCTGCATAGCGCCTTGTTTGATTTGGCGCTTTTTGGCGATGAGTTGATCCAGGGATTCGATGAGGGCATCGGCATCGCTCAAGGCTTCGGCAATTGCTTCCTGTTCAGCTTTGGTTGGTGGGAATGCAACCTTAAACGAACGAATATCACTTGGACTTATGTGCGGAATTGCGCTCGCAGTTTTTACAGTGTCACAGTGATTGGTGAACCTTTGGCTACAAACCCATACCTTCAAATAAGTCTGGGCCAGCCGATCCGAGCGAATGCGAGCTACCCGTTGCAGAAGCAGAGATGGAACATCGTTTTCCCCCAAGAAAGCGAAGCTTCGTCCCACGAGTGAACCATCCATCGCCACTACCACATCACCTGCTTTGAGAGAGTATTTCTTAACCTCGGTGGTGATAGAGGGCCAGTAGACTGTCAGTTTTTCTGTCCAGTCTGTGCAACCTCTCTTTACGTTAGAGCCTCTTAAAAGTCTCACCCCGGATTGAACATATCCCGCACTCGGGAAGGGTAGCCCGGTGAGCAAGTCAACCACATCACCGAGCGAGCAGCATTGCCAGGTCTCGGGAATCACCCCCACTTCCGTTTGCTTGTAGCCCGCTTTCAGTTCCATACAAACCCCATCTTCGCCAGATGCTTGTTGACCTTGGATTCCAGTTCCAACACCCGGTTAGTGATCTGCGGCATGGGCGTGTCATAGCGGTCCGCCAGTTCCCTCACCCGCTGCGTCAGCGCCTGGCTAATGCGGTCCATCTCGCCGTGAATGGCTGTGCTCAGCGAAGCGAGCCATTTGTCATCCACCGCCAGCGTCTTGGTGTCCGCTTCGCTCAGTTGGGGGTAATGGGCGTAGGCCTTGGCGTCGAGCGCGGCCTCGGTATCTTTCAGGGTCTTCTTTAGGTCAGCCTCTTCTTTGGCGAGCTTGAGCCAGCGGTTCAGCACTTCCACTTCTTCCTTGGCGTCCGCGTCGCCCTTGATCTCGCGCAGCCGGTCGGTCACGTTGGCCTTGTTGATCTTGTCAAAGCCTGAAAACGCCGCATCGTCGCCGCTGTGCTCTTCTTCCAGTTCGGTGAGTTGGGCGGTGACGCTGTCGAGGCTGGCCGTCAACTCATCAATGGCGGCTTGGTCTGCGGCAAAGTAGCGCGCCACGATCAGCGTCTTGGGCACCAAGTCGCAGGCCCAGCCTTTGTCTTTTTCTTTGCCCTTTTTGTCGCGTTCAATCACCCGGTAGGTCTCGGCCTTCCAGCCGTCGGCGGCAATCAGATAGGCATCGTCCTGCATGGTGGTGGCCCAGTAGTCCATAAGGTGCTGGTACACGGCGTACTCGTCGATGAGCGGCTGGCCGGTGTAGTGGGCAAGCAGGTTTTCGGACAGTTCGACAATCAGGTGCTTGGGGTGGAAACCGGGCTGCAGAGCTTTGAGTTTGGGAGCTGTTTGCTGCTGCCAGCCATCAAACAAGGCGTTCATGCGGCCAATGAAGGCGGCGAACTCGGGATGCTCGTAGATGGTGCTTTTGATCGCGGCCTTGTCCACGGTCAGCGACAAATAACCAGGGCGTAGCGTGGTGAACAGCGATTGACGCAGACCTGGGCACACCGCCCAATAGGGTTGCAGGGCGTTCACATCAGTCTCTGGAATGCCGCCTTGCAGGTGGCCCGCAATATCTTGCAGGTCTTCGGCCACGCTGCTGTCGATGTAGCGCGGCAGGTTCAGGTTGAATTCGTTTTTCTCGATCTCTTCCAAGCCCACCATGCGGGCGAGCTTGGGCACATCGGTTTGCTTGGTGAACACATCCACGATCTTGTGAATGTCTTGTTCGCGCAGCCGGTTCTTGGGGCCGTCTTTCATGTAGCCGCTGCTCGCGTCCATCATGAAGATGCCTTTGCGTGCGTGTGCTTCTTCTTTGTCGATGACGATGATGCAGGCTGGGATGCCGGTGCCATAGAACAAATTGGCAGGCAGGCCGATGATGCCCTTGATGTAGCCGTGGCGGATCAGGTTCTTGCGAATGTCGGCCTCGGCATTGCCACGGAACAGCACGCCGTGCGGCAAGATGCACGCGGCTTTGCCGGTGCTTTTGAGCGAGCGGATGATGTGCAGCAAGTAGGCAAAGTCGCCCTGCTTGGCAGGCGGCACGCCGAAGGTTTTAAACCGGCCGTAGGGGTCGTGCAGCGGGTCGAGGCCGGTGCTCCAGCGCTTGTCAGAAAACGGCGGATTGGCCACCACGTAGTCAAAAATTTTGAGCACGTCTTGGCCGTTCAGGTCGGCTTTGAACTTGGGGTCTGCCAACGTGTTGCCCTGGCGGATTTCAGCCGTGGGGTTGTCGTGCAAGATCATGTTCATGCGCGCCAAGCCGCTGGTGGCCGAGTCTTTTTCTTGGCCGTAGAGCGTGACTTTGGCCGATGCTTCGTCACCCACTTTCAGCAAAAGCGATCCCGACCCACAAGTCGGGTCGTACACGGTGGTGGCGCTGGTGGTATGTGCCCCGCCAATGCCAATGATCTTGGCCATCACCCGGCTGACTTCGGCAGGGGTGTAGAACTGACCCTTGCTCTTGCCACTTTCGGTGGCGAAGTGGCGCATCAGGTATTCATAGGCATCGCCCAGAATGTCGTCGCCATCGGCGCGATTCTTGGAGAAGTCGAGCGCCGGGTTTTCAAACGTGGCGATAAGGTTGGTGAGCCGGTCCACCATTTCTTTGCCGGTGCCGAGCTTGGTCGCGTCGTTGAAGTCTGGCATGTCGGCCAGCTTGTTGGCTGCGGCCAGTGGGCCGACGATCTTCTTGTTGATCTGGTCGCCAATGTCCGTGGTGCCCTTGAGCGCCACCATGTCAGCAAAGCTGGCCCCGGCCGGAATGGTGATGGGCGCGAAGGGCTGACCGGCGTACTTGTCGCTGACGTATTTGATGAACAACAGCACCAG
>JAFDZY010000240.1 GCA_018266685.1 Bacteroidota bacterium
GCACCAAGGCGAGTTCTATGCCCTGCCGCAAAGCCCGCAGACCTTCAAGCAATTGCTGATGGTGGCCGGCATGGACCGCTACTTCCAAATTGTAAAATGCTTCCGCGACGAGGACCTCCGCGCCGACCGCCAGCCGGAGTTCACCCAGATCGATTGCGAGATGGCCTTCGTGGAGCAGGAGGACATCCTGAACATGTTCGAGGGCCTGGCCAAGCACCTTTTCAAATCCGTGCTGGGCAAGGAATTCAATGCGCCATTCCAACGCATGACGTATGACGAAGCCATGGGCAGCTACGGCTGCGACAAGCCTGATTTGCGCTTCGGAATGCAGTTCCAAACCCTTACCGCTGCCCTGAGCGGAGCCGAAGGGCAAGGTGAGGCGGATCTCGCAAGAGGCCACGGATTCAAAGTGTTCGATGACGCCGAACTGGTGGTGGGCATCAACGCCGAAGGCTGCGCGGGATGGAGTCGCAAGCAGACCGATGCGCTGATCGACTTCGTGAAGCGCCCGCAGATCGGGGCCAGCGGCATCGTGTTCCTGAAGTGGACGGAGGAAGGCCTGAAGAGCACCGTGGACAAATTCTTCACCCCGGAACAACTGCAGCAGTGGGCCGAACGCTGCGGCATGAAGCAAGGCGACCTGCTCTGCATCATGGCCGGCAAGGCGGACAAGACCCGTAAGCAACTGAACGAACTGCGCCTGCACCTCGGCGACCTCTGCAACCTGCGCGATCCCGCCACATTCAGTCCGCTGTGGGTGGTGGATTTCCCGCTCTTGGAAAAAGATGAGGAAAGTGGCCGCTGGCACGCCATGCACCACCCGTTCACCGCGCCCAAGCCCGAGGATGCGCACAAATTGGAGAGCGATCCCGGCAGCGTGAAAGCCAACGCCTACGACCTGGTGATCAACGGCACGGAGATCGGCGGCGGCAGCATCCGCATCCACGACCGCGCCCTGCAGGAGGCCATGTTCCGCGTGCTGGGCTTCAGCGATGCCGATGCCCGCGCCAAGTTCGGCTTCCTCATGGAGGCCTTCGAGTACGGCGCACCTCCGCACGGTGGCGCAGCCTTCGGCTTCGACCGCTGGGTAAGCCTCTTCGGCGGCCGCAGCGACATCCGTGAGTTCATCGCTTTTCCCAAGAACAACGCGGGCAAGGACGTGATGATCGACGCGCCCAGTCCGATCGATGGGGAACAGTTGAAGGAGTTGGGGTTGGCAATCGGGTAATCTAACATGCCCAAGGTCCTCGCAATCTGCGGCAGCACGCGGGCCGCATCCTCCAACCTGAATGTGATCCATGCCTTCGCGCAGCTGGCGCGTGATCGCTTCACCGTGGAGCTGTACACCGGACTGGAACAACTGCCGCAATTCAACCCCGACCGCGACAACGACCAGGCTCCTGAGGAAGTGGCCGATCTCCGGCGGCGATTGCGCGCAGCGGACGGCATCTTGATCTGTACCCCGGAATACGCCATCGGTGTGCCGGGCGCGCTGAAGAACGCGATCGACTGGACGGTGTCCTCCATGGAGTTTTCCAAGAAGCCAGTGGCGCTCATCACCGCTTCGCTCTCCGGTGAAAAGGCCCACCAGTCGCTGCTGGGCACACTGTTGATCATCGAATCCCGGATGACGCAGGACAGCCACTTGCTGATCTCCGCCGTGCGCACCAAGGTGGGCAACGATGGCGCGATCACGGATGAAGACACGCTGCAAGGCGTTAACAGACTGATCGGATCACTGGAGGAAATGATGGCCGACCCGGAGGATTCCAAGCTTTCCTCGCCCCGCTTGGGGAACAGCGGAGTGGACAGTTGAGGAGGATCAGAAGATCAGGCGATCAGATGATCAGATGATCGGTGGTGCTCATCCCGGCGCTCGGCTTGACATGGATGCCAAAATCTGCCGAGTGCCCGGCTCGCCATCCGCCTGTGCCTCCGGCACACAGGTCTGGCGGGCTCCCGCTGCATTCCCCCACCCTGGGTGCCTGCCTGTCGCCGGGATGTGGGAGCCGTAACTCCGGGAGGCACCTGTTCAATATCTTTCCACCGATGAACGAGCAAGACGAAAAATTCCTGCGGGAAGCCATAGCACGCTCGCGGGAAGGCATGGAGCGCGGCGATGGCGGCCCCTTTGGCTGCGTGATCGTAAAGGACGGCCAAGTGGTGGGCAGCGGCAACAACCGCGTTACCAGCACCAACGACCCCACGGCCCATGCGGAGGTGGTGGCCATCCGTGATGCTTGTGCCAAGCTCGGCTCCTTTCAATTGGCCGGCTGCACCCTGTACACCAGCTGTGAGCCTTGCCCCATGTGCTTGGGCGCCATCTACTGGGCGCGTCCGGACCGCATCGTATATGCCGCCACACGTGCAGATGCCGCCGATGCGGGCTTCGATGACCAATTGATCTACGATGAGCTGCCCTTGCCGCCGCACCAGCGAAGGTTCCCTATGGAACAGTTGCTTGGTGCCGAGGCCAAGCAAGTGTTCGGCGCATGGAAGGCCATGGAGGGTAAAACCCGCTACTGAGCGGATCGGCAAAGCATGGAAATCTTGCTGAAGGCCCTGGTCATCCTTGTTTTTGTATTGTCCGGCGTGGCATTCCTGTTCAAGTTCTCCAAGGAACTGATGGATGCCGTGGGCATTGCAACCTATGGCTTGGTGCGCCTTTCCAAGGCACACCGCAGCACCCTGGAGCAGTGGAATCCCTTCTACAAAAATCTGGAAGGGCCGGGCCGCAAGCAGTTCGATCGCCGGGTAAAGGAAATCCTGTATGAAAAGGACTGGGTCGGCAAGGGCATTGCCGTAACCTGGGAAATGAAGGTGCGCATTGCAGGGGCGATGGCCCAGGTCACCTTCGGCTTCGATGATCTGTTGCTGTTGCATTTCAAGCGCATCTTCATTTTGCCGGGCGAATTCACGAACCCGCGCACGGGCCAGCGCCAAGTGGGCGAAGTGATCGCAGGCAGGGGTGCCATCGTGCTTTCCTGGGCGAATTTTGAGCAGGGCTATGCCAAGCCTGATGATGCGCACAACGTGGGCCTGCATGAAATGGCGCACGCCCTGTGGCTGGGCAATGGCATTGATACCGGTGAGGACCACTTTATGGACGCCGCAACCCTGCAACATTGGCAGGAACTGGCCCAGGGGGAGATCGACCGGATCAATGATCACGCAGGGCACTACTTCCGCAAATACGCCGGCACCAACCAGGCGGAGTTCTTCGCCGTGGCGGTGGAATACTTCTTCGAACAGCCGGTAGCGTTCAAGGAGGCCTTGCCAGAGGTGTACGGATGCCTGAGCAGGTTGCTGCGGCAGGATCCTGCAGCGAAGGTTGAAACCTCCCTACAAGCGGCATTGCAGCCGTTGGTGGGAGATCGCTGAGGGAGCTTCAATCCTCAGGGTCCCCATCAGCGGCCTTGCCTGGCCGCTGATGGGAGACCGCTGAGGGAGCAACAGGTCGGCCAATAAAAAAACCCCGCTCTCGCGGGGTTTTTCGTTGGCCGACCAGGGCTCGAACCTGGACTCTTCTGAACCAAAATCAGACGTGTTGCCAGTTACACCATCGGCCAGTACCGCTTCCCAAGTGGGTAATGCCACCCCGAAAGCGCGGCAAATTTAGAAAGTTCCACAATACGGAGGCAGGGTAAGTGCGCAACATTCGACTTTCGGTACATTCGCCGCCTATTGAAGCCAGCGACCCCCATGAATTTCAAGAAGTTGAACATCATCACCGGATGGGCTGTTTTTCTGGTGGCCGCCTACACCTACCTCTCCACCATTGAGCCCACGGCGAGCTTTTGGGACTGCGGGGAGTTCATAGCCACCGCGTACAAATTAGAGGTGGGGCACCCGCCCGGTGCGCCGTTGTTCATGCTGCTGGCGCGGGTGGCCAGCGCATTCGTTTCCACGGAACATGTGCCCGTGGCAGTGAACATCCTGAGCGCGTTGGCCAGTGCCTTCACCATCCTCTTCCTGTTCTGGAGCGTTACCCACATGGCCCTGCGCTTGGCCACGCGGAAG
The DNA here is from genome assembly GCA_018266685.1 of Bacteroidota bacterium. Lineage (GTDB taxonomy): Bacteria > Bacteroidota > Bacteroidia > Flavobacteriales_F > PHOS-HE28 > PHOS-HE28. Next base: position 4,021 of record JAFDZY010000240.1, read on the forward strand.
GGCGATGAGGAACTCACGGGCGGCAAGATCATCGCCATATTGGGCAGCGGCATCGTGGGCGCCCTGGCCTACACCTGGAGCGATTCCTTCTGGTTCAGTGCCGTGGAAGGCGAAGTGTACGGCATGTCGTCCTTCTTCACGGCCATTGTGTTCTGGGGCATCCTGAAGTGGGAAAGTGAGGCCGACCAGCCCCGCAGCAACCGCTGGCTCATCCTGATCGCCTACCTGATGGGCCTGAGCATCGGCGTCCACTTGCTGAATTTGCTCTGCATCCCGGCCATTGCGTTCGTATACTATTTCAAGCGTTATGAAGTGAGCCGCAAAGGCGTGATCTGGACCTTCATCATTTCTGCCGTGATCCTGGGTGCCATCCAGGCCGTGATCATCCCCGGCCTGGTGAAGATGGCAGGTTGGTTCGAACTGCTCTTCGTGAACGACTTCGGCCTGCCCTTCAATGCGGGCACGTTGTTCTATGCGGTGCTCATCATTGGCCTGATCGTGTGGGGCCTGATGTGGTCACAGCGCAGGGGCCGCGTGCTGCTGAACACCGTGATCCTGGGGGTGAGCGTGATCCTGCTCGGTTACAGCACCTTCGCCATGATCACGGTGCGCAGCACCGCCAACCCACCGATCGACGAAAACAACCCGGAGAACGTATTCAACCTGCTGAGCTACCTGAACCGCGAACAATACGGCGACCGGCCGTTGCTGCTGGGCCAGTTCTGGGACAGCCCGATGACCAACGAACGCGGCGACGGATCGCCCGTGTACACGGCGGTTTGGACGGTGAAGAAGGGAAGCCGCACGCTGAAGACCTTCTACGACGGATGGAGCGCGGAGCATTTTGCCGCCAGCGAACCGGGGCTTTCCATCGACAATGCCTACATCATCACGGATGCGCGCAAGGGCACCGAGCCGGTGTACGACCCTGCCACCACCATGCTCTTCCCGCGCATGTACAGCTCGCAACCCAACCACGTCACCGCATACAAGCAGTGGAGCGACTTCAAGGGCCGCCCCGTGCGCACCACCGACCGCGAGGGCAAGCCGTTGATCGTGCAGGTGCCCACGCAAATGGAGAACATGCGCTTTTTCGTGAACTACCAAGTAAATTGGATGTACTGGCGCTACTTCCTCTGGAACTTCGCCGGCCGCCAGAACGACATCCAGGGCAACGGCAACATTACCGACGGCAACTGGTACACCGGCATCAAGGCCATTGATGCGCAGCGCCTCGGCAACCAGGACCATTTGCCCCCGAGTATGACGGATAACAAGGGCATGAACAAGCTCTACCTGCTGCCCTTGATCCTGGGATTGATCGGCCTTGTCTATCAGTTGACCCGCGATGTGCGCAACTGGAGTGTGGTGATGCTGCTGTTCTTCTTCACGGGCATGGCCATCGTGGTGTACCTGAACCAATATCCCTTCCAGCCCCGCGAACGGGACTACGCCTACGTGGGTTCCTTCTATGCCTTTGCATTCTGGATCGGGCTTGGCGTATATGCCTTGTTTGATGCCGCGCGCTCCATCACGCAGAAGGAACTGCTCTACGGCGTAGGGGGCACCCTGGGCCTCGGCGTGCTGAAATACCTGGTGGAACTGGCTTCCGGGGCGGATCATTCCATCTCCTACTGCCTCTTCCTGATCGGCATCGTTGCGGGGGCCGCGCTGGGGCTGATGCACTTGCTGGGCCGCCTGCGCAACGACCGGGCCAGCGCCTTGGTGGCCACCGTGATCGGCCTGGTGGTGCCGGTGGTGATGGTGCGCGCCGAATGGAACGACCACGACCGCAGCCACCGCTTCCCCGCGCGCGACCTTGCCGCGGACTACCTGAACAGCTGCGCGCCCAACGCCATCCTCTTCACCAATGGCGACAACGACACCTTCCCGCTCTGGTACGCGCAGGAGGTGGAAGGCATCCGCACCGATGTGCGCGTGGTGAACCTGAGCCTGCTGAACACGGACTGGTACATTGACCAGATGCGCCGCAAGGCCTACGAAAGCGAACCGGTGCCGTTCCACATGGACCCCGGCAAGTACCGCCAGGGCACGCGCGACGTGGTGGCGCTGATCCCCAACGACAAGGTAAAGGGCTTCCTGGACCTGAAGCGGGCCATGGAATTCGCTACGGACGACCGCAATCTGCAGCAGATCTTCCAGTTGGGCATGAAGGATGCCTACATCCCCTCGCAGAACTTCCGCGTGCCTGCGGACAGTGCCTTCTGCTTCGGCCCCAAGGGCATGCTCACCGCCAAGGACACCGCCTTCTTCACCGGGGCCATGACTTGGTCCATCAAGAAGCAGTACGTATTGAAGAACCACTTCATGATGATGGACCTGCTGGCCTACAACGATTGGAAGCGGCCCATCTACTTCGCCGTTACCACCGGGCCGGACAGCTACCTGAACCTGCAGGACTACTTCCGCTTGGAGGGCCTCACCTACCGCTTGGTGCCGGTCAAGGAGAAATCCAGCAACCCGAACACCTACGGCAGCGTGGCCACGGACATCATGCTGGACAACGTGATGAACAAGTTCAAGTGGGGCGGCATGGACTACCAGCCCGGCCTGTACTTGGATGAAAACGTGCTGCGCATGACCACCAACCTGCGCCTGCAGATCGCCACGCTGGCCAGCGAACTGGCCACCGAAGGGCGCAAGCAGGAAGCCAAGCAAGTGCTGGACCTGGCCCAGGCGAAGATGCCTGAGAACAACGTGCCGTATGACCGGATCATGCTGCCCATCATCGAAGCGTACTACCAAGCGGGCGACAGCACCTCCGCCAATCGCCTTACGAAGCGCCTGTTCCAGATCTTCGACGAGAACATGACGTGGTACCTCAGCCTCTCACCGGAGTTTGCGGACAAGGTGAGTGACGACATGGGCATGGCCAAGCTGGTGATGGAACGCTTGGCGCGCAATGCCCAGGTGAACGGCCAGAAAGCGTTGTCCGATTCGCTCAACGCACGTTCCGCCGAGCTGGACACGCTGTACGAGGAAAAGCTGCAGGACATCGCCACGCAGGGCATGCGCACCGTCAACGCGCGGTTCTGATGCTGGACGCGGCGGTCCTGCGCATGCTGGCCATGCTGGACCGCCGCGTGCTGTGGCACGTGCCCACCAAGGGGAATGAGGTGTTCCTCACCTTCGATGACGGCCCTGAGCCGGGCGTGACGCCGCAGGTGCTGGACATCCTGGCCGCGCACGGTGCCAAGGCCACGTTCTTTTGCATCGGCGAAAAAGTGCGGAAGTATCCGGACCTGGTTGCGCGCATTGCCGGTGAAGGCCACAGCGTAGGGCACCACACGTGGGACCATGCGGATGGATGGCGCACGCCCGCCAAAGCCTATTTCCGCAGCGTGCTCCGCGGTGCGACGGAAGTGGGCGGGCCGCTGTTCCGCCCGCCGTACGGGCATCTCGCGCCCAGGCATGCCCCCTTGCTGGGGAAGCGGTTCCAAGTGGTGATGTGGGATGTGATGGGCTTTGACTTCAAGCCCGGCCGCACCGGAAAAGCCTGCGCCCGCCGCGTGTTGCGGCGCATCCGGCCCGGCAGCATCATCGTGCTGCACGACAACCTCAAAAGCGCAGCCTGTGTGAAGAGCGCCCTGCCGTTGATCTTGGGCGGCATTTCAGAAAAGGGGTTCCGTGCGGTGGCGCTCGCGCCGCAGGTCATGAACCGGCCACGCCGGTGACCATGTACTCCACGCGCTCATTGGCGGCGTTCTGGGCATCGGTGCATTGCACGCCGGGGCCGCACGGGTTCAGCGGTTTGGTGGTGCCGTAGGCTTTCACGGTGAGCCGGTCCTTGGAAACGCCTTTGCCGCGCAGATAAGCCTCTACCACCTTGGCGCGGTCCTGGGTAAGCTTCAGCGCTGCATCCGGTTTCTGGCGCGTATCCGCATGCACGCCCACCTCGATGTCCAACGATGGGTTCACCTGCATGCGGTCCGCGAGCTGGTCCAGTGCCGCCTTGGCCGCAGGTGCCAGCACGGTGCCGCCATCGGGCCAAGCAACGAACTTCATTGGGATCACCCGGCCGATTTCCATCGGCTCCAAGGCAAGTTCCTTTACATCGCCCAGCTCGATCACGCCCCGCTTCATGCCGGCCGTGTTCACCGGAACGCTGATGCTGAAGAAGCCGGGCTTTTCCAGCAACACCTCGAACTGTTCATTGGGCTGCATGCGGAAAATGAAGTCACCGCCGGCATCCGTGGAGTGCACCTCGCTGAAGAAACTGGTGAGGTTCACTACGCTCACCTTCACGTCATTCACAAATCCGAGCTTGTCCTTGTACTTCACTGCACCGCGCAGCCAAATGCCCGCATCGGGCACCAGGTGCACGTCCCTCGCCACGATCTGCTGCTGGCCGATGTCCTCGGTGCTGAGGTGGACCAGCCCGTCGTAGTGTCCCGCCATGCGCGCCCGCACGGCGTATTCCTTGTTCTGCTGCACCGGGAATGAATACCGGCCCTCCTTGTCCGTCCTTGCGTTCTCCTGCACGCTTCCATCCTCATTGAGGAGGGCCACTTCCGCATCGGCCACGGGCTGCGCGTTCTCATCGTCGATCACGGTGCCCGTGCACAGGAAACGCTGTTCCAGCGGATAGTGCATCGCGAACGCGTAGATGTCGTCCCCGCCCATGCCACCGGGGCGGTCGCTGCTGAAGTAGCCGCTGGCATTGGCCTTGTCGATCACAAAGGCAAAGTCGTCCTTGGGGCCGTTCACCGGTGCGCCCACGTTCACGGCAAAAGGGAAATCACCGCCTGGGCCGCGCTTTGCGGCAAACACGTCCAGGCCACCCAGCCCGGGCAGGCCGGAGCTGGAGAAGTAGAGCGTACCGTCGGCGGCCACGAACGGAAAGAGTTCGTTCCACTGCGTGTTCACGCCCGGCCCCAGGTTGCGGGGCTCGCCCCATTGCCCGCCCATGTCCTGGCACACGTAGATGTCCGTGCCGCCATATCCTCCCGGCATGTCGCTTACAAAGAAGAACCACTTGCCGTCCGCGGAAATGGCCGGGTGCCCCACGGAGCATTCGGGGTTGTTGAACAGGAAGGGGTCTTCGCCCCGCCAGCCGTCACCGTCCTTTGCGGCGTGCAGAATGCTCAACCGGTGGATGCCGTTCTTGCTTTTGGAGGCATTGGTGCGCGTATACCACAGTGAACCGTCCGGGGCCACCACGCAAGGCCCTTCGTGCAGCTTGGAATTCACGTTGCCCGTTACCCGCTTGGGGTCCACCAGGTCGCCGTCCGGCTGCCGCTTGGCGGTGTACAAGTCCAGGAACGGTTCATCGTTCCATGCCGAACGCCATTGGATGCCCACGCTCGTATCACGCGAGGAGGAGAAGATCACCCGGTCCTGTCCGTCCCAGGCGGTGCCCATGTCGTCCATCTTGGAATTGGCCGATACATGGGTTACGGAGAAACGGTCCATGTTGGCGGTGAACTTCCGCGCAAAGTCGGCGATGTTGCTCTTTTTGGGGGCGCCCTCGATCTGCGCCATGTCCAGGTAGCGGTCCATCCACACCTCTGCCTCGGCATACTTGCCGTTGCCCTTCAGCGCCTGCGCATACATGTACAGGTCCTGCGGTTCGCGGTTCAGGAACTTGACCACTTGGGCATACCAGATCTCCCCGTCGGCGGTGTCGCCCAACTTCATGGAGCAATCGGCCAGGCGCTTCACCACGTGTTCGTTCACAGCGCCAAGTTTGGCTGCAATGGCATACTCCTCCTTGGCCTGGGCATAGGCCATGCGCTGGTAATAACGATCGCCGGCACGGGTGTGGGCCTCCGCGCTTCCTTGCGCCAGCACGGACTGTGCGGGCACCGCCAATGCCAACAACAGCAGGATCCGGCAGAGGATGCGTTCCATCATCAGAAGTAGCGCGGGGAAATGGTGCGCCCCTTGGTGAATTTGAGGTCATAGCCCACCATGATCTCATGGGTGCCGGCATTGTAGGCGCCCATGGCTGTGGTGGTCAGGTCGAACGCATAGCCCACGCGGAGCTGTTCGTTGATCTGGTACTGCCCTTGCAGGCCGAATCCGTTTCCGTAGCGGTACATGGCTCCGAACCACACCCGGTCGCGCAACAGGAATGAAGCGTTCACGTCCAGCGAAAGCGGTGCGCCTTCCACCGCACGCAGCATGATGGAGGGCTTGAACTTCATGTCCTGCGAAAGGTCCAGCACATAGCCGGCGATGAGGAAGTAGTGGCGGAACTCCTGGCTGGTCACCACGGCGCCGTCATCCCCGATCACGTTCTCAAGGAGCTTGGGCGCGCTGAGCCCCACGTAGTAGCGGGCGGAGCTCCAGTAGAGGCCGAAGCCGAAGTTGGGCAGCACCTTTCCCTTGACGTTGGCGTTGTGCGGCTCGGTTTCCACCGTGCTGAGCGAAGCGAGGTCCGCTTGGAAGAAATTGATGCCGCCGCTGAGGCCGAATGCAAGCCGGGTGTCCGTGCCCGTGCGGATACGGTATGCTGCATCCAGAAAAGCACTGCTTTGCTTGGCCGGGCCCGCCACATCATGGATCAGGTTGCCGCCCAAGGCGAGCTTGTTGCCCGGCAGCGGCGAGTGCAGGGAAAGCGTTTGTGTGGAGGGAGCGCCGGCAAAGCCCACCCACTGGTGCCTGCTGAGGGCCATGGCGGTAAAAACGTCCGCGCTTCCGGCATACGCCGGGTTGAACGCGAGCGTGTTGAACATGTACTGGCTGTACATCGGGTCCTGCTGGGCCGCAACGCGCCCGCCCACCATTGCCGCGCAAACTGCGGCAACCGCCATGCGTATATGTCCGCGGCACCTCATCGGTTCAGGTAAACAAAGCCTTTGATCGTTTCGGAGCCGTTGCCCAGGTCAAGCACGTAGTAATAGGTACCTGTGGAAGCATCTCCCGGGACCAGCGCATTGGGCGAGCTGCCGTTCCAAACCACGTGCCGGTTGTCGTAGCCATTGGCGCGGTACACCTCACCGCCCCAGCGGTTGAAGATGACAATGTTGTTGTCCGGCCAGCCTTCAATGCCGGGGATGATGAAATTGTCGTTGATGCCGTCACCGTTCGGGGTGAACGATTCCGGCACGAACACGTCATCCTGGAAATGGCAAGGGGTGGTGCCTTCCACCGTGCGGGGCGTGCAGTGGTTTTCATCATCCACGGCGAACGCGAACGGTTGGCTGGTGAAGATGGGCGCACTGGTGAACACATAGGGTGCGGTGCTGGAGAGCGTGCCGGGACCGCCGGTAACCGCATAGCTGGAGGGGTTTCCGCCGGTGATGGTGAAACTTACCGTGTAGGTGCGGTCCTTTTCATCGCAGTCGCGCTGCACGTTGCCCACGCTCACGCCATCCACCACGAGCAATGCCGCCACGGCACTGTCCGGGGGGCAGCCCGTAACATCCACGCGGTAGCCGTAATGGTACTGGCCTGCGGCAAGCTGGTCCGCATTCACCCCACCGTTGGCCAGCGCACCGCTGCCGTCCAGATCGGACCAAGTTCCGCCAGGTTGTGCATTGCCCCCCAGCAAGGGGAAGAGCTGCACCGTGCCTGCATTGCAGGTTTCGGCCGACCCATCGGTTCCTGCGTTGGCAGGTTGGTTCACAACGATGGTGACGCGCGCCAACGTATCGCTGCAATAAGCCGAGCCGGTCAAGTGGTAGGCATAAATGCCGGCGGCATCCGTGGCGGGATCAAACTCATCATCCGTGGGCGAGCCGTCCGGTGCCGTCCATGTGCCTCCGGGGTCCGCGCCGTGCAACAGTCCGCCCAGCGGGAACGGCACCGTGGTGGTGCACACCGTGATCGAGGTGTCCGGCCCCGGATCGGGGTAGGGCGCCACGTACATGAGCACCACGCTTTGCACTTGGCCGCATGCGGAATCACTCAGGGTATAGACCAAGGTGTAGGAGGAGCCCGGTGGCAACGCGGTTGCATTGAGCAGGTTGCCGTTGATGGCGCCCACGCCGGTCTGTTCGCTCCACACGCCTCCGGGGGATGGATTGCCGCCCAAGGATTGGAACAGGTTGTAGGCGGTTTGTGCGCCGCAAAGGGTGTCATTGCCCCCAACACCCGCATTGAGCCCTGCGCCCACGTTCACTGTAACAGTGGCCGCAGCAGTGTCACACGGGCCGGAACCGGCCACCGTGTAGGTGAAAACGTAAGTGCCAACGGGCACTTGGGTTGCGTTGAAAAGGCTGTTCTGAAGCAATGTGCCGGTGCCGTCCGTCCAAATTCCTGTGCTGTCTGCGGCAGGTCCGAGCGATGCGAACAAGTTCACCGCTGTGTCCGTGGGGCACACGTTGAGCACAGCGCTTGTTCCCGCTTGGGGTGCCCGCACCTCCGTAACCGTGAGCCGGGCAGTATCGTTCGCGCATGCACCGTTTCCCGTGCGGATGTACAGGAACACGCCGCTGCTGTCCATTGCTGGAATGTAGCTGGGGCCATGGCTCACCGGCGGCGTACCGTTGCGCATCCACGATCCGCCGTTCTGCGGGTTGCCGGCCAGTTTGGAGATCATTTGGAAGGGGCCGTCACTGGAGCAGAACGTGTAGGTATTGTCGTCACCGGCAAAAGGCGCAGGCGTCTCGGTGACGAACACGGTGGCCATGGCATTGGGGCAAGGAGACAGGCCCGCCACCGTGTACACGTAATTTCCCGGGCCGTCCACCAGCGGGTTGTATATGGAACTGTGCGAAGTTGGCGGGCCCGATGCCGGATGGAAGGCCCAACTGCCGCCGGGATCCGGCACGCCTCCCAAGCCAACCCCCAAATTCTGCGCGGGGCTGTTGGAGCAGAATTCCAGCGTTCCGTTCAGGCCTGCATTGGCGGAGTCCACGATGGCCACGTTCACTACCGCCGTGTCCGCCGCACAAGAGCCCACGGCGGGCACCACGTAGCGATAAATGCCTTGGGGCGATGCGGATGGATCAATGATGGAGCCGGCCATGGCCCCGCCTGTTCCAGGCAGATACCATGTTCCGCCTGCATCGTGCACGCCGATCAGCAAGGACAAATTGATGTTGCCGCTGCTGGAGCACGTGGTGATGTTTCCGTCCGCGCCTGCATTCGGGCCGTTCAGGATGGTCAATGTGAGGCGGGCCGTATCGGGTGCGCAGTTTGCCGATCCGCTGAGCACATAGCGGAAATGGAACAGGCCCTCACCCACTTGCGTGGCGTTGAGCACGCCGTTGATCAAGCCGGCCTGGGCTTGTGCTTCCTGTGCCGTCCAGGTGCCGCCGGGCTGTGGATCTCCCCCAAGCAAGGTGGTCAGGAAAACATTGCCGCTGGAACAAATGGTAACCGTGGAATCTGCACCGGCATCCAGTTCGGGCGTTACCGTTACGGCCACAGTGGCGGTGTCGTTGGGGCAGGGGCCAACGCCCGCTTTCGTATAGCGGAAGTGGTAGGTTCCTGGAGCAACGCCCGATGCATTGAACATCCCATTTGACAATTCACCCGTGGCATCCACATCGGTCCAGCCGCCGCCGGATTGCGGCGTTCCGTTCAGCCCCGCAAAGAGGTCCACGGCCGTTTCGCTGATGCAAGCGGAGAGACTTCCGTACGTACCTGCATCCGGCGGAAGCACCAGGGTGACCTGCACCGTGGCGGAGGCACTGGCGCAAGCTGCGGACCCGGGCACCGTGTACACGTATGCTCCGGCCAGGTCTATTGCGGGGTCAAAGATGGGGCCGTGGGGTGCGGGCGATCCGCCGGTGGGAACGAAGGCCCAACTTCCACTGTTGTCCGGCGTGCCGCCCAGCAAACCCTGGAGCGGCACCAAGGGCCCGCCCGTACACAGTTGCGGCGCGGTGCTCACGCCGGCGATCGGCTTCCGCTCCAATGTGATCGTCACCTTGGCGGTATCGTTCACGCAAGGGGCATCCCCGTGTACAATGTAGCGGTACACATACGTTCCCGCCGGGTGGTCGCCGGGGGTGAATGTGGCCGGAACAGTGGCATTTGAAGCATCGATCCAGTAGCCTGCACCGTTGATGCCCGTTCCTCCAAGCAGGCCGGGCATGTACAGGTCCGGGTCACTTGTGCAGGCGGTTGCGCTGCCGTCCTGGCCCGCGTAGGCAACAGGGTTCTGGATGATGGTGGCCTGTGCGGTGGATGCAGCGCAGGGGAACTGGCCTGCAACGGTGTATGTGAAGGTGTGTACACCCGAAGTCTGCTGGGAAGGTACGTAGATCCCGTTCATGATGGTCCCGCCGGAATCCCTCCACGTACCGCCCCACGCGGGGTTGCCGTTGAGCACGGAACTGAGCACCACGGCAGCGGTGTCGTCACAAATGGTCAATACGCCGTTGCTTCCCGCAGTGGGCTTCTGGTTCACCGTTACCGATACGGTGGCCGTGTCATTTGCGCACCCTCCGGAACCTTGCTTGGTATAGCGGTAGTTGCCCGGAAGATCATTCACAGGGTCGAAGTTGCCGGAATGGCTCGCACCGTTGAAGCTCCAGGTGCCCCCCGTCTGCGGGTTGCCCGTGAGGGCCGGGAACATGGCCGTGATGCCGTCCGTGGAACAGAGCGGCAAGGGGCCGTCACCGCCGGCCCACGGGGCCGAGGTCACCGTGATGGTCAAGATCGATTGGACAGGCCCGCACGGTGAATTGCCCGTGGGTTGCACGGTGTAGCGGTAGCTGTAGGTGCCTGCTGCACCGGGCGTGAACACGCCGTTGCTCACGGGGCCTGATGGCAACCTGTACCACGTTCCGTTCAGGTCCGGTGATGAACCGCCCAAGCTGTCCACCATGGCGAACGGGAGTGCTGTGGAGCAAACGTTGATGTTCCGGCTCTGGCCTGCGTTGGGCGGGCTGGCCACGGAAACGGTGACGGCACTGCTGTCGTTGGCGCACGGTGGCGACCCCTGAACATGGTAGATGTACGTGCCCGGCGTGTCGGTGCCCGGCTGGAAGATGCCGCCGAAGTAGGCCTGGGCGGGTGCCGGGCCGGTCCAAGTGCCGGTCATCTCATGTGGCCCGCCCAGCACGTTCACTAAGTGCGTTGAAGCTGTGCCCAAGCAAAAGGCCACACTGGTATCGCGGCCCGCATTGGCGTGCGCCACCTCAAACACGGTCACGCTTCCCACGGCTACACCGCATTGGGCACTGCCCGTAACCACATAGCGGTATCTGCCAGCCAAGCTCTCGCCGGGCGTGTAAAATCCGGTCAGGAACAGCACGCTGTCCGGATCGTACCAAGTGCCTCCCGTTTGGGCACCGGTAAGCAAGGGGAACAGCGGAAAGCCCGTGGAATTGTCGCACACGGTGATGGTGGCATCGCCGCCGGCCAGCGGGACGGGATTGACGTTCACCGTAAGCGAGGTGGACTTGTCGCCGCAGGGGAAGGTGCCTGAAACGGTGTAGATGTATACGCCGCTGGAATCCTGGCCGGGAACAAAGGTGCTCGTGTGCAGCTGGTTGTAAGGGTCCCTCCACGTGCCGTTGGTTGCTGGCGTTCCGCCCAGCGCTGCGGTCATGTTGAAGGAGGAATCGTTCGCACACTTGGTGACCACGGCTGAATTCCCCGCGTTCGGTCCTTGGGTTTCGCTAATGTGCAACACGGCCACACCGGCACTGCAAGGTGCCACGCCGCTTACGGTGTAGGTGTAATCCCCCGGCGTAAACGTGCTCGGCACATACGTTCCGCTGAACACTTGGTTGCCCGGTGCCGGTTTGCGCCACGTGCCGTTGGCTTGGGCCGGGCTGATGTACGGCAACAGGCTCACGGGGGGGCCATCGGAACAGAAGGTGGCCCAACCTTCATGGCCGGGGTTCGGCGCCGTTGTCACGGTCACGGTCACCATGGCGGAATCGGAGTTGCAGCCCAACGCACCGGTAAGCCGGTAGCGGAATTGGAAGGTTCCGGCACCGGTGCCATTTGCATTGAAATACTGACCGGTCACTTGGCCCGTTCCGTCCAGGTCGATCCACTCGCCGCCCGGCTGCGGGGTGCCGCCCAATCCGGTAAAGAGGTTCACCTGGGTCTGCGAACTGCACACGGCTTTGGTGCCGTTGTTCCCGGCATCCAGGATCGGCACAATGGTGACGCGCACCGTGGACGTATCCCCGGCACAAGATCCGTTCGCCGCAACCACGTAGCGGAAGTCATAGTCGCCGGGCGGCAGCTGCGTGGGCGTGCCGGGATTGAAGAAATGGGAACTGAGGCGGCCGGTGGCGTCCAAGTCGGTCCACGTGCCGTTCAGGTCCGGCGTTCCGCCGAGCCCGTCAAAAAGGTCCACGGTGGGCTGGCCGCTGCAGATCGTGATCGTATCGCTGGTGCCTGCATCCGGCGCTTGGGACACGTTCACGGTAACCGTTGCACTGTCCGGCGCGCAGGGAGCAGTGCCCGTCACCTTGTACTTGTACACGAAGGTTCCGGCCACGGAAGGGATGAACACACCGTTGCTGGGTGAACCACCGGGGCCGGTCCACGTGCCGCCCGCATCCGCCGTGACGCCCAAACTGTTGAACAGGTTCACGGGCGCATCGGTGCTGCACAAGGCAATGGTATTGCTGGAGCCGGGCACCGGCCTGCGGTGCTGGGTCACCGTGACCACCGCGCTCGCATTTGCGCACGGGCTTAGCCCCGCCACAGTATACGTGTACGCACCGGGCACGGCTCCGGGGCCAGGCACGTATGAACCGTTATTGGTAGCGTTGATCGGGTCCTTCCAAGTGCCGCCAAGGTCCGGGGTGCCGCCGAGTTGGGCAAACAGGTCCACCGGTGCATCATCACTGCACACGGTGATCGCTCCATTGGTGCCTGCCACGGGGGCCGTGTTCACCTGGATCGTCACTTTGCCGGTATCGTTTGCGCACGGTGCCAGCCCGTTCACCACATACCGGTACACCCCTGCCGGGGTGGTGCCCGGCGTGAACGTGGCCGGCACGGTGGCATTGGCCGCATTGATCCAACTGCCCCCGGCATCCACGGGCGCACCCAGAACAGTGCCCATGTTGAACGGCGGATTCGTGCTGCACTGCACGGTGTTGCCATCCACACCGGCGCGCGGGGCCTGGTTCTCCACCACCTGCACAAGGGCGGAGACATTGGGGCAGGGCGTACTGCCCGTCACGGTGTAGGTATAGTTGCCGGCAGGATGCGCAGGATTGGCGGGCTGGTAGATCCCGCCGGCCAAGGTGCCGCCTCCGGGCTTTGTCCAGGTGCCGCCTGCATCCGGCGTGCCGCCAAGGTGCGTGAACAGGTCTTCGTTCGGGCTGGTGCTGCACAAGGTGACAGAGCCGTTGCTGCCTGCATCGGCAGCGGTTACCACGTTCACCGTTACCGTGGCAGTGGCATTTGCACATGGGCTGGTGCCCACCACCGTGTACGTGTACACCCCTGGCGGGCTGGTCCCCGGCGTGAAATTGCCTGATGGGACGGGGCCGCCCGGCCCCGTCCAAGTTCCGCCCACATCCGGCGTACCGCCCAGCAACGGGAACAGGGGGAAGGTGGCGTCACTGCTGCACACCGGGTGGGTAACGCTGGTGCCCGCATTGGGCGCGGTAACCACGGAAACCGTTACCGTGGAAACGGCAGGGGCACACGGCGTTTGGCCATTGACCGTGTAGGTGTAGGTGCCGGGCACGGACGTGCCAGGCACGAATGTTCCTGTTGGGAAAGGCAGGTTGCTGGGGCTGCGCCAGGAGCCGCCCGGGGCGGGGTTGCCGCCCAACTGGGAGATCAGCGTGAAGGGTGCGGCATTGGAGCATACCGTAGGGCTGGAGCTGGTGCCCGCGTTGGGCGCGGTGCGCACGGTAACCGTTACTGTGGCAGTTGCGGGGTCGCAAGGGGCCTGCCCCGCCACATGGTACACATAAGCGCCCGCGGGGTCCGTGCCCGGCTGGAACTGCCCGCTGTGCGGCCCGCCCGGACCGGTCCACGTGCCGCCCGCATCCGGGGTGCCGCCCAAGGAATCCACCAGATTGAACACCGCCCCATCGCTGCAAACGGTCACCGCGCGGCCCGTACCGGCATCCGGTGCTTCGCGCACTGTGATGGTGAGCACGGCGGAGGCATCGGCGCAGGGCGGATTGCCTGAAACCGTGTAGGTGTACGGCCCCGGTGTGGAGGTGCCCGGCGTAAAGGTGCCCGTGCTGGCCGGGGACCAGGTGCCGCCCGCGTCCGGCGTGCCGCCCAACTGGGCCAGCATGTTGAAGGGCGCATCATCGCTGCACACCGTGATGCTGCGGCTGCTGCCGGCATCGGGCGCGGCCACCACCGTGACCACCACATTGGCCGATGCGTTCGGGCAGGGAGGCGTACCGTTCACGGTGTACACATAGGTGCCCGCTGCGGAAGTGCCCGGGGTGAACAGGTTGCTCACCGGCGCGCCGCCCAAGGACCATGCACCGCCTGCATCCGGCGTGCCGGTGAGCTTGGTGAAGAGGTCCACCACAGGGCCGTTGTCGCACGTGTTCAGCGCTCCATTGCCACCGGCGGAAGGCAGGGTGTTTACGGCGATCGTCAGCGTGGCCGTTGCATTGGCGCAAGGCGGAGCGCCCGGCACCGTGTAGGTATAAATGCCCGGCAAGCTCGTGCCGGGGGTGAACGTATCGCTTCCGCCCGGGGACCACGTGCCTCCCGGCTGCGGTGAGCCGCCCAGCTTGGAGCGCATGCTGAACGGCGCATCGTTGCTGCATGCCGCATAGCTGCTGCTGGTGCCCGCATTGGGCGCGGCCACCACGGCAACCGTAACGGTGGCGCTGGCCACCGGCGGGCCGGGCACGGTGTAGGTGTATACGCCGGGAGCATCCGTGGCGGGGAAAAAAGTGCCCGGGTGCCCGGCAGGGCCGCTCCATGTGCCGCCGGGGTCAGGCGATCCGCCCAAGTAGTTGATCAGCTGCACGGACGGCCCGTTGCTGCACAAGGTGGCCGTGCCATTGGTGCCCGGGCCGGCTAAGGCCAAGAGGGGGGCGCCCAGCACGGCGACAACGGTGAAAAACAGCACCGGCAGGCACTTCATCGGGGCAATTGCTGTTCTGCCGAACCGGTTTAAACGGCCCGGAACTTGGGGTTTTGGGAGCCGCAAGATAGAATAGGCAGCATGAACGCGCTTTTCCGCTCGACGGGAAGCGGCTCTTATGGCCTCAATGCGGTTTCCGGCACGACGGGCAGCCTATTGTCGTAAAAAAGCTACTGTGTTGCCGCTGGAGGCGCGGAACTTGGCGGTGCAGGCGGATTTTTCCCGAACGTGATCCCCAGCATCACCTCGTGCGTGCCGGAAGTGTAGTTCCGCAGATTGGTCATGGTGAGGTCGTAGCTGTAACCGAACTGGAAGGTTTTCTTCATCCAGTAGCCCACCATGAGGCTCACGGCATCTTCGGTGCGGTAGGTGGCGCCGATCCACACC
>JAFDZY010000241.1 GCA_018266685.1 Bacteroidota bacterium
AGGGATGGCACAGGCCATGCCATTTCGAATGAGCATCAGTCTTCCACACAACGAACGGAACAACCGGTTCGTGCGAGGGTAAGGGTGCGGTAAATGCCGGTTTTATCATGGGCCAAATAGTGCCTGTAAATATTGAGACTGTCGAACGAGGTGGAGGTCCACCAATTTCCCATTTCGCCAACATCTACGTAGCCTCCCGAACTGCTCCGCATGCCGCCGGGATAGGCCGCAAAACCGCTGCTGTCGTTTGCGCCTGAGTTGGGTTCTTCCCAAAGGGTCTGGGCCTTCATTTGTCCTCCAACGTTTTCGGTGCTTCCGTGCAAGCCTAAGCTGTTCACCTCGGAGGCAGGCATGCCCAGTGCCAGCTCCAGGTCCTGCCAATCGGATAGCGTAGCCACATGCCAACCGCTGGGGCAAACGTTCCGGGGATCGGCCACGGCATACCAGTTGTACAGTTTGCCGTAATAGGAATCGTAGGCAAAATCACTCGCGTAATTGGACCAGGCGCCGAAAGTCAAGTTGGCCCATTGGGAAGCCTCCGGGATGTACGCAATGGGGTCGCCGTTGCTGTAGTGGCTCGTTGAGAGGTTCTTCGTCATCCAGCGCTTGTTTCCGATCACCTTGGTGGGATATGGCTGGCCGTCCCAGTCGGATACCGTTGCCGGTTGGTTCGTGGTATCCGTTGGTAAGGTTGTGCCGGAAGGGGGAGCGGGCTCCACAGTGTCCTTCCGGCAGCTGTACAGGGTGGCGATGCTGATGACTGCCACAAGAAATACAGGCTTGCCCATGGGTTGGAGTTGGGTTAAGGGTTGAATGAACCGATATGCCAAATTTTGATCCTGGCAGCCGGTCATGCCAATGGGAACTGAAGGGCACCAGCTGAACGGCTGGTTTTCCAAAAGTAATGGATGCCCAAATGAACAAGGCCGCCTTTTGAGGCGGCCTTGTCAATGGAGTTGTGATCCGTTTAGTGCGCCACCTGCACGGCCACGGTCTTCATCAACTTATTGCTGCGCAGGGTGAGGTGGTAGAAGCCGCTGGCCATTCCGGCTACGTTAATGCGGCCCATGTTACCGTTCAGCAGGCCGGTCTCCATGGTGCGGCCCTGCATGTCGGTGAGGGTGAATTCCACCGTGCTTCCAGCGGATTGGCCGAGGTTTACTTGGAGCAGGTTGGTAGCCGGGTTGGGGCCGAAGGTGATGGTGTTCAGCACGCCTGCATCGGCAATGCCGCTGGTGCCGGTCACATCACTGGCCATGCGGGGCTGGATGTTGTACTCAGGCACGTTTTCGTAATTGGTGTAGGACACCACGCCGGTTACGTTGAACACTTGGCCCAGTTCGGGTTCCGGCGTAACGGTGTACATTACTTTGCCGACCACGGCATCGCCTGTGCCGTCATCCACGTTCCACTTGCCAAAGGTGGCGCCGCTGGGCACCACGGTGCAGGTGGCTTGCTGCACTTGCACCAGCACGCTCTCCAAAGCTTCAAGGGCCACATCACCCGTGGCCACAACTTGGGGCGCAGGGCCGGCCAGGCCTGAGGCCACCACCTCGAAGCTCTGGATACCCGAAAGTTCGGTGAGGTTGTTGAACTCATCCACCGTGGCCGTTACCACAACAGAATCACCAATGGCAGAGGAGTTGTTGTTATTGTAGTAGTCGAAGATCACGATGCCGTTCCAAGGGCCGCTTCCGTCCTGGATGTACGTGTAGCGGTACTGTGGCATCGGTGGCTCATCGTTCGTGTAAGTGATGTAGGTGCCCGTTACAATGCCAGAGGTAAGCACCACTTGCCCGTTCAGCGGCGAATCTCCGCTAGCATCGGAAGTGTACTGGATGTCGTAAATGCTTGTTGGTGCCATCGGGGCCGCATCGCCGATGTTCACATCGTCCACGACGAGGTGTTCCGGAGCAGCTGTGCTCATCACGGAGAGGATGAACTGCGCACCGGTCGTATCATAAGCCGCTTGAATGGTCTGCGTCACCAGCTGCCAATCACTTGTGGCCGCAGTGTATGGCGTATAGCCCGCATATCCGTTGCCGGCACGCCCGTCATAGAGGCCCACGCGAATCTGGCCGGAACCACGCACCCAGAAGGAAATTTCGTAGTTCTGCCCGCTCGTAACTGTAAGCGGCTGGGTGGTAAACCGCACGTGGCTGCTGCTGGTGTTTGCCAAGCGCACCGCATAGCTGCCACCATGCACGTTGTCCGTCACCTGGGTGACGTTCGTTGCGGCAATGCTGCTCTTGCTGCCCATCCAGCCGTCCGGTGTGGTGCCGGTCCAGTTTTCAAAGCCGCTTTGGAAAACCTGCGCGCTGGCCATGCCGGCGATCGCGAGGGATGAAAGGAGTACTGCTGTTCTCATCATGTTCGGGTTTCGTGTCAAAGGAGGGGGGATTAGTTTACCTGTACGTTATCGACGCGGTAAGTGGTGGAATTGGTTGCATCGCCTTGGTACTTGAAAGCCACCACGAAGGTACCGCTATATCCGGCAGGCAGCACCCCGGAGAGGGCAATGTTGCCGGAGGGCACCCAGGCGTTGTCCGCATCGCTCTGCCCGGCGAATGTTGCGCCGCTCACGGGCAGCCACGTGGCCGTGCCTGCATCGCCGGTGAAATCGGTGCTCACCCACGCGGTGAGGCCGTCATGCACCCAGTTGAGGCGGGCCGAGGTGAAGGACAGGTTTTGCGAAGCGGAGTAGTTGATCGGCGGGGTGATGAGCCACATCGTGCTGGCCTGGCCCAAGGAAAGGCGTGCTTCCGCGCTGAAATCGGATCCACTGACTTTCCCACGCCATGCAACACTGCCTTGTGTAAAGGTATTGGTCCAGCAATCCAGGTTCACCGGGACGTTGTTGGCCACCGAGGTGAAGTCTTCACTGATGCTGTTCACGGGCGTGCAGGCGGCGGTGGCACCGCAGCGCGGGCCGTTCAATTGCACTTCGTTGATGTCGCGGATGTAGAGCTGTGGGCCAGCATTGCCGCCGCTGCCGAACCAGCTGGCAATGCCAATGAAGGAACCCTTTCCGGTGGGCAGGTGCTGTGCGGCGAAATTGGC
>JAFDZY010000242.1 GCA_018266685.1 Bacteroidota bacterium
GCCGAGTTCAACCATGTGCTGGCCGAGAACGCCGACATGGTGCAGCGCGCCCGCACCCAGGCCGGCAACCTGGCGCACGCCGTGCACACGCCGCTGACCATCCTGGCCAACGCCGCCGACGGCCAGGCCACGCCCCTGGCGCAACTGGTGCGCGAGCAGGTGGCCGGCGCCCGCCGCCAGGTGGACTACCACCTGGCGCGCGCCCGCGCCGCCGCCGCCGTGCGCGCCACCGGCCTGCGCACGCCGGTGCTCGCGCCCCTGCAGGCGCTGCTGCGCACCATGACGCGGCTGCACGACCAGCGCGACCTGTCCTTCGAGCTGGCCGAGGGCGCGCCAGCCCTGGCCTTTCGGGGCGAGGCGCAGGATCTGTACGAAATGCTCGGCAACCTGATCGACAACGCCGGCAAATGGGCGCGCGCGCGCATCCTGGTGGACGTGCGGCGCCAGGGCGGCGAGCTGTGCTTCACCGTGGACGACGACGGCCCCGGCATCCCCGAGGACGAGCGCGAGCGCATGTTCCAGCGCGGCGTGCAGCTCGACGAGCGCCGCCCCGGCAGCGGCCTGGGCCTGGACATCGTGCGCGCGCTGGCCGACAGCTATGGCGGCAGCGTGCAGGCCCTGCCGTCCCCCCTGGGCGGCGCGCGCCTGCGGCTGTGCCTGCCGGCGGCGGATTGAGGGCGCTGGCGCTGCCTCTCAGGCTCTCAGGCCAGCTTTTCCTTCAGAAAGGACACCAGGTAGGGCGTGGCCGCTGCCGCCACCGTGGAGGCGGTGGACGGATCCAGCCCCAGCTTCTGCGCCAGCGACTCGGTCACGCGGCCGCTCAGCGTGCCCTCGCCGCCCTCCATCAGCGACTTCAGGAAACCGTCGCCACGCACCAGGCCCGAGGCAAACGCGGCGAAGAAGTTGCGGCCCGCATGCTCGCCCATCAGGCCGGCGCTGCTCTCCTCGACATGAGCGTGGGTGGTCTCGGCGGCGTTGGCCAGCATCTGCCGGGCATCGTCCGCGGAAATGCCCTGGGCCGTCAGCTCCTGCATGGCCTGGCCGCCATGCGGGGACGCGAGAAATTCGGACACGAGTTGCTGTACATCCATGGAACACCTGCCTTCTTGCTGGTGGGAACGGGCCGGATGGAGTAGCAAGGCCGCGCGCCAAGTCCACCCGGGAGCGCAAAACTCTACGCCTGTTTCGCGACCGGGGTCATTCATGGACAGAAGTTGACACTGCGGACAGCCTGATTTATTGGGGTCAGATTCCAATTATTCAGAATGCCTTTTCCCGAGAAAATTGGAGTCTGACCCCAATTACACCAATTACACGTCGAAAAATACCTCGGCCCCGCACAGAAGATCAACATCACCGTGCCGCGCCTGGTGCTGGCGCGCATCGACGAATACGCCCGCCGCCACGGCATGGGCCGCAGCGGCTTCCTGGTGGAGGCGGCACGCAGCGCCATGCATGCTTGAACCGGCGCAACCCGAAGCAGCCACCAGCAAGCCGGGTTTTGCGCGCAATTAGAATCCGACCCCAATTACAGACCCCAATTGCACATTGATGCGATCGCATCATGATGATTTAAAATCATGGCGCAACGCCACTGCGCAAGAAGGAGGCACGCCATGCGCACCACGATTGATCTGGAATACGACACCTTGATCGCCGCCAAGGAAATTGCCCGCATGGAAAACACCAGCCTGGGCAAAGTCATCTCGCGCCTGGTGCGCCAGGCGCTCACCGGCAACGCGGCAGCACAAGCCGCCAACAGCCCGGCGGCCGCAGCCACGGGCTTCGTGCCATTCGAGCCGCGCGGGGTCGTAGTCAGCAACGAGCTGATCGACCGCTTGCGCGATGCCGATGGTGTTTAAACCATGCGCGCCCTGCTGGACATCAACGTCCTGATCGCCCTGCTGGATGCGGCGCACATGCACCACGCCCGCGCCACGCAATGGCTGCAGCAAGAGATTGGCCATGGCTGGGCCTCATGCCCGCTCACGCAAAACGGCTGCCTGCGCATCATGGCCCAGCCCGCCTACCCCCAGGCCCTGCCGCTGGCCGCCGTCGCCAGCCGCCTGGCACAGGCCGCCGCCCACCCCGCACATGCCTTTCTGGCCGACGACTACAGCCTGCTTGACGCCGGCCAACTGCACTGGCAACACCTGCTGGGCCACCGCCAAATCACCGACAGCTACCTGCTCGGCCTGGCCGTGCGCCACCAATGCCGCTTTGTCAGCTTTGACGCCCGGTTGGGCCTCAACGCCGTTCCCGGCGCGAGGCCGGAGCATTTGATCACTCTGTGACCGAACTTTGCGTGGCAGCGAATTAATTGGAATCTGACCCCAATATCTACACACCTCGAGCCGTGATAACATCGTTGCAACAATGGAGGCTCCATCATGCATATCGCAATCCGCACCATAGGCAATAGCAAGGGAGTGGTATTGCCCAAGACCTTGCTGGCCCAGGCCGGGCTGGAAGGCGTAACCGTAGCCACTGTCTCGGTCGAGCAAGGCGCCATCGTGTTGCGTAAACCCGCAACGCTGGCACGCGCCGGTTGGGCAGATGCTGCCAAGGCCATCGCCGCAGCGGGTGACGATGCGATGCTGATGGGCGAGTTTGGCAATGCCGCAGACCCAGAGATGCCATGGTGAAGCGTGGAGACATCTGGCTGGTCAATCTTGACCCCACGGCAGGCAGCGAGATTCAAAAGACGCGGCCCTGCGTGGTGATCTCGCCCGCGGAGCTGCACGACCATCTGCGCACGGTCATCGTCGCACCCATGACATCCAAAGGTTTTGCCGCCCCTTTTCGCGTACCTGTCACCCACGCAGGCACCAAGGGTCTGATCGTGCTCGATCAGATGCGCACCGTGGGCAAAATACGCCTGACCAAAAGGCTGGGCGCCATTTCCGCCAAAACCTTGAGCGCCACCCTTGCCGCGTCGCAAGAGATTTTTGAGGCGTAAACCAATTTAATTGGAATCTGACCCCAATTACTTCATTGACAAGGAAAGTCAGCCCAATCAGACTAGAAAGCTGACTAGTTTCATGGAGGTCGTCATGCACACCTGGCCCGTTCAAGATGCGAAAGCGCGGTTTAGCGAATTTCTGGATGCCTGCCTCCTGGAAGGCCCGCAAATAGTCACCCGGCGGGGGGCCGAAGCCGCCGTGCTGGTGCCGGTGCAGGAATGGCGGCGCCTGCAGGCGGCGGCGCGCCCCTCGCTCAAGCAACTGCTGCTGTCCGAGCACGCCCGCGCCGACATACCCCTGCCGCCCCGTGGGCAGGCCAGGCGCCGCCCCGTGGAGCCTCAGCGGTAAAGCCCATGTACCTGCTCGACATCAACATCGTCTCCGAGCTGCGCAAGCCCCGCCCCCATGGCGCCGTGCTGGCCTGGCTGGAATCGACCGATGATGCGCAACTGCACCTATCCGCCGTCACCCTGGGCGAGATACAAGCCGGCATTGAGTTGACCAGGGAACAAGACAGCCACAAGGCCAATGAAATCGAGGCCTGGCTCGACCTGGTGGCCCAAACCTACAACGTCCTACCCATGGATGCGGCGGTTTTCAGAGCCTGGGCACGGCTGATGCACAAAAAGTCCAACACGCTTTACGAAGACGCCATGATCGCCGCCACCGCCAAAGTGCACGGGCTGACCGTCGTCAGCAGAAATGTGGCTGATTTTGCGGCCCTCGGATTTACTGCATTCAATCCGTTTGCTTCTGCCTAGCCCAATGTGGGGGAGAATTTAGATTAATTGGAATCTGACCCCAATTACTCCGCCAAAGTGCACGGCCTGACGGTGGTCAGCAGAAATGTGGCTGATTTTGCCGCCCTTGGATTTACGGCATTCAATCCGTTTGCCTCTGTCTAGCTCGATGGCAGGGGTAAATTAATTGGAATCTGACCCCAATTGCTCCCAATTATCCTATTCCAGTTATTGCACGCGGAACCCATTTTTCAATTCGCAGTATCCAAGAATATGCGGTTGAATCTCTGGCCTGCAAACGTGTATATCTGAAATGTTCTCTACAATTCCATTCTGCTTCAGAGTAGTAAACAAAACGGCAAAAACGACATAGTCTTCTGTAACTTCATTTCCGATGTGGGCTAAGCAACTTGAACTCTTGTGGGCATAGGAAACAGAGGTGAGTATTCCGACGCGGAGCTCGTTCGCTGAGCGAAACCCCGAGGTGACTATAGAATTGAAGTGACGCTTCGGAGTGGCGTGAAACAAGACCAAGGGGTTTGTTTCAAGCTCCTGCGAAAACAGACAGAAACCATTTTCTTCTGTCGGCGTAACCGGGGCCCAGCATTTCAGTTCCTCGAACACGTTTATCTATCCGATCAAGTGAGTGTAACTAAAAATAGACGGGGATCGTTCTTACGGTCAGATGTCGAAATGTGCATGCCAGCCGCATCAAAAAGAAGAGCTACTCACGCGAGGCAAAAGCGTCATGGGTGCATTAGACCAAAATCTGTATCGCGGGACAGTTGGTAATTGGAATTTGACACCAAAATGCCTACAAACGTCCATAAAAAAGACCACCTTGCGGCGGTCTTTTTTTGCTAGGCAAAATCAATCAAGAGCGGCATTCAGATGGGACATATTTTTTGTCAGTCGTTGTTGTGCATGTCCATTTAATTCCGGCAACTTCGGTGCCATTTGCAACCGTGGTAGGAGTAAGAACAAGCACCGCTGATTTTGCTTTAGTGGTCATAGTCGCCGTAATAACACCAGTGGCATCAGTACATGCCATGGATGCAACTTCGCCGACCGCCGATGCCATGTCGGTATACCCCTTGCACGAACCAACACCAATGACACCACCATTATTGGCTATATTTTCTGATACTGTAACTTTTACGGCAGAGGCTTGAACCAAACCTTCGGAAACACGCGCACGCACCGTGTAATCCTGGTAAGCCGGCAACGCCACAGCCGCCAAAATACCAATAATCGCCACAACGATCATCAGTTCGATCAAGGTAAAACCGGCCTGGGCGCGGCGCATGACAGTGGATTTCATAAGATTCCTCCAGTTGAA
>JAFDZY010000243.1 GCA_018266685.1 Bacteroidota bacterium
CACGCCCTGTACGACCAGTTCCGCGCAGGGCTGCTCCGCCACATCGGCATGGAGGAGAAGATCCTGTTCGTGGCCGCCCAAGAGGCCAATGGGGGAGAACCCTTGCCCATCCAAGCCAAGTTGCGGCTGGACCACGGTGCGCTCACCTCCCTGATGGTGATCCCGCCCAGCGCGGCGCTCACGAAAGTGATCCGCCACGTGCTCGATCTGCACGACAAGATGGAGGAGGAGCCCGGCGGCATGTACGAGGCCTGCGAGCACCTCACTAAGCACCAGACCCAAGAACTGTTGGAGCGGCTGGCCCAGGTGAAGGAAACACCCGTACACCCGCCCAATCCCTCGCCCAAAGCCATTGGGGCAGCACGCCGCGCCATGGCCCGCGCAGGATTTGATTATGATGCGCTCGGCGGCCCGCAGGAGACGTGAGGACGGGATCACTTTGACAGGATGGGCAGGATGATCAGGATGGCCAGGATGAAGTAGAAGTGTACAGCGATGCAGGCCAAGCCCATGTCCATTCGATCAGATCGGCTTTTGCTCAGCCCTGCAACCGATGGACCGTGGCCGAAGCTCACGGTCCATCAATGTACATTGCACACAAGCGAGCCCCGGCCCCTCACCAATCGTCCTCGTGCCTGCTACTGAGCGCCCCGGATTCCACCAGCCCCTTGGTGTAGATGGAATACTTCCGGATGCGCTTGTTGATGAAGTAGGACATCGCTGAGACCACCATCAGCGGCACCATCAGCGTGTAGCCGCCCGTGATCTCCGCCGCCAGGAAGATGCCCGTGAGCGGCGCATGCATCACCCCGCTCACGCTGCCGGCCATGCCCACCACAATGAAGTGCGTGATGTGGAGGTGGAACAGTCCGGTCATGTTCAGGCCGTAAGCGAAGAAGAAGCCGAAAAGCCCGCCAATGGCCACGCACGGCCCGAACATGCCGCCGTTGCCGCCGCTGCCCATGGTCACTGCGGGTGCCACGGCCTTGAACAGCAGGGTGAGCGCGGTGAACAGCACCAACGCCCAGGCCAGGCCCTGGTATTCGGCGAAGAGGCTGTTGGCCAACAACGAGCTGTAATCCCCGTCCAGCAACTTCTGGATGGTGATGTAGCCTTCGCCGTAGAGCGCCGGGAACAAGGTGATCATGCCGCCCAACACCAGGCCGCCCGCGCCCACCTTCACCCAGGCCCGCTGCACCCGGCGCAGCTGCTTCAGCACGGCCTCATTCACCGCTGCGAAATACACCGAGAACAGCCCCGATGCGATGCCGAAGAGCACGTACACGAAGAAGTTGTCCAGCGTGGAACTCCCCGGCACGTAAGCAAAAAGCGGCGCGCTGTAGATCAGCCGGGAGATCACCGAGGCCACGGCGCTCGCCAGCAGCAACGGAATGATCGCTGGCACCGTGATCGCGGGCAGTAGCACCTCTAACGCAAAGATCATCCCCGCCACCGGGCTGCCGAAGGCCCCTGCTATGCCCGCCGCGCCACCGCTGGCCAGCAGCAGCGTGGTTTCCCGGTAGTTCAGCCCGAAGAGCCGGCCCGCATTGGAACCCAGCGATGCACCACTCGCCACCGCTGGCGATTCCAAGCCCGCCGAGCCGCCCATGCCTACCGTGAGCGCACTGGTGATGATCTGGCTGTACGCATTGTGCAGGTCCAGCCGGCTGCGCCCGTGCAGGATGCTGGCCATCACCGGTGTGATGCCCTGCCGGAAAGGCTTCCGGCGGATGAAGAGCTTGAGGTACCCCACCGTGAGCGCCAACCCCAGGATCGGCAGCAGGAAGTACAGCAGGAACTTGTGCCCGCCCTGCATGTCATTCTGCAGGTGGTCCGCCACCAGGTGGGTGAGTTTTTTCATCACGGCGGCCGCTGTGCCGCCCAGCACCCCCACGAGGCCGGCAGCGATCACCAGGAAGGTGTTCTGCGACAGGTGCGCCTTGCGCCACTGGTTGAAACTGATGATCAGCCTGAGCAGCCGTTCCGTCATCGGGCGGCCAAAAGTAGGGCTGCAGCTACGAGGCATCGGCGATGGTAGCCTTGCCCGACCCGCACATCGCGCAGGGGCTGCGGAAGCTGCCGCTGCCCGAGGTCAGTGCCAGTGCCTGGGACACCCTGTATCTTGCGGCCTGGCAATAGTGAACACCATGAAACATATCAACCTTGGCGCAATCCTGCTGTGCCCCGTCCTCAGCGTAGCCCAGCCGGCCAGCAAGCTCCTCGCCAAGCCCGACCCCAACAAGCCCCTTACCGTGGTGGAAACCAGTTGCGGCGAATGCAAATTCGACCTGCCCGGCCGCAGTTGCGATGTGGCCGTGCGCCTGCCCGAAGGCAGCTACTACGTGGATGGCGTGGGCATCAAGGAATACGGCCACCCGCACGATGCCAACGGCTTCTGCGTGGCCGTGCGCAAGGCCGAGGTGCAAGGCCAGGTGGTGGACGGCCGCTACAAGGCCACCTACTTCAAGCTGCTGCCCGTGGATACCGGCAAGCCCCTTGGCGTGGAAGAAACCGGGAACGGCGGCAAGCACAAGGCCAAACAGAAGGAAAAATAGCGGCGCATCGGGGTTCCGCCCAGCGCACTTTCTAGGTCTCCGATCGAGGACCTTGGTGCAAACCCACAGCTTGTTGTTAGGGAAAGATCCGTGTTGTGCGGCTCCTCCCGGCGCGTACTGCCTTAAAGCTGTGGTAATTCGGTGTTGAATGCTGGCGCGCGCGAAGCGTGCGATAGCGGTCAACGGTTTGGGGCTTGGCGTTCGGGCGGATTTCGGAGTGTAAGCTCCCCCAGATCAGGTGCGCGGGTTGCTAAAGATCGGCATTACGCCGGGATGTTGGTGGGATTTCGTCGCGAACTTTGCCGGGCCGGT
Source organism: Bacteroidota bacterium (assembly GCA_018266685.1). Classification (GTDB taxonomy): domain Bacteria; phylum Bacteroidota; class Bacteroidia; order Flavobacteriales_F; family PHOS-HE28; genus PHOS-HE28. The sequence goes on from JAFDZY010000243.1 coordinate 2,868, forward strand.
GATAACGGAAGCGGGCTCTGCTGGAGAGCAACCTGCCAGGGATAAGCCGGTGAC
>JAFDZY010000244.1 GCA_018266685.1 Bacteroidota bacterium
CTGGAAGATATACGCTGGTCGCAACACATGGCGGTCTGCGGGCGTATGCCCCGATCACCATTGTGCGGTAAGCCTTGCCACTGTTCCCTGAAGGGCCGTCCTTAATTGGGCGGCCCTTCGCTTTTATACCGTTGCAACAAGCAATATGGGCCGATCCCGGATTCGCACCGTACCGACCATTTGCTTGTACTTACGGCAACACTCGGATCGTCCTTTGGACTGACCGGGATGCATACAGTGGTATTACCGCCGCGCAGGCACTCCGTTCCGGACCCCATCGGCAACCTGCCCTCCTGGTCCTTTCTGCGTGGTCCGGAAGGAAAAGCTCCGCCACGCTCCCACATGGCGGAACTTGGGGAAAACCGACTATGATCGCCAGGTCTCCTCCCTCAACCGGCTGCGGAAAATTGGCGGTCTTGCATGAAATGCGCGCATAATACCCGGCTGTGGACCGGTGTGCCGCCCCCCTCCTACTGCATCACCTCAGCACCGTTACCACACCGGCCTGGGCAGCCGTACCGCCCAAGCGGTCCGTGTAATGCACAAGCCAGAAATAAGTCCCGCCGGCTACTCCGTTCGCCTTCCAGTTGACCCCGGGGTCGGAAGTCTCGAACACCATGTTGCCCCATCGGTTGTAGATCACCGTACTCATGTTGGTGATACCTCGGTTGACCACTGGCCTGAACAGGTCATTAACCCCGTCCCCGTTGGGCGTTATCACATTAGGGAATTCGATCTCCACCTGGCAATCGCCGTATCCAACGGTCAGGCTATCCCTGATCGTGCAATTGCCATTGGATACTTCCACCCAGTAGGTTCCGGGCGCGAAGACGTTGTACACGGCATCTGTCGATCCGTCCTGCCACAGGTAAGTGGCGTTCGCGGAATGCACGTCCAAGACAAGCGAATCGCCTGCACACAAGAACACATCATTGCCGAGCGATATGGCCGGAGGTGGATAAACGGACACGGTGAATGATGCCGTGTCGCTACTTCCATAGGCGAGATACGTAGTGGTTTGTGATGGTGCTACGTGCAATACCGGATCCGTGGACAGAATGGAGGCGGGGTCCGCGGTGGTTGCCCAGGCATGTGCCATGCCATTGTTCACTGAAAGCGTAACGGCATCGCCCAAGCAGATGCCGGATGGTCCTGCTATCTGCATGTGCCCCGGAGTTACGGCCACCTGGTCCACAAAGCAATATGCCCCTACCACTCCGGTATTCACATGGAGCTCAACGGAGGTGGATGCGTCATCGTGGAAATTCCCTAGCGTGAAGTACTGGTAGGCCGAATCCGCTGTAAAGCTGAAGCTGATGGGTTGCCAGGAACTGGACCAGAACACGCCCGGGATCTCCAGTTGGGGCACCAGGCCCAGCGGGGCATCCCCAAGCTGGTGCAAGGGGGCCGTGGAGAGGCGTATCCCAATGTGATCACACCCGTAACCGACAAATTGGTTGGCTGCCCCATTGGTCAGTTGAAGGGAAATGTTGTAGGTGTTCCCGATGACCATCGGAGCCGACAATTGGGTGCTGATGTATTCCCGGAAGTTGGTGCCCGGGGTATGGATCATGGTCACACCCATTACCGCGCTTCCCGCGTATGGGGCAACCGTCCCGAAGATCGAATTGGGCAATTGCACTTGGCCGCTCCCTTGTAAATGCAGGTAGTCGGGGGTGCCCATGCTGCTGCCCGCATTTCCCCAACCTACGCACCGGTTGTATTGGCCACCATAGTTGGGCAGGAACGTGTATTGCTCAAACCCCCCGTTCTGCACCAGGTCTTGCGCAATGCACGGGGCATTGCCGAGGAGGCACAAGAGGGCTGCGATGTGTTTGCATTCCACGGACCGGGCACTGTATCGGAGCCTGAAAACCGGGGACCTGTTCATTTCTTCACGAAGCGCGCACTCCCCAGTTCTTCCCCTGCCGTGCCCAGAACGCGCACCACATACACTGCGGGGCCCAGGAGTTGGGTATCCAGGTCAATTCCGCGCTGGTCGGCACCTATGCCGAGGTGCAGTTCCTCTACCACCCGGCCCAGTACGTCCAGCACTTGCACGGTCACCCGATCACGGCCCGCAAGATCAAAGGCAACGCGCAGTTGGCCTTCCACCGGATTGGGGTAAACCGACAGTTGGCCCGGCTCGGCCTTGATAAAGGCGGTCACCACATTGCTGTGCTCCGCTGTGCCATCTATGTCCACTTGCTGCAACCGGTAGTAGTTCACACCGTTCAAGGGGTCGGTGTCGGTGTAAGAATAATCCGTGCGGTATTGCGTGTTTCCGCTGGCGGCCACCTGCCCGATCGGGTTGAAATCAGTTCCGTTTCCACTGCGTTCCACCGTGAAATGGCTGCTGTTCCGCTCCGTGGCCGTGGCCCAGTCAAGGTTAACTTGCCTGCCGGCGGGTTCCGCCCGCAGGAAGAGCAGCTCCACCGGCAAGGGCATGGAATAGGGGCAAACGCCCATCAGGTCCTGGTCGGGCACGCCCAACGCATTCTCATACAGCGTCCATTTCAGGGAGAAGCCAACCGCAGGGCCGGCGTAACGCACTACAGCCATCAGGTAGATGTGCCCCGCCACCACGTCCAGCGGCTTCAGCCAGCCCCAGCCGCCCGGGCCTTCGGAAGTGGCCTCCATGCCAGGCATCAACCCGGTGGAGTTGAAGCCCCGGGCACTGCTGCATCGAATGGGCGGATGGGGTGGCGGACAGATGAAGTCCGCGTTCACCGTGTCGTGCGGCGCAACATCCGAATACACCGGAGGCCCCACGTCCCAGATCGCGAAATCCAGGTCGGTGGTGCTGGCGTAACTGGAGCCGCCATCCAGCCAAAAGGCCACCTTGCCGTTGCTTTGGGGCTTGAACTCCACCCAGGCTATGCCCGTGCCCTCATTGCTCAAGCAGCCTTTGTTGGCCCCGGCCACATCATTCAGGTAGCCCTGCAGCAGTGGATTGAAATTGGCAGGGATGGAGGCAAAGGCCGATTGGGTGGACCCGATGCAGATGGGTTGCAGGCCCAAGCAGTCGTTGATGGGCTTAATGATGGGCTGACAGGTGTTGGTTTCAGTGTAAGCGCTATCCGTGGTATGCGGGCCTGCCACGCCATAGCCGTATGACCGCTCGAAGAGGGGGATGGCCACCCCCAACCGGTACAGGGCATATTGCCGGACCCCCGTGGGTATGCCATCCGGATTCGGATACGAGAATCTCAGCGTGCTTCCGGAGGGCACCGAAAGCAGCTGCAGTTCGTTCAATTCGTTACCCGTGGTGCTGTGCGTGACATAAGGCCCCGCATTGATCCGCGTCTTCCATGAAACCGTGCCCGGCTCGGAAATGGGTGCGCAATTGTGTACACTTCCGCCAACAGGAGGGCAGATCGTATTATCTGCACTAACCCGGTCCAACTTCATCAGGTAATAGCAGAAGCCCGGAACGGGTTGCACGTCCTCCAGGTAAATACGGAAGGTGCCGGAGGTGCTTTGCCCCCACACCCGTACGTAATACGTGAAGCCTGGGCGAAGCCCGGTGCGGATGATGCGGGCACCTTTCCCCGGGCCATGCAGGATATCGCATTCCAGCAGCCCCAGGTTGAGGGTGTCACAGCTGGTGGCCGCGTTGGTGTAAAGGGCTACGCCCGGGTCCAGCGGGATGGCTCCCTCCGGCGTAACATCCAATCGCACGGTACCCGATAAGGGCGCGGTGAACTTGTACCAGACGGACTTGGATGCGTTCGCGGCGAACCCGCAGCCGGGATCGGGGATACCCGGCGCGCTGCAAGTCGCACTGATGTTATCCCCCGCGGTGTATACCCCGCCCGGATAGCCGATGCCGAAGCTGAGCGGCAACGCCCCGCAGGGTGCAATGTTTGCCGGGGGGGTGTAGGACAATGAGGTGGTAATCACCTTGATCCGAAACTGCCCATAGCGCTTGTTGCTGTTTTGAAAATCCTTTTGGGAGTGGATGCGCAGGTACAAGTACTCCCCTGGAGGAAGGCAACTAATGTTTATCTGCGCATTAACCGCAGGACCCCACGATACCGGCGCCCCTGCCATGCCCCCTACTTGCCGAAAGCGCAGCGGGTTGGTGCAGTCATCCGTAAGGTAGGCTGTAACGGCGATGTTGGATATCTTATCGTCATTATTTGTAGCTGTACCAACCTTTACTTGTATGTTCCCTGTAGGTGGGACAAGCACTTTTAGCCACAAGTCGCCACCTACGTATTGTTCGGTGCTGGGCAGTTGCAATCCCTCCTCTTTCGCAAAGGCATAATCAATCTGAGTTGCGTTGATGCTGTTCAAGCCGGATTCAATATTTATCACCGCCGCCGTGCAGACCGTTTCCGCCGCCCCGCGCGGGGGCATGGTGGCAATGGTTTGCCCCTGTACGCACAATTGAAAGTTGGCCGTGGAGGTGGCAGGGTTCGCGCGGTCCCATACGCGCAAATAGAGCTTGTTGCCTGCGGTGTACCCGGTGCTCGTTTCCAAGGAGGGAAGCCCGGCCGTATAGGAGCCGCCGTAAGCACATTCGATCAGGCGCATGGGCCCTGCCGCATTGGGGCCTTCATACAGGGCCATGGCCCCTAACGACATGGAGGGGAAAACACCACTGTACATACTGAAGCGGTAGGCCGTGGGCACCCCTGCCGGGGGATCCACACGGAACCACATGTCCTTGGCGACGGGCGTTACCGCCGGCGGCGGGGGAAATAAGTTGCCGCAAGGTGGAAAGGGGATGTTGGCCGATTGCGGTGTGGTGGTTGAAACACTGGCCATGGAGAAAGGCACCGTGGAACAGGAGGTCGTCGCAAACGCCGGGGCCAAGCTGGCCACCATGGTCACCGGCAGCGCTGCAGATACATCCGAGGGATCCTCGGTCTGTGCAGCAGCCAAGCCGGGCAGCACCGCCCCCAACAGGAGCAATGCCCCGCACCAGGGCGAACGGCACTTGATGTGCTCAATGGCACCGCACGGGCCGTAGGTAACGGCACCACGCACCAAACGTGGTGGTTTGCAGAAGGAGAGTTTCAACATGATGCATGCAGTGTGAGAGGCACTGGCTTTGGTACGGAGAGTTACCAACGCACAAGTTTACGCAAAACAATTGACAAACTTCCATGCGCTGCAACTTTTGGGGAAGGCATACCTCTTCGGGCCGACCTGGGGGCCGCAATGAAGCCCCGGCACATGGCCGCGTTGCCTTCTACCGCAGTGCGCAAGGGCACGCGGATACCATGCGTGCAGGCATGGGGCTGCGCTGCATGGCCGGGGTGGTGTATTAAGGGCCCCTCGCTCCTGCCCTGCAACACCCCCATACTTCGCACAGTCCCATCCAGGCCCCGCGCCTTGATCGCCGAAGCCTCAACGTCATTGCGAGGCCGCCCTGGGCCGAAGCCTCAACGTCATTGCGAGGCCGCTTTGGGCCGAAGCCTCAACGTCATTGCGAGGCCGCCCTGGGCCGAAGCAATCTTTGATTCCCTTCCCGGGATCTCCTTGGAATTAGAGATTGCTTCGGACCTGTTAAGTGTACAGGTCCTCGCAATGACGGGGTCTGTGCGTCATTGCGAGGCCGCTCCGGGCCGAAGCCTCAACGTCATTGCGAGGCCGCCCTGGGCCGAAGCAATCTTTGATTCAACGCGGGATTCCCCTGTGGTTCGACGGGCTCACCACAGCGGTCCTCCTGCAAGGTCCCCTTCGGGAGACCTTGAGGGAACTAAACGAGGGAACTAAACATTAAGAACAGCATGCGCGCGGACGCATACTCAACCCCATGGTTGCCTCCGGTTGAAAAAAATATTTTTCTTGCATTGCGCTTTCCGATCCCTTAACATTGGCCCCGGTGGATTCCTTACGGATCCATTTTTACCAACTCTCCAACACCTCTCCCTACCAAAAAACAACACTCTCCCCCACCGTCTCACGCATTTTCACGGACCCGCCGCCGCAGCACTTCCGAAAGTCGGCTTACGGTCCCCCCTACCGGCGATGCTCCCGTGTCCGCCGGGCCTTTCCGCCGCAAAGCCTGTAGCCCGCAAGGGTGCGGCTGCTCCCTCTGTCCTTCCAAAAACCGTAACCTCAACACTCACCAAACTCTCCTAACCATGCACACCAAGACTCTACGAACAGCCATGCGCGGGGTGCTCCCCGCACTGGCATCCCTGCTCTTCCTGGGCAGGGCCCCGGCGCAGACCTACTGCACACCATCCGGCTCCGGCTATGAGCAACCCATCTGCACGGTGGTTTTTGCCGGCATCAATTACAGCAACCCCGTGACCACCCCTGGAGGGGCGAACTACTATGTGGACAACACCGGGGGCACGCACGGCAACGTATCCGGGGCCGGCACCTACCCGATCACCGTGAATGCGAACACCGACGGGAATTACACCAGCCCCATCGTGCTCTTCTTCGATTGGGACCATGACGGCACCTTCGAGACCACGGTGAACCTTGGCAACCTGACCAACTCCAATTGCTCCAACAACCCGGGGCTCTCCGGCTCGGTAACGGTGCCTGCCTCCGCTCCTACCGGCACTGCACGCATGCGGGTGGTGGCGCAGTATTCCAGTGCAGCCACCGACCCCTGCGGCGTTGTCAATTACGGGCAAAGCCAGGACTTCGCCATAAACGTGACCGCAGCAACCTGCCTGCCACCCTCCAATTTGCTGGCCAGTGGCATAACCACCTCCAGCGCCACCCTGGGCTGGACGGCCAGCACCAGCAATCCTTCCGGGGGCTACCAATGGGAAGTGCGCAGCAGCGGCAATCCCGGCGATCCCTCACCGGTAGCCAGCGGCACCACAGCGGGCACCACCGCCAGCGCGACCGGCTTAACAGCAAATACCACCTACACACTGTATGTGCGCAGCGACTGCGGTGCAGAGCAAAGTGGTTGGAGTTCCACTGCATTTACCACTTCTTTGGGTTGTGGCAGCACCTGGATCAGTCCGGGTGGGGTTTCGAACCTCAGTTCTGTACAATCCATTCAAACCTTCACTATTTGTCCGGAAAATCCGGGGGATCAGGTGACGATCAACTTCACCACATGGAACGGCTTGAACTATAACATCCCCCAGGCTTCGCGCATCTTCATTTACAACGGGGATGATACCAATGCGCCGATGGTTTCCGGAGGGAACGGCACTGCCTATACCAACGGTGCTTGGAGCGTGCCTGCCGGGGGCTGGACGGATAACCCGAGCGCCGCACACCCGCTCCCCAACAAGCCTCCCATGTTCACCTCCACTGCGGCCAGCGGTTGCCTTACCATTAAGGTATACAACTACGGCACTTGGACGTCCAATGGGGGATGGAGCGCCGACATTACCTGCGCCCCACCGCCTACCTGCTTTGCACCTACCAACCGCGCGGTAACCGCTACTACTGTGCATGGAGCCAGCTTTAGCTGGAACGCCGGGGCCTCGCCCAATGTGGAATACAAAGTAGTGGCCGGCGGCAGCCCCGCCACAGCCACGGCCATTACCAGCGGCACCAGCGCCAACGGCAGTGCCACCACGGCAAGTGTACTCACAGGCAACACGCCATATACGGCATACTTCCGTGGCAATTGCGGCGGCGGCGACCTAAGCGCATGGAGCAGCGTCGGGTTGAACTTCCGCACACGAATTGGCTGCGGCACCGACATGGGCCTTGCGTATGCCTATCCCGGGAATCCACAACCGATGGATTCCGTGCAAGTGGTGTGCCCTGACAACGCAGGTGACGTGGTGACGGTGAATTTCGACCAGTTCATAGGCAGCTACAGCAATGCACTGCACATGTTCGTGCATGATGGCAACACCGTGAATGCGCCGCTGATCAGCTCCGGGGGATCCACGGCCCCCAATGGCTATCCCACTGGTGGGTTCAGGCTCGGTGCTCAAACCGGCGGAATGGCGGTATTGAGTGCGTCCAACCCCTTTAGGGCCACCAATCCAGCAGGCTGCCTCACCTTCCATTATGTGTCCACGGCAACCGGCCAACCCCAGGCAGCAACTACCATCCACGCCAACATCACGTGCGCGCCTGCACCTGCCTGCGCCACGCCGTTCAACGTGCAGATCTCTGCCATTGGCGGTACGGGCGCCACGGTATCCTGGGCGCAAACGGGATCAAATTACATTGTGGAATATGGCCCCCAAGGCTTTACACCCGGCACCGGCGCCTCGGCAGGCACCAATGGTGTAGTGGTGGCCAATGCCTCTTCCCCTGCGGTGCTCAGCGGCCTTGCCGGCGTAACCTTCTATGATGTGTACGTACGCCAGGCATGCAGCGGCCCCAGCTATTCGGCCAA
>JAFDZY010000245.1 GCA_018266685.1 Bacteroidota bacterium
TGGGCAGCGGTGCATTTCTTCTTCTTCCGGTTCCCCTGATACCCACTGCAACACGGCTTGCGGGGCACTGTTATCTTCGCGGTCCCGCCGGAACGATCCGGGGGCATCAGGATGCAATTCTCAGCTGCACAGATCGCCGAGCTCTTGGAAGGGGAGGTGGACGGTGATGCCCAGGTATTGGTGAACGACTTGGCCAAGATCGAGGAAGGCAAGCCCGGCACACTCACCTTTTTGGCCAATCCCAAGTACACGGACCTGCTTTATTCCACCGGTGCCAGCATCGCGGTGGTGGCCCGTGACTTCCAGCCCACGCAACCCTTGCCCAAGCGCCTCACGCTGATCCGGGTGGGCGATCCACGGGCTTGCTTCAGCCGCCTGCTGAAGATGAACGAAGGCCTTGTCAACGAAAAGCGGGGCATTGAGCAGCCCAGCTTCGTAAGTCCCAAAGCCAAGGTGGCCCCGGGCGCTTACATCGGTGCGTTCAGCTACATCGGCGAGGGGGCCGTGGTGGAGGAAGGGGCCAAAGTTTTTCCGCACTGCACCGTAGGCGAAGGCGCACAGATCGGCAAGGGCACGGTGCTGCACGCCAACGTTACCGTGTACCACCGTTGCATCATTGGTGCGAACTGCGTGATCCACAGCGGGGCGGTGATCGGCGCGGACGGCTACGGCTTCACGGTGAACGCGGCCGGCGAACAGGAAAAAATGCCCCAGGTGGGCAATGTGATCATTGAGGACGATGTGGAGATCGGCGCCAACACCACCATTGACCGGGCCACGTTGGGCCACACCGTGATCCGCAAGGGCGCCAAGCTGGACAACCTGATCCAGGTGGGGCACAACGTGGAGATCGGCGCGCACACCTTGGTGGTGGCCCAGACCGGCATTGCGGGCAGCACCCACATCGGCGACCATTGCGTCATCGGCGGGCAGGTGGGCATCGTGGGCCACCTGCACATCGGCAACCGCGTGAAGATCGCCGCGCAGAGCGGCGTGGGCACCAACTTGCCCGACGATGCCGTGGTGCAGGGTTCGCCGGCCTTCGCCATCGGCGAGTACAAACGCAGCTACGTCCACTTCCGGAACCTGCCGGAACTGATGCACCGCACGGATGCACTGGAAAAGGAAATTGAGGCATTGAAGGCCCCTGCGGCCGGTTCCGGGAACAACAACGCATGAGCGACAAACAGCATACCCTGAAGCAGCAAGCCGTGGTAAAGGGCGTGGGCCTGCACACGGGCGAATCCGTCACCATTACGCTGTGCCCCGCGCCGGAAGGCCATGGGCTGAAATTCCAACGCACGGACCTGGACGGCCAGCCGGTAATCGATGCGGATGCCGACCTGGTGGTGAGCACCGCGCGCGGCACCACCCTCGGCAAGGGCGACGTGAAGGTGAACACCACCGAGCACGTATTGGCCGCCCTCTACGCGCTGGGCGTGGACAACTGCCTGATCAAGCTGGACGGCGCCGAAGTGCCCATCATGGACGGCAGCGCCACGCCCTTTGTGGAAGCCATTGCCAAGGCCGGTTTCCAGGAGCAGAACGCGCCGCGCAACTGGTGGGTGCTCAAGGAACCCATCTGGTTCGAGACCGAAGAACGCGGCACCGAAATGTTGGGGGTGCCCGCACCCGGCGGCGAGTTCCGCCTCACCGTAATGGTGGACTACAACAGCCCCGTGCTCGGCACCCAGCACGCCAGCATGTACAACATCGGCGAGTTCCAAACGGAGATCGCCCCGTGCCGCACCTTCGTCTTCCTGCGCGAAGTGGAGCAATTGGCCAAGGCCGGCCTGATCAAGGGCGGCGACCTGGACAACGCCATCGTGCTGGAAGACCGCGAGGACATCACCAAGGAAGATCTGGAGAAACTGGCCAAGAGCATCGGTAGGCCATACAAGGATGTGGAGGTGCGCCGCAATGGCGTGCTGAACACCACCGACCTGAAGTTCTTCAACGAACCCGCCCGCCATAAACTGCTGGACATCATCGGCGACCTCGCCTTGGTGGGCCGCCCCATCAAAGGCCACATCCTCGCCGCGCGGCCCGGCCACTTTGGCAACACCACTTTCGCCAAGCGCATCAAGGACAAGATCCGCGAGGAGGAAAAGGACCAGCGCGTCTTCTTCGACCTCACCCAGGAGCCGCTCTTCGACATCAACGCCATCACCAAGATGCTCCCGCACCGCTACCCGTTCCTGCTGGTGGACAAGGTGCTGAGCATGGACAAGACCAGCATCGTAGGCGTGAAGAACGTCACCATGAACGAGCCGCAGTTCACCGGCCACTTCCCGGACAACCCCGTGATGCCCGGCGTGCTGCAGGTGGAGGCCATGGCCCAGGTGGGCGGCATCTTCGCCCTGAGCCAAGTGCCCGATCCCGAACACTACACCACCTACTTCCTGAAGACCGACGGCGTGCGCTACCGCCGCAAGGTGATCCCGGGTGATACCCTCGTGTTCCGCTTGGAATTGATCACGCCCATCCGGCGCGGCATCGTTCACATGAAAGGCATCGGCTACGTGAACGGCCAGCCCGCCGTGGAAGCTGAAATGATGGCCCAGATCGCCCGCGACAAGGCCCCTGCCGACGAGAAGAAGTCCGAAACGCCCAAGGCCGCCACGCACGCATGAGCATTTCCAAGCTGGCCTCCGTCCACCCGGACGCACGCATCGGAAAGGATGTCGTCATTGAACCGTTCACCGCGATTGCGGGTGACGTGGTGATCGGCGACGGCACGTGGATCGGCCCCAACGCCACCATCATGGATGGCGCGCGCATCGGCCAGCATTGCCGCATTTTTCCCGGTGCCGTGGTCAGCGCCATTCCGCAAGATCTGAAGTTTGCCGGTGAGAAGACCACCGCCGAAGTGGGCGACCACACCACCATCCGCGAGTGCGTCACCATCAACCGCGGCACCACCGACCGCCAGCGCACCGCCGTAGGCAGCCACAGCCTGCTGATGGCCTACGTCCACTTGGCGCACGACTGCATCGTGGGCAGCAACGTGGTGATCGCCAACAGTGTGAACCTCGCAGGCCATGTCACCATTGAGGATTGGGCCATCCTGGAAGGCAACGTGGCCGTGCAGCAGTTCATCAGCATCGGCGCGCACAGCTTCATTGCCGGGGCCTCGCTGGTGCGCAAGAACGTGCCGCCCTTCGTGAAGGCCGCGCGCGAGCCGCTGAGCTTCGTGGGCGTGAACGTGGTGGGCCTGCGCCGCCGCGGCTTCGATGATCCCACCGTGGCGCGCATCGAGGACATCTACCGCGAGATCTTTGTGCGCAACAACAACCTGGAGCGCGCGCTCCAGAACGTGGAGCAGCTCTTCAAGGGAACGCCGGAGCAGCTGCTGATCACGGAGTTCATCCGCAACAGCCCCAAGGGCATCATGCGCGGGCTGGCCGAGTGAAATGGCCGAAGGGCAAGGCATGCGGATCACGCTGGACCAAGTGGCGAAAAAATTCGCCCGCGAAAAGGTGTTCAGCGGCGCAATCCATGTGTTTGAACCTGGGAGCAGGACGGCCTTGTTGGGTCCCAATGGAAGCGGGAAGAGTACGCTGTTGCAGGTGGTGGCCGGGGCATTGGTGCCCACTGCGGGAAGTGTAGAACACCGCCTTGCAGGAATGTTGATCGACACCGAACAGGTGTACCGCCACGTGAGCATTGCGGCGCCCTACTTGAACTTGTATGAGGACCTTTCCCTGCGGCAAGCCCTGGCCAACCATGCACGCTTCAAGCCGTTCCATCCGGGCATTTCCGTGCAGGACGTGGCCCGGACGGCTTATCTGGAACCGCACCTGGAAAAACCCGTCCTGCATTTCAGCAGCGGCATGAAGCAGCGCCTGAAGCTCGCCCTGGCCATCCTCAGTGACACGCCCTTGCTGTTGCTGGATGAACCCGCCACTAACCTGGACGCGGACGGCATCGCTTGGTTCCGCGAA
>JAFDZY010000246.1 GCA_018266685.1 Bacteroidota bacterium
TCCACGGTTGCCGCAACAAATTGCCGCTATGCACCAATGTTCCCCAGCGGTCATAGACCTGCACTTTCGCGTCCACCGCCCCCACCGCTCCAAGGGCAAACACGTCGTTCGTTCCGTCGCCGTTGGGCGAAAAGACGTTCGGCACCACCGGTGGGCAGTCCACGGCTTTGATGACAACGGCATCGTTCACCGGACAGCCGTTCGTATCCGTGGCCGCCACGCTGTAAACACCGCCCTGCACGATGGTGATGCCCGGGCCGGTGCTGCCCGTGTTCCAAAGGGCATCGGTGAAGCCGGGCGGCAACACCACGGTGAACTGGCCACCTGCGCAGAAGCTGGTATCCGGGCCCAGGTCCAGCGGAACTGGCACCAAGGCATCCACAAAGATGCTGTCCGGCGCTCCAATGCAACCGGCCACTGAGGGAACCAGGATGTACCATCCTTCATCCGTGGCCTGCACCGGGTCCAAGGTCAAGGTGGTACCGATGAAATATCCCGCAGGTGTGGCCCAAGCCCCTTCCAGATCCGGTGGCCCCACGGCGGTGAGGGTCGCCGTTTGCCCCACGCAGAATGGTTCCGTGCCGGTCAAGGTGACGTCCACCGGCTCGGGCACCACGTTCACTTGGAACGTCACCGGCCCGGTGGTGCAACCAAATTGGTCCTGCACCAAATAGAGCGTGAGGCTGTCCAAGGGTGCGGTGATCGACAGGGAGTCACCGGTGGCCAGCAATACCTGCAACAGGGAATCCGCGTACCAGGACAAGTTGCCGCTTCCTGCGGCCAGCAGCAGGACATCCTCCCCGAAGCAAAGGGTGACTTCCCCGCCCGTGACCGGAAGATCCGGGAACAATTCCACCACCAGGACCTCATCCTGCACCAGGCATCCGTTGCTGTCAGCAGCCTGCAACGTGACCGTGCCCGATTGGTCCATGGTGAACGTCATCGCGCTGTCCGTTTGCTGCCAGAGCGGATCGGTGAAGCCCGCAGGCACGGTGAACAGAAGCGAATCACCCGGGCAGATCACAGTGTCCGGCCCCAGGTCAAGTGGGGCTGGTTGCACCACGGTGAGCAAAAGGCTGTCCACTGCGCCCATGCATCCCGAGGAGGTTGCAGCCACCACATACCAACCGGCATCAGCCACAGCTGTGGGATCCAGCAACAGCGTATCGCCAAAGGCTGGGCCTGCCGGGGTTGTCCACGCCGCCAGGAATGGCTGTGGCACATTGGCTATTAGTTGCACTGCCGAACCGGCACACACTGTATCCGCGCTGGAGGCAAGCGCAATGGCCGGCGGATCCACCACGTTCACCGCCACGCGCACGGGAAGCCCGGTACACACGCTGTCCGAACGGACCAGGAACACTACGGTGGTGTCCGTTGGGGTACCCAGATCAAGCATCGGGCCAGTGCCCAGCACCACGGACAAGCTACTGTCCGCGTACCAGGTGAAATTGCCGCCCCCGGCCTCCTGCAACACCACCGCCGTGCCACTGCACACCGTTTGGTCCGTGCTGGTGATGGGCCCGCCGAAATCATGCGCCGCAACCACCACAACCGCTGAAGTATCGCTGCAACCGTTGGCATCCAGCGCGGTCACGGTGTAGGATCCGGGTTGCGTCACGGTAAGCGTGCCGCCCACCACCTGGCCGGGGTTCCAGATGTACATGGCCTGCCCGGTGGCAGCAGCCAATTGCAGGGTATCTCCGGGGCAAAGGCTGAACGGCCCTGGATCCAGCACTTCGGCCACGGGGTTGCCGGCGATGATCTCCGTACTGAGCTCCGTGGTGATGCCGCACGCCTGCACCGTGCAACTGTACGTGCCGGGCTGCGAAACCGATTGTGTCAGACTGTTGCCCGACAAGGGCGCGGCCCACGCCAGCGAGGAATAGCCAGTGGTGACCACTTGGAGCAACACGGGATCCTCACCCACACAGATCACGCCATCGGGCAGCACATTGAGGAAGGGCGTGGAATAGCCCGTGATCAGGATCGGGTCTGAGGTGAGGTGGCAACCGTTCGGGTCTAAGAGCGAGAGGTAGTACTCGCCCGGAATGGTCACCGCGATGGAATCATTGTTCACCGCGATCTCCCCGGGTGGCCCGAACCAGGTGTAGCTGCCCAATGCCGTTGTAAAGATCACCGCGTTGGAGTCCGGGCAGATCACGCCATCCGCCGGGAGGACATCCAGCTCTGGAACGCCCGGGTAGGAAACCTGGATGAAGGCGGTATGGCTGAAGGAGCATCCGTTGGTGTCCACCACGGAACCCGTTGCCGTGAAGCTTCCTCCACCGGTCCATGCCGTATCCGCGTTGGTCGCCATGATGCCCGTTCCCGACCAGGCCACCCAGTCGCAATTGGGGCAATCCGCAACCAACAGTGCCGTATCACCGGGGCAGATCACCGAAGGGCCCGTAAGCCCAATGCTCACATTCACGGCCGGATACACATGGACATAAATGCTGTCCGTTACCACTGTGGGGAGCCAGAGCGTGTCCGTGCCGCAAGGTGAATTGAGGATGAAGATGGACGCTTCATCCATGTACCACTGGTCTCCGCCCACAAAAAATGCACCTTCAATTCCAGGATAGCCCCTGATGTAGGTGGCACCGTTGAGCACAAATCCAAAGTAGTAGGATGGTGGATCGGTGATCGGGAAGGAATATGGAGCGCCGTTCAATGTGAACGTTGGCGTGACCTGGACCGCCCTGGATACGTTCGGGCAAAGGTCCAAGGTGTCATTGTGCTCCACGTCCTGCGGGTAGGTGATCGCCAATTCCACGGCCACGTTCGGGATCACGGCGTGCGGGTGGTCCGTCACCGTCACCATATTCGTCGAGGAACAGCCGAACGCATTCACCATGGTGAAATGGTAAATGCCACTGGTGTCCACCAACAGGGAGTCATTTGCTGCTTGACCATTGGCCCAATGCCAATGGAAATCCGTGGTGGTGTCCACATTGCTGCACCAAAGCCATACCTGCTGCGGGTCGCAGATGTTGATGAAGTATTGGTTGGGTGAATCGGTCTGCACCACCACATCATCGGAGAGCAACGGTTGCGGCGGGAAGGGATGGACCAGCACCACGATGGTGTCCGTCCATTGCCAGCAGCCATTTACGGTTGTGCAGGTCACCCAGTAGGTGCCGGATGCCGTGACCTCCAACGAATCGGTGGTTGCCCCCGTGCTCCAGAGGAAATCAAGCTCCGGGCCGATGAAGTGGTCGTGTTGGTTGATGCTGAAGGAAAACTCCGGCTTGATGCCGATGATGCCGCTTCCGCAGAACTCCACCGTATCGGCGCAGGCGTATGCCATTTCGCCCTGCCCAAGGCACAGTGAAAGCGGAAGAAAAGTGCAGGTACTGCCGCTCCGGTCCCACCAATCATAGGGTACCCTGCCCGGCACTAAGCCATGGGCGATGAAGCCGTCCTTGAGGCCGTTGCTCGTGTCCGCCGCGAAGGATCCGTAGTAGTTGTCCCCGCAATACCCGCCCATGTTCGGCGCCATGAGGTTCCAGGGGGCGATCGTGGAAGCCAGGTCCGCGGAGAAATCATTCCCGCATGGAAAGACCAGCATGTCCTCGAAGCTGCCGCAGAAGACCGGCGATCCGTCCGGCAGGCTGGCCACCTGGCCTGCGAGTTTCTCCTGCCTGCCGCCGAACTGCTGCGCCTGTTTGATCACGTAGAGGCTGTCCAGGTAATGCTGGGCGATGAACAGGTCCTGGATGCCGGTGGCTTCCCAGAGCCCGGCATGCGCGCTGTCCACCATGGAAGTGAACTGGCATTTGAACTGCCCCAGCACGGTGATCATGCCGTTGCGCTCGTCCAATGCGCGGCCGCTCACTTCGTTGGCGGAGGTGACCACCGTATCGCTGCGCAATTGGCCGTTGCCGTTGACGCGCAGCAGGTAGTAGGCGTAGTGATCCACGCTGGAAATGAAATCGGGCACGCTGTCCAGGAAGATCATGGTGCCGCGCAGGTCGCCCACCAGCAGCAGGTCGTTGGCGCTGCTCCACTGCATGTCGCGCACCTCGTTGTAGATCGCCCCGCCCGCACGGCGGAACCAAAGCTCGTTGCCCGCGCTGTCCAGCTTCAGCAGGAAGGTGGCATTGTACATCGCATTGGGATAGCTGGCCGCAAACTGGATGGTATCGCTGAACTGGCCGGTGACGTAGAGGTTGCCTGCGGGGTCCGCCTCCAGGTCGATGGCGCGATCGGTGTATTTGGCGGCGCCTTGTTTGGCCCACAGCGGCGTGCCCGCAGCGGAATAGGAAGCGATGAACACGTCCACGCTGGGCACTGCGGTAACGGGATCGGGCACACTGGTCATCACGTTTCCCGCGATGTTCACCGTTCCGCTGAACTCACCCGCCATGGTCACTTGGCCCGAAGGTGCGATGGCCACCCCGTAAGGGCGGTCGCTCGCCAACGGCCCGCCCCCGCTGGCGATCCATTGCTGCTGGCCGGTGGCGGCATCATGCACCGCCAGGAAGATGTCCGGACCGCCGGAAGAGGTGAGCGATTGCCCTTGGAAGGTGGCCGTAAGCATGTACTCCCCCACCACCGCCACCGTGCCACCGCGCACCGCCAGCTTGATGCCGCGGTCGATGCCCGGGCCGCCGCCCTGCACGAACCAGAGCACTTGGCCGCTGGGCGCAAGCTTGGCCAGGAACATGTCGATGCCGCCCTCCGAAACGTAGGTGGTGCCACCGAAAACAATGCTCCCGCTGAACTCGCCCGTGGCGTAGATGTTGCCGGCAGCATCCGTCTTCACGTCGGCCACGTGGTCATTGCCGGCCCCGCCGACATCCTTGCTCCAGTAGGTCTGCGCGCGCAGGCCGCTGAGCAGGGCAAGCATGAAGCCTGCCGCAAGGCATAGCCGGTGGGTCTGATCGCACATTTATGCTGGTAAGATACTGAATATCCAAAGGGAAGACATCAATCCGGACCAAAACGCTGCCTGGCCTTTTTCCCGCCCGCGCGTGCAGCGCGCAGCAACGCCACTGCACGTCTCGCCCGCGTTTGCAACGCGGGCGCATGTACTTCCGCGCTTGCAGCGCGCAGCAACTGTGTTCCGCCAGGGATGGGAGCGGCGGCCTGCTGAAGGCGAAGCGTAGCCGTTGTGCCAGCGAGGAGGTACCCTTCGAGACCCTCAGGGCACCGGGACCACCGCAGCGGCAACAACGGCCGTTGAGCCGAAGCAGCCACAGCGGACAGCCCGTTCATGGAACCTCCATGGAATACGCCTTGAAGCCATCGTTCAAAACATTTTCTTGATGTTAGTATTCACTAACTATATTTGTACCCGGATCCACAGTCCACCCCCTTGCCCGCAACTCCCGCATGGAACCCTTCACCGAACGCCAGATCGAGATCATGGAAGCCGCAACCGCGCGGATCGA
>JAFDZY010000247.1 GCA_018266685.1 Bacteroidota bacterium
ATCGTCAGGCCGCCCGCGTCGTGCGTGGTCAGCGTCACCTGCACGCGGTTGTAGACGTTGAACCACTCGGGGTGGTGGTTGCGGCTTTCGGCGATCACGGCGATCTGGGCCATGAAGCCGAAGGCCTGGGCGAAGTCGTGGAATTTGTATTCGCGTGCGATCAGGCCGCCGCGCTTGGCGTCGAAGCGCCAGTCGGGCAGCGTTTGCAGCAGGGGCGTTAGTTGGGTGGATGTCAGCTTCATGGCCGGAGTCTCCTCATGGCCCGATTGTCGCGCGCTCCCTCCGGCGTTGCCGGCATGCTGTCTGGTAGCCCACGTTGCGAGCGACGCTGCCACGCGGCGCCCCATGCGTGTGCCATTCGCCAGAACGGCTGGACGGTCAAATCTTCGTGTCAGCTCATAGCTGCGGCCTCACGCTCTTCGGCCGGCATGACATCCAAGATGCAGTTGAGTGTTCGCGTCACGTGAGCGCACAGCAATTCGGACGCCTTCACCGCGTCGCGTGCCAGCGTGGCTTGGAAAATGGTGTCGTGCTCATCGGCGATGTTGCGATCGCGCGGATGCACGGCCAAGAACAGGCGCCGGTAGCGATCGCTGACGTCATACAGCCCCACACAGTACTGGAGCAGCACGGTGGAGCCGCAGGCGCCAATCAGTGCCAAATGGAAATCTCGGTGCACCTGCTCCCAGGCGTCAAGCTGCCTGGATTCCCATGGCTCCGACTCCGCCTTGCGTAGGGCATGGTGAGTCGTCAGCAAGCGCACCTCCCAAGCGTCGTCGCCCGCGGCGATGGACATCTTCAACGCCTTCGTTTCAAGCATCTGGCGCATGTCACGCACGCAGGCGAGTTCGCTGCGGGCGATCGGAGCCACTCGATAGGCACGCCCGCCATCGGAGACGATCAACCCAGCCGTCACCAGGCTCGACAAGGCCTCGCGCAGCGGGCTCCAGCTGACTGCAAATCGCGTGCGAAGGTCCTCTAGGCGCAAGCGCGTCCCTGGCGCATGGACGCCACGCAGGATGTCGGCCTTGATCGCCGTGCTGAGTTGGACCGCGCGCGTCTCGTTCACCACACCCGCAGCACTGCGCGTCGAGAGACCGTACATGTCTGATCCTAGGGTTTTCACCGAGTTTGTATCCAGCCCATTTCGTAGATGATGCCGCATCCGAATTAACGATAATTTATTTTTTTAACGATAACATATCTGTAATGACAATTGACCCGTATCAACGCACCGAACTGCGCGATGGCATGCGCATCACTTGGCAGATTCCCATCGTGATGGACGACGGTGTGGTTCTGCGCGCGGACTTGTTCCAGCCTGCTGACGGACGGGCGGTGCCCGTGGTCATGAGCTATGGCTGCTACGCCAAGGGACAGGCGTTTCAGGAAGCCTATGCACCGCAATGGGCTTCGATGACGGAAGAGTTCCCGGAGATCCACGCCGGAACGACTGGCAAGTACCAGTGCTGGGAGTTGACCGATCCCGAGCGCTGGGTACCGCGCGGCTATGCGGTGGTTCGGGTCGATTCCCGGGGCGCCGGTTGGTCAGAAGGCGTGCAGGACTTGTGGTCGGCACGCGAGGTGCGTGACTACCATGACTGCATCGAATGGGCCGGCTCGCAGCCATGGTGCGACGGCAACGTCGGACTGCTCGGCATTTCCTACTATGCCGCCAACCAGTGGCTGGTCGCGGCAAGCCAGCCACGTCACCTCAAAGCCATCATTCCTTGGGAGGGAGCCTCGGATTGCTACCGCGAGTTGTATTTCCACGGCGGTATCCGTTGCACCTTCCTCGACTCCTGGTTGCCGCGCCAAGTGGCGATGCAATACGGCCAAGGCGAGCGTTCGCGTCGTCACCCTGTCACTGGTGATCCCTGTGGTGGCCCGGTGACACTGGCGGAAGACGAGCTCGCGGCCCGCCGGATTGACAAGGTGTCGGAAGTCAAGTCACACCTGCTGTTGGATGGCTACTACGAAGAGGTGATCACCGACTTCAGCCGGGTCACGGTTCCCCTGCTTTCATCCGCCAACTGGGGGGGCCAAGGCCTGCACCTGCGCGGCAACGTCGAAGGGTTCTCGCAGTCCGCTGCAACCGACAAGTACCTTGAGATCCACGGGTTGGAACACTGGACTCATTTCTATACCGATTACGGCCTGGATCTTCAGCAGAGGTTTTTCGATTGCTATTTGAAGGGCGATCACGCCGCGTGGTCTGAGCAGCCGCGGGTATTGCTGCAGGTTCGCCACGTAGATCGCTTCGAGCCGCGTCACGAAGATGAATGGCCTTTGGCGCGTACGCAGTGGACGACTTGGCACCTGCACGGAGACAGCAGCCACCTGGGTCCGGAGCCGGTCAGGGCCACAACGGCACGCGCGTTCCGGCCCGCAGACGAAGGTGTGACATTCGTGTCAGCTCCATTTGCCGCCGAAACCGAGATCACCGGCCCGCTGTCGGCACGACTGCATGTCAGCTCAAGCACTCATGATGCCGATCTGTTTGTCGTCGTACGACTGTTCGCGCCTGACGGCGATGAAGTGACTTTTCGCGGGGCCATGGATGCGCATACACCCGTTGCACAGGGCTGGCTGCGCGCCTCGCACCGTGAGCTCGACAACACACTCACCACGGCTGCGCGCCCGGTGCACTTGCACCGCAACAGTGTGCCGCTCGCCCCAGGCGACATCGTCGCCCTGGACATCGAGATCTGGCCCACTTCCATTGTGGTGCCCGCCGGCTATCGGCTTGGCTTCACGGTGCGGGGCCGAGACTATGAATACACCGGTTTGATGGACCCGCAGCGCAACGCGCGCCACCGTTACCCGTCCAAGGGCTGCGGGCCATTTCTGCACAACGATCCGGACGACAGGGCGAACGCAGCGCTCAGCGGAACCACGACTCTTCACTTTGGCCCCGAACACCCGAACACGGTGCTGCTGCCCATCATTCCAGCCAAATCCTCGAATGCGTAACTTGAGAGAAATCAAACCATGCGTCTCTTCCGTTTCCTCCGTTCCCTGGCCGTGCTCACAGCAGCAAGCCTCAGTCTCACGGCCCAAGCCAGCGAGCCGGCTTTCCCCACCAAGGCCGTTCGCCTGATCGTCGCCTATTCCGCCGGCAGCGCACCCGATGTGGTGGCGCGCGCCCTAGGCGCTTCGTTGGCCCAAATGTGGGGTCATCCCGTGATCGTGGAAAACCGCCTCGGCGCAGATGGCGTGATTGCCAGCGATGCGGTGGCCAAGTCTGCTCCAGACGGGCATACCTTGTACCTCGCCACCATGGGAAACCTCGCTCTGGCGCCGGCCACGATCGCCAAGTTGCCGTACGACGCTCGGACTGCCTTTGCGGGCGTCAGTTTCGTTGCCAGCAACCCGTTCGCGCTGCTCGTGGGACACGACATTCCAGTGCGCTCAATGGATGATCTGATCAAGCTGTCCAAGACCAAAGCCGGTTTGCGCTACGGCTCCGCCGGCACCTTGGGGCCGCTGGTGGGTGAGTCGATCAACAAGAGCACCGGCGCCAACCTGAGTTACGTTCCCTACAAGGGTGCGCAGCCAGCGATCGTGGATCTCATTGGCGGCCATATCGACATGGTCATCGCCGATCTGCCCAGCCTGCTGCCCTTTCACAAGCAGGGCAAGGCCAAGTTGCTGATGGTGACTGCAGAATCACGCTCGCCCTTGGCACCCGATATCCCCACCACGGCGGAGGCCGGATACAAGGATCTCGATTTTTCCACTTGGTACGCCATCGCCGCGCCGCGTGCAACCCCGCGCGCCGTGGTGGAAAAAATCAGCAAGGATGCCGCTGAAGCCTTGAAAAAACCCGAAGTCATCGGTCAGCTGAATCAACTGGGTTTGGTCCCCAGTGCATCCACGCCTGAAGCCATGGACCAACTCATCGCCCGGGACATCGACAAGTGGACGAAGCTTGTCAAGCCGTTCAAGTGACCCATGGCCGTGAGTTGTTGACCAGGCGCGCGGCGGTCACTCCACCGTCACGCTCTTCGCCAGATTGCGCGGCTTGTCCACGTCGGTGCCGCGCGCCACGGCCGTGTGATAGGCCAGCAGTTGCAGCGGCACCACGTGCAGGATGGGCGAGAGCAGGCCGACGCTTTCGGGCATGCGGATGACGTGCAGGCCCTCGCTGCTGTCGATGCGGCTGTCGGCGTCGGCCAGCGCGTACAGCACGCCGCCGCGCGCGCGCACCTCCTGCATGTTGCTCTTGAGCTTTTCCAGCAGCGCGTCGTTGGGCGCCACC
>JAFDZY010000248.1 GCA_018266685.1 Bacteroidota bacterium
AGCCGCCGCGCCATCCATTGGCTGATCAGTACCTGCGGCCGCACGCTGTCGCCGATGGCGAGCACCGTGCCGGCCACCAAGTGCTTGCGCAGGAAATCCCAGTCGTGGTCGGCGCCCACGCCTTTCACCACCACCCCTTGGATGTCGCGCTCCGTTTCCACAAGGCCCGGCTGCAGGGCGAACACCTGGATGTGCTTTACCCCCGGCACCGTGTCCAACCAGGGATAAAATGGCTGGGCGATCTGCACCCGCGCCGAGGCGTTTGCATCTTCCTGGGCCAAGGGCACGATCTCGATATGCGCTCCGGCACCCGTTACTTTGGCCCGAACTTCGCCTTGGAACCCGGTGCTGACCCCTACCGTCAGGATCATCACCGCCATGCCGATCACAATGCCGAGCACCGCTATCACCACGATGGGCCGCGAAAGCCGGTCCTGCCGGTCGCTGTCGCTGAGGATGCGGCGCGCAATGAAATGTGCGAGTCCCATGGGGTTCGCGGCGAAGATAGGCCGTGCTGTAAGGTGGTGCGCGGTGCTTTCCGCACTTGCAGGCTGCAATGGACCGGTGCCCGCGCAGGTGCCGGCGGCCTCAACGCAAGAAGTGGCCGCCTATGCCAATGGCCGTATCCATGTCGGTGCTGAACGCACGGATCAATATATCCCGCTGCTGTTGGGCCACCGGGTGGCCGTGGTCACCAACCAAACCGGCATGATCGGCAGGGTACACCTGGTGGATTCTCTCCTCTCCGTCGGCGTGGACATCAAAAAAGTCTTCGCCCCGGAGCACGGCTTTCGCGGCGAGGCCGGAGCCGGCGAGCATGTGGCCGATGAACGCGACAAGCGCACCGGCCTGCCGTTGGTTTCCCTTTACGGCAAGAACAAGAAACCAAGCCCCGCCCAACTCGCCGACGTGGACATCCTGCTCTTCGACATCCAGGACGTGGGCGTGCGCTTCTACACCTACATCAGCACCCTGCACTACGTGATGGAGGCGGCCGCGGAGCAGCGGAAGCAGGTAATCGTGCTGGACCGTCCCAACCCCAATGGCTTCTATGTGGACGGCCCCGTGCTGGACACTGCCTTCCGCTCCTTCGTGGGCATGGACCCTGTACCGCTGGTGCATGGCCTCACCATGGGTGAGTACGCGCGCATGGCCAACGGGGAAGGGTGGTTGAAGAGCGGCGTGCAATGCAAGCTCACCGTGATCCCTTGCACGGGGTACGACCACGCCTCCTATTACGAGCTTCCCGTAAAGCCATCGCCCAACCTGCCCAACATGGCCGCCGTGTACCTCTATCCCGCGCTGGGCCTGTTCGAGGGCACCATCGTAAGCGTGGGCCGCGGTACCGGCAAACCCTTTCAGTGCATCGGCTTCCCCGGTTGCACGCTCGGCGACTACACGTTCACCCCGCGTGCCACCCCCGGGGCCATGGACCCGCCCTATGCCGGCAAGCCATGCACCGGCCTGGACCTGGCCTCGTTCGGCGAGATCTACTCCCGCGCCGACCCCCGCATAGACCTCCAATGGCTCCTCGGCATGTACAAAGCCGCGCCGGACAAGGCCAAGTTCTTCAATTCGTTCTTCAACAAGCTTGCGGGCAATGCGAGCCTGCGCAAGGCTGTGGAGGCGGGCGAGGCCGAGGAGGCCATCCGCGCCGGTTGGCAGAAGGACCTGGGGGCCTTCAAGCAAATGCGGAAGCCGTATTTGCTGTACCCGTGATCCATGGTCCGGCGGCGGGTGCCCCGGGTATCCCCGGGGGCATCCTGCGGCCTACCCCTGGGCAGTATCGCATGAGTTCCCCGCTCCTTCGCGTTCCCCCAATAACCCGTTCCTTTGTACCTGCAATGGCAGCACAAACCAACGATATGGCCACGGCCACCATGGAGGAAGGCACCCTGGAAACCGCCAAGAAGCTCGGCCTCCGCGAGGAGGAGTACGGGCGCATCAAGGAGATCCTGGGCCGCACTCCCAACTTCACCGAGCTGGGCATCTACAGCGCCATGTGGAGCGAGCACTGCTCCTACAAAAACTCCATCACCCTGCTGAAAACGCTGCCGCGCAAGGGGCCGCGTGTGTTGGCGGAAGCTGGCCAGGAGAATGCCGGCCTCATCGACATCGGCGACGGTTGGGCCTGTGCCTTCAAGATCGAGAGCCACAACCACCCCAGCGCCATAGAGCCCTACCAAGGGGCGGCCACCGGCGTGGGCGGCATCAACCGCGACATCTTCACCATGGGCGCAAGGCCCATCGCGCAGCTCAACTCGCTCCGCTTCGGCGATGTCGCCAATACCGCCAGCAGCCGCTGGCACATGCGCGGCGTGGTGAAGGGCATCGGCGATTACGGCAATGCCTTCGGCGTGCCCGTGCTCGGGGGTGAGGTGTACTTCGATCCCTGCTACACCACCAACCCCCTGGTGAACGCTATGAGCGTGGGCATCGTCCGCACCGACAAGGTGATCAGCGCGGTAAGCAAAGGAGTGGGCAACCCCGTGTACATCGTCGGCAGCGCCACCGGCAAGGACGGCATCCACGGCGCATCGTTCGCCAGCAAGGACATCACCGGCAGCAGCGTGGATGATCTTCCTGCCGTGCAGGTGGGCGATCCCTTCATGGAGAAGCTCTTGCTGGAAGCTTCCCTGGAACTGGCCAACACCGATGCCATCATCGGCATGCAGGACATGGGTGCGGCCGGCATCACGTGCAGCACCAGCGAGATGAGCGAAAAGGGCGGATGCGGCATGGACATCAACCTGGACCTGGTTCCCTTGCGCCAGGCCGACATGCAACCCTGGGAGATCCTGCTGAGCGAAAGCCAGGAGCGCATGCTGGTGGTGGTGAAAAAAGGACGCGAGAAGGAAGTGGAGGCCATCTTCGAAAAATGGGACCTGCACTGCGTGCCCATCGGCACCGTTACTGAAGGCAACGAGCTGCGCTTCTTCTGGCACGGCGGGCTGGTGGCCCAGGTGCCTGCCGACAGCCTTGTGCTCGGCGGCGGGGCGCCCGTGTACACCCGCGAACAGAAAGAACCGGCCAGCTTCAAGGAAAACAAAAAGTTCCGCACCGACATGGTGCCCGTGCCGGAAAACCTGGAGCAAGTGGCCTTCGAACTGCTGGCAAGCCCCAACATTGCCAGCAAGCGCTGGGTGAGCGAACAGTACGACACCATGGTGCGCACGCTCAACATGGGCACCAATGCGCCCAGTGACGCCGGCCTGGTGCTGCTGCGCGAAACCGGGGGCAAAAAGGGCTTGGCCGTTACCGTGGATTGCAACGCCCGCTACGTGAACGCCGATCCGTATACCGGAACCATGATCGCCGTGTGCGAGGCCGCGCGCAACATCGTGTGCAGCGGAGGAGAACCCGCGGGCGTTACCAACTGCCTCAACTTCGGCAACCCGTACGACCCCGAGGTGTACTGGCAGTTCGCCCAGGCCATCAAGGGCATGTCCGAGGCCTGCATCGAGATCAAAACCCCCGTCACCGGCGGCAACGTCAGCTTCTACAACCAGTCGCTCATCGACGGTAGGGAAGAGGCCGTGTTTCCCACCCCCACCATCGGCATGGTGGGAATTGTGGAGGATGTCGATAGGCGCATGACGCTCGCCTTCCAGGCCAAGGGCCACCTCATCTTCCTCATCGGCAAGGTAACCGATGACATCGCCAGCAGCGAATACCTTGTGAAGCACCACAATGTACACAGCTCACCCGCGCCTTACTTCAACCTGAAGGAAGAGCACGTGGTGCATGTGGTCCTCTCCCACCTCATCAAGCGCGGCCTCATCACCGCAGCCCACGATGTGAGCGATGGCGGCCTGTGGACCACCCTGGTGGAAATGGCCATGCCCAATGAACTCGGCTTCGATGTGGTCACCGACAGTGAGGTGCGCCCGGATGCGTTCCTGTTCGGCGAAGGACAAGGCCGCGTGGTGGTTACCCTCACCGAGGACCAGGAAGAGGGCTTCCTCGACCTGATGCGCATGAGCAAGGTGCCGTTCATCCTGCTCGGCCATGTCACCAAGGGAAAGCTCATGGTGGACGACGAACCCTTCGGCTTCATCCAAGATGCCAAGGCCATCTACGAAGGGGCCATCCCCGCCATCATGGAGGAGAATTGACCACCGCTTAACGGAGCGCGGCCCAGCCACTGGCGGCCCGCCTTTGGTTCAAGGCCTGCCCCTTTTTCACCCTGGGCGCGGGCGAAGGGCAATGCTCACCACTCACCACTCACCAATCACTACCCACCAATGACCACCAAATTCAAAGGCACCGAAGTACACCTCCATGGCCACCTGCCAGCCATCGGCCAGGCCATGCCTAATGTGCGTTTTGTCAATAGCGATCTTTCGGAAGGGGATATCGCCGGCCTGAAAGGCAAGGTGGTGGTGCTCTTCAGCCTGCCCAGTGTGGATACCGGCGTGTGCGCCGCCGAAACACGCGCATTCAACAAGCACCTGTCCGACCTTGGGGCTGCAGGGCTGGCGCTTTCCGCAGACCTGCCCTTTGTGTTCAAGCGCTTTTGCGAAGCTGAAGGCATTGCCAACGTGAAGGGCGTGTCCGACTTCCGCTTCCGCGATGCCGACAAGCTTGGCGTGCGCATGGCGGACGGCACCTTGGCAGGGCTGCTGGCCCGCGTGGTGTTCGTGGTCGACAAGGAAGGCGTGCTGCGCTATACCCAAGTGGTGCCCGAGGTAGGCACCGAGCCTGATTATGCCGCGGTCCTTGGTGCGGTGAAGAAGCTTCTTTGAACCCTCCCGCCGCGCCCCTCCGCCGCCTTTCGCCGGATGCCGCGCGCACGGTTGCTTTGTGCCGCCATGTGGAAATGGATCAAACCGGGGTGCCGCTACTCGTTCGCCATTGCTGGCTGGGCGCTGGCCATCAGCATCCTGTGGGTGCTGGTGCTGCGTGCGGTGCCCCCGCCCGTCACCTGGGCCATGGCCGCACAAGCCCGCGAACAGGGCGCCGTGCAACGCACCTGGAAACCGCTGGACGCCATGTCGCAGGCCATGCCCATGGCGGCCATCGCCGCTGAGGACCAGCAGTTCTTCGGCCACCATGGCTTCGATATCGAAGCCATGCAGAAGGCCTTCGAACACAACGGACGCAGCCACCGGGTGCGTGGGGCGAGCACCATCAGCCAGCAGACGGCCAAGAACGTCTTCCTCTGGCCGGGCCGCACCTTCCTGCGCAAAGGGCTCGAAGCGTGGTTCACCCTGCTCATCGAAGGGCTCTGGAGCAAGGAACGCATTCTGGAAGTGTACCTGAACGTGGCCGAAACCGGCAAAGGCCGCTTCGGCGCGGAGGCCACTGCACGGGCCTGCTTCAACCGCAGCGCCGCAAACCTCACCCCCGCGCAATGCGCGCTGATCGCCGCCGTGCTTCCCGCACCGCGCCGATATGATGCATGCAGGCCCTCGCCTTTCGTGCAGCGCCGCCAAGCGTGGATCCTGCGGCAAATGGACCAGCTGGGCAACCTCGTGGACCCGGCCGAACGCCGGCGCATACAGGAACTCAGGCCCAGCAACTGATCCGGCCATACCCCGGTTGAATTGCGTGTGCGCCCGCTTCAACTCCCTATCTTGCCACCAGCGATCGCCAGCATGAACAAAGCAAGAGGGGACAGGAAACTCGTTGTGGTCACCGGGGCCAGTACGGGCGTGGGCCGCGCAACGGCCATGGCCTTGGTGCAGCAGCACGGCTGCGAGGTGATCGCCGTGGCGCGCAATGCGGCCAAATTGCAGGAGCTCGCGCAGGAATGCGCCGGTGGCCCGGGAAGCTTGCGGCCACTGGGCATGGACCTTGAACAAGAGGATGCAGTGGCGCAGGTGAGGCAGGCTGTGGGCCCGCACCGGTTGCACGGCCTGGTGAACAATGCAGGACTGCTCATCAAGCACGAGCTGGGCGGCTGGACCGCAGCGGACGCGCAAAGGCTCTTTCGCCTCCATGCCACCATCCCGTTGCTGCTGACGCAGGCCTTGGCGGCCGCATTGCAGGGCGATCCCCCCGGGCATGTGGTCAACATAGGAAGCATGGGCGGCTTCCAGGGGAGCGTGAAGTTCCCCGGCATGGCCGCGTACAGTGCCAGCAAGGCCGCCCTGGCCAATCTCACCGAGTGTTTGGCGGAGGAGCTGAAGGACCGGCAGGTGCGCTGCAACTGCCTTTGCCTGGGGGCCGTGGATACCGCCATGCTGCGCGAAGCATTCCCGGGCTACACCGCCCCGGTGGGCCCCCACGAGGTGGGCCACTACCTGGCCCGGTTCGTTATGGAAGGGCATAACTTCTACAACGGCAAGGTGTTGCCGTTCGCCATAAGCACTCCCTGACACGGAGCCTGAAAAAAATATTTCATCAAGGTGTTGGTGGAATGGAATAGATCCCTACCTTTGCAGCCGCTTTCGGAAAAACGTTCTTTGAGCGCCCCGGTCCGGGGGATG
>JAFDZY010000024.1 GCA_018266685.1 Bacteroidota bacterium
CCCACATCGTAGCTGATGGTGTAATGGCCGGGGTCGTTGATGTGCAGGTCGATGGGCTTTTCGTACAGGCTGGGGTTGAGCACCTGCATCTGCACGGTGAAGGGCAGGTTGGCGTAGATCTCCGTGGTCTTGAAACGGCCGATGATGTAATAGGAGACCTCGAAGTTGAGCTTGTTGAGGCTGCGGTCGATGAGGTCGTAGCTGGTGAGCACGCGCTTTTGGTTGACGATGTCGCCATAGGCGCTAACGTAGCCGATGTTCTTGTATACCTGGTTCTGGTAGTCGTAGGATTCCTGGTCCTTGAGCAGGATCTGGGTGGTGGCCCCGTACACATCGGGGATCTTGTAGGAGTAGAGGTAGGAGAGCACAGCGGAGAGCACCAGGGCCACGGCCACGAAGTACCAATTCTTGGAGAAGATGCGGGCCACCGTCCGCAGGTCGTTCACCTCGATGATGCCCCCCTTGGGCGCTGGTGCTGCTGCCATGTTGGTTGCTGGTGCAGAAAGCCGCGCGGTGCCTGCATGCCGCGGATTTTCCGAAGGGCGGCAAATATAGCCAACGGGGGCGGTGGACGGAATGCGGACGGCCAACGGCCATGGATCCCAGCCAGGTCTTTCACCACAGGCCGGCCAGGGCTATCGCCTCTTAATGCTGCGCCTGGCGGCGCTTATCCACGACTTGGGTGAACCACGGATCCACACCGATGGACACGGATCGCGAGCCCCTCCAGGTATCGGACGCAAAGCCGTGGCCCACTTCCTGCATCGCGCATTTATCCGTGTTCATCCGTGGTTAAGAATTCGGGAAAGTCGCGACCGCAGGGCGCGCAAGAGGCGATAGCCCTGACAGGCCGGTCCTTTTGATGTTTTTTATTGCTTAAAGCAGGATCATTTTCCGGGGGCAACCCAAAATGCCGGAAACGTCTATATTTGGCCACCCGACTTTCGTCCGTTACAGACCATGAGAGTATTCTACCGCCTAGCATTGCTCGCTGTGTTCCTTTTGGCTCCGGCCATGGGGGCATTGATGGCACAGCCCGGCCCAGGCGGCCCGCCGCCATGCTGGCCACCTCCTTGCATCCCCATTGACGGGGGGCTTTCCCTGTTGATCGGTGCCGGTGCCCTGCTGGGCGGCAAGAAGGCCTTGGACGCGCGCAAAGCTCGCAAGGCCGCTCTCTGATGTCCCCCCGCGCGCCGTCCCGTGCGGCCCGTGATCCGCTGTTCCATTTCCTTCTGCTGGCCGGTGGCCTGTATGCTGCCTGGTACCTGCTGTATGCTTTTGTGCTGCATCCTTGGGGCGGCCTGGACCATGCCGTGATCGATTCCCTGATCTCCTGGAGCGGCGCCATCCTGAAGTTGTTGGGCTACACGCTGATCCCCGAGCCCGTGAACGCGGACCACATCCGCACCATCGGCGTGGAGGGCGGGCACCTGCTGTGGATCGGCGACCCGTGCAACGGCGTGGGACTTTTTGCGGTGTTCCTCATCTTCCTTGTTGCCTACGGCGGGCCTTGGAAGCACAAGCCGTGGTTCGCTGCGCTGGGCGTGCTCTCCATCCACCTGATCAACGCGTTGCGCGTGGCGGCCCTGTGCATTGTGGTGAGCATCAACTACGAGTGGCTCAACTTCAACCACGACTACACGTTCTATGTGATCGTGTACGGCTGGGTGTTCCTGCTGTGGTACATCTGGGTAAAGCGCTTTGCGCCACGTACCCCCAACGTGCAGGCCCCATGAGCACGCGCGGCATCCGTTGGGGGCGCCGCTTGGAAGCAGCGTTGGTGCTGGGTGCGGCGGTGGCGTTCGGCAGCTGGCGCGAATTTGCGTTCATCAACCTGAACTACCAGATAGACCACGTAGGCAACCACACGCGCTTTTCCTACGCCCATTCCCTGGTACAGGGCTGGACGCGCGGCATGGACCTGCACGATCTGCTGGTGCTGAAATGGAGCCTGGCATTGGCCTCCATGGTGACAATGGCTGCTTTTACCGTGGTGCTTGTGCGCATTCTGTTCGGCACCTGGCGCCATACCCGTGCGATCCTGTTGGGCTTCCTGGGCTTTGCCCTGCTGTCCCTGGCCCTGCATCTCCTGTCCCGCTGGGCAGCACCGTTCGAGCTGGTGAGCGTGCGGTTGTCGCACATGCTGCAATACCCGGTGCCGCTGCTGTTTGTGCTCATTGCGGCCTGGGGCGTTCCCAAGCAAATGAGATCACCGGCATGAGCATGGTACCAGCAAACTGCAATCCCGCAGGGACCTGATATTTGGGGAAAGGATGGAACGGCCTTCAGGGGCAACGTGGAAGTAGTGATGAAACCGATCGGCCGAGCACACCAGGTATTGGCTTTCTTCCTGCTTGTGGCCTCCGCATTGGCGGTGATGCACTGGAGGCTCCCTGCCTTTTGGGGTAATCCGGGCATAGCGGCAAAATATGCGTTCGTTGCCTCGCACAGCACCCGCTACCAGCGGCTGTTCATCGGCTCCAGCCATATTTATCGCCAGCTGTCGCCGGAGCTGTTTGATTCCATTGTGAATGATGGGCACAAGTCCTTCAACATGGGGTATGCATCAACAGCTGCACCGGAAGCCGAACTGATCTGTGAGGCAGTACTTCGCAACCCTCGGATCCATGCGAAGGAGGTCTACGTGGAACTCAGCCCTTTCCTGGTGTTCACGGAATCCACCTTGAAGAGCTGCCGACTTTGGTACATGGTGGGGCCAAGAACGTGGTGGAGCCTTTCAAGCTATGCATGGTCCAGGCCGCAGGTCCCATTGGGAAAGCGGTTGGAACACTTGGAGAACGCCACGGCTGCATTTGCCAATGCGGTTTTTCTGCCCGGATTGCTGAGCCAATGGCAAGGAAGGGATTTGAAAAGCGGTGCCTTGGTGTTTGGCCCGGCGGGGGATGGTTTCATGCCCTTGGAAGTGGAGGATGAACGGTATCCGGGCGCCGGTATGCAGGGCCGGAAAGCCGCCTTGGCTGCGGACACGCTGGTGCTTCAACGGCGAAGTAACGGAATCAAGGCAGCCTATGCCTCGCGAACAAAAACGGTGCAAGGCGGACCTTACCTGGCCATGCTTGAGCACCTCGTTGAACTGGGCAACAGGCGGGGGGTGAAGGTCAATTTCATTCTTCCGCCCTTGATCACGTCCACGGAATTGCTGGCCGTGTACCGGGCATTGCCTGCAGGGCACAAGTTCGACCTGTGCGACCCAACCAAGTTTCCCGGGTTCTACCGGACGGCGAACACGTTTGACAAGGGCCACTTGAATTCGCGCGGCAGCACGCTGTTTACGGAAATGCTGGCATTGGAAGTGAAACAACGGCAGCAGGTCATGCACCCTGAATAGGTAAGAGCCGCAAGAAGCGCTTCTTCCGTGCAGGCTACTTTCGCGCCCGGCTGCACATAGAACGGGGCCGCGGACAAAGCGCATGAAGAAGTTGATGGTGGTGGTGGGCACGCGCCCGAATTTCATCAAGGTGACGCGCTTCAAGGCGGAAGCCGCGAAACGCGGCATGGGGGTGCAACTGGTGCATACCGGGCAGCACTATGATGACCGGATGAGCACGGTGTTCTTCGACCAGTTCGGCTTGCGGCCGGACCGGATCTTGGACACGCCCCAGGCAAGCCCCGCCGCGCAGATGGGCCACATCATGATCGGCCTGGAAGCAGAAGCCGCGGCATGGAAGCCGGATCTGGTGATCGTGCCGGGCGATGTGAACAGCACCCTGGCCGGGGCCCTGGTGGCCAACAAAATGGGCATTCCCTTGGCCCACTTGGAAAGCGGCCTGCGCAGCGGCGACATGGGCATGCCCGAGGAGATCAACCGCATCCTCACCGACCGCATCACGGGCCACTTTTTTGTCACCGAACAAAGTGGCCTTGACCACTTGATCGCGGAAGGCCGGCCCAAGGCAGCCATCCACTTCGTGGGCAACACCATGATCGATACGCTGGTGGCCTACGATGCGCAGGTGCAGGCAGCCAAGGCGCTGAAAGACCTTGGGCTGGAAGGGGGCAGCCACGTGCTGATGACCATCCATCGGCCAGCCACCACGGACCATGCGGGGGAACTGGCCAAGTTGGTGGAGCTGATCGCATTTGTGGCCAAGGACCGCCCCGTGGTGTTCCCGGTGCACCCGCGCACCACTGCGAAACTTGAAGCCACGGGTTTGATGTCCCGGCTGAAGATGCTGCAAAACCTGCGCCTCGCAGGGCCCATGGACTATTTCAATTTCCAACAGCTCATCGCCACGTGCGCATTTGTGATCACCGACAGCGGCGGCATCCAGGAGGAAACCACGTACCGCCGCGTGCCTTGCCTTACCCTGCGCCCCAACACGGAACGGCCCATCACGGTAACCCTGGGAACCAATGAGCTGATCACCTTCGACCTGGATGCGCTGCGCGGGGCCATTGGGCGCATTGCGGACGGCACGTTCAAGCGGGGGGAGGTGCCGCCGCTTTGGGACGGCCATGCCACGGAACGCGTGTTTGACGCATTGGAGAAGCTTTGATCCTCTACCTCACCTATAACGACCAGCCCAGCGGGGTGTATTGGAGCCAGGTGACCGACGTGGTTGCGCACCTGAACACCTTGGGCGGCCCGCGCGTGCGGTTGCTGGCCTTGGTAAGCGCGCGCGACTTCTTCGGCATCCGGCGCAAGATCAAGGCGCACAGCCGGGATGCACTGGTGCTGCCCATGGTGCCGCACATGCGGCGCTGGCGGGCCAATGCAGGCCTTGTGAAGCTGGTTTGCCGCTTGTTGCGGCCGGGCGGCATCATGGCGCGGGGCGTGCTGGCCACGTGGATGGCCCTGCGCGCGCGGGAAAAGGGCCTGGTGAAGCACGTCTGCCTTGATGCGCGCGGGGCTTACGCTGCCGAGTGGGAGGAATACCGCATCATTGAGGATGATGCGCTGATCGCCCAGTTCCGCGCGGTGGAAAAGGAAGCAGTGCTGCATGCGGACGTGCGCCTTGCCGTAAGCCATGCATTGGTGCAGCATTGGGCTGAGCGCTATGGCTACTCCGGGCATAAGCACGTGGTGATACCCTGTACATTGGGCAAGGACCACACCGCCCCGTTGGCGGATGCGGCAGCGGCGCGTGGGCGCCTCGGCTTCATGCCACAGGACGTGGTGCTGGCCTATGCCGGGAGCGTGGCCGGTTGGCAATCTTTCGATCTGTTGGAGGGTTTGCTACAGCATGCACTTGAGGAGCAGCTGCGGCTGAAGGTGCTTTTTCTCAGCCCTCCGGACGCGGGCATCGACCGGCTTGCAGCTGTATTCCCGGGAAGGGTGGTGCGCAGGTGGGAAACCGCCGCCATGGTGCCGCATGTGCTGCAAGCCTGCGATGCAGCCCTGCTGGTGCGGGAGGAAACGCTCACCAACCGCGTGGCATCGCCCACCAAGTTCGCCGAGTACCTGGCCAGCGGGCTGCCCGTGGTGATCAGCGCGCACATCGGCGATTTTTCGGCACTTGTACAGACGCATCGGCTGGGCCATTTATGGCGCGAAGGCGAGGCGCTGCCCTTGCTGGAGCGCCCTGCGCCGGAAGAGCGGGAGCGCTGCCGGAACTACTGCTTGGCCAACTTCACCAAGCAAGCGCACGAAGCAGCCTACCGGACGCTGGTGGCTGCGCTGGCGTAAAGCTCCGCCTACACCAGCACCTCATGGAGCAAGCGGTCCGTGAGGTTGGACAGCAGGTAAGCGCTGTGGTCGACATTGCGGTCGCATTCCACTTTGCGCTCCCCGGCAATGATGCGCGGCAGCTCGGCCACCATTTCATCCACCATTATGGATGCACCCATGTGCCGCTCCCGGATGGTGCGGCTTACCAGGCCCGGCTCGCCGATGTGCAAAACAGGGGTTCCGATGCAAGCAAGTTCATTGAACTTGGTCACCCACACATTCTTCTTTTCCTTCGGAATGAAAACTGTCACAAGTCGGGCATTCGCGATGTGCTTCAAAACCTGCTTCGGTGGGACGGGTGCATGGAAGCGGATATGCGTATCCATTCCATGGGAGCGGACAAGGGCTTCCAGTCCCCGGGTGTCCTGGCCGGTGATGTACAGGTCCAATCTACACTGTGAGAAGGCGGCAGGCGCGGATTCCTTGGCGGTTTGGAAGGCCTTGAGCAACTGGTTGAAATATACCGCTGATTCGGCACCGCCGTACGAGTTTCCTGCATAGATCATGCAGAAGCCATCACCGGGCTTCGCTGCCCGCAACGGAGGAAGATCCTCCTGGTCCACGGGATGCGGGAGGAGGACATATTTGGATGCGATGGATGGATAGGTGGATCGCAGATGGTCCAGGGTACTGGCGGCCGGAGCAACCACCTTATCCGCAGCATGGATGACCGAACGCTCCAGTTGCTTTTCAAATGCAAGCCGATCAGACCTGATGGAAGCCAGCCCGTAATGGCCACTCCAGGTCCATTCATCGCGAAAATCCACCACCAGGTTGATCTGCGGAAACTGCTCTTTCAAATCCGTGCCGTAGACCATCAAGCGGAAGGGCGCCCCGGTGATCACTACCTGCCGGATACCGTGCTGTTCAATCAGTCTCGAAGCTTCGGCAAGCAGGGGTTTCCTCCAGAGCAACGTGGCATCGAGCCAATTTCCCCGGCCAAGAAAGGGCAATATGTTGCACCACAGTTTATAGAGCACCTTGTCCTTGAGGGAAGCGAGCGGTCGCTTGGACATAACGGAGGGAAAACGCTTGGGCAGCGGATGGTGATGGATCAAGGGGTGCACTGCATCACCGGCCCACAATGATGCAGGAGCTCCGTGGGCGGTGGCGCTGCGGATCACATGCACCGGATGGCCGCGCCGCGCCAGCTCCTTGGCAAACTTGGCCCAGCGGCGCCCGCCAATGCCGCGTACAGGAGGAAAGCCGTGGCAAAGCAGGAGGATTGGCTCATCGGGGCGCATCTACACCAAGACTTCAGCGATCAATCGGTCCGTGAGGGGGGCAAGCAAGTAAGCACTGTGGTCCGCTTTGGGGTCGCACTCCACCTTGCGTTCCCCTGCTATTATGCGCGGCAGCTCGGCCACCAGCTCCTCCACCCGCAGCGAATCGCCCATGCGGCGCTCGCGGATGGTGCGGCTCACCAAGCCGGGCGGACCAACATGCAGAATTGGTGTGCCACAATAGAAGATCTCCTGGAATTTGGTGCCGAGGAGGTCTTTGTTCACTTCAGGGATGTACAAGATCACCAAGTTGGCCGCGCGGATGATCCTGAAAACCTCCTTTGGGGCAAGCGGGGCATGGAACCGGATGGTGCCGTCCAAGCCTTGTTGGGCCGCCAGTTCCTCATACCACAGCGTGTCGTGGCCGGTAACGTAAAAGTCCAGTCTGCACCGGGTCAATGCCTGCGGGTTTTGGGTGCGCAATTCCGCGAATGCCTGCAGCAGTTTCCGGAAGTATTGCTGTGCCTCTGCGGCACCGTACAAGCTTCCCGCATACACCATCCGGAAGATCCCATCTTGCTGTGGCGGGATGGACAGGTCGAAATCGTCCGGATCCACGGCGTGAGGAAGGACCAAGATCTTACGGGCATCCCCCCGATAGACGGATTGCAAGTGTTCCACCATCTTTTTTGCCGGCGTGGTCACCACACTGGCGCCTTGCACCACCCGGGCTTCCATGTCCTTTTCCTGCTGCAGCCTGCGTGCACTGATGGAGGACAGGCCATAGTGGCCGGTCCAGGTCCATTCGTCCCGGAAATCCATGGTGAGGTGAAGCTCCGGAAAGAGCTGCTTCAATGTGAGCGCGTGATCCATTAAGTGGAACGGGAAACCGGTGACGATGACCTGGCGGACCCCGTGCGCCCGGATAAGCTTTGATGCTTCACGGATCAATTGCTTGCGCCAAAGCACCGCATGGTCGTACCAATTGCCCTTGCACAGCATGGGCAATGCGTGCATCCAAAACCGGTAAAGCAGCTTGTCCTTGAGTGAACGGACCTGTTGCTGCATAAGCACTGCCGGGTAGCGCCGGGGCAGCGGATGGTGAATGATCCCGGGCCAAGATCCGTCGGTGTTCCACAACGAATCCGGGGTTCCCGGAAGCTTTTCAGCGCGGATCACATGCACCGGATGGCCGCGCCGTGCCAGCTCTTTGGCGAACTTGGCCCAGCGCCTGCCGCCGATATCGAAGATGGGCGGAAAGGCATGGCAGATCAAAAGGACGGGTTCGCCGGCTTGCATGCGGCGCAAAGCTATGTTCGGCAACGGATGGCCTTGGTCGGCTTGCACGCCGTAGATTAGCCGCACGGAGGAAGGAATGCGAAAACACGCGATCATCACGGGGGGGGCGGGTTTTATCGGTAGCCATTTGGTGGACCGGTTGCTGGCGGAAGGGGGGTGGAACGTTACCGTGGTCGACAATTTTGACCCGTTGTATCCCCGTGTGCTCAAGGAAGCAAACCTGGCCCGGCACAAGCATGATCCGGCCTTCCGGTTGGAGGAAGGGGATATTTTGGACGGAACAACGGTGGAAAGCGTTTTACAACGCATTGGCCAAAACCCTGTTGTACTGGTGCACCTTGCCGCCCGTGTGGGCGTGCGGCAAAGCCTGCTTGATCCGTTGGGCTACCACCGCACCAATGTGACCGGCACCCTCAACCTGTTGGACCTGGCACGTAAGTACCGGGTAATGCGTTTTGTGCTTGCCAGCAGCAGCAGTGTGTACGGCGAGCACCCCGCAATACCGTGGAAGGAAGAACTGGAGGACCTGCACCCCATCAGCCCCTATGCCGTTTCCAAATGGACGGCCGAGGCATTTGCACGCGTATATGCACGGCTGCACGGCTTGGACACCGCCGTGCTCCGGTTTTTCACCGTTTATGGGCCCCGGCAACGCCCCGACCTGGCGATACATTCCTTCTTCCGGAAGATCTGCGAGGGCCAGCCCATCCGCCAGTTCGGCGATGGCAGCACCAGCAGGGATTATACCTACGTGGACGACATTGTCAATGGTGTGCGAGCGGCCATGGAAGCACCGTTGGGCAGGCCTCCGGGGCAGGGTGCATATGAAGTCTTCAACCTCGGAAATTCCACCACGGTGCCGCTTCAGGAACTGATCGCCGCCATAGAGCAGGAGGCGGGCCGCAAGGCCATCATTGAACAATGTCCGGCCCAGGCCGGGGATGTGCGCCAAACCTTTGCAAACGTGGAAAAGGCCGGACAGTTTCTGGGCTTTGCCCCAAAGACCAGGCTGGCGGACGGGCTGCACAAGTTTGCCCAGTGGTATCAGGACTTGGTCCCTGTGGCCGGCCGCCTTACCTTGCCATAGAATGAGGTGGCCCCATGCGGACCGTTGCGATCAGCCATAAGACCCGTTATTGGCAGCACTACTGCTTCAGCAATCCACCGGAAGGGTACAGGTACGTCAGGGGCTTGGACCTGCCATGGCACCTGGCAGGCATTTCGTCGGAGCCGTTCGCCAATACCAAGGTGTTTCTTCCCTTGCGCCACGTGGACCTGTACCATACCTACAACGGGGTGGTGGCCAATGCACGCCCCTGGGTGGTGGAAGTGGAGAGCTACCTGCCGCGCTACCAGAACAAGGGCCATGGCACCCCGTTGTACAATTGGGCGCTGAAAAAGCTGGCGGGCAAGCATTGTAAAGGGCTCGTGTTCACAAGCCAGCAGGCCATGGGGATGAACCGGAATCACTTGACGGAAGCAGGGGTGGATCCGGTCAAGATGCAGGTGATCTACCGCGCCGTGGAACAGTTCCGGCCCCAAGGCCGCGACCCGCGCTTTTTTACGATCGTTTTCGCAGGCAACGGGTTTTACCGGAAAGGGGGAGTGGAATTGCTCCATGCGTTCCAACGGCTCGGCAGGGCAGAAGCACGCTTAGTGATCATCAGTACCTTGGAAACGGACTGGGGCTTGTGCCCGCTTCCCGGCGTGAAGGCCTGGGCGGAAAAGACGATCGCGGAAGACCCCCGGATCACGTTGCACCGACGCTTGCCGCATGACGTGCTGATCGCACACATGCGGGCGGCCGATGTATTTGCGGGCACCACCTATCAGGACCCCTTCAACAACACCGTGCTGGAGGCCATGGGCTGCGGCTTGCCCGTGATCTGCTCGGATGCCGGGGCACTGCCGGAGGTGGCCCGCGATGGCGTGAACGGCTGGGTGCTTTCCGTGGCTGGCCGCAGCAGTGATGACATTGCGGAGGAGTTGGCGGCCAAGATCAGGCAGCTGATGGATGATTCCGTGCTGCGCAACCGCATGGGGGCGGCCAATGACGCCATCATCCGGGAGCGGTTCAGCCTACTGGTGCGCAATGCGGCGCTGGACAAGCTTTACAGTGCAGCCTTGGCCTGAGGGTCAACCTTGGCATTGGCTGCATCACGCAGGGCCAGCAACGCGTCCAAATGTTGCCGGGCCACCACGGGCCAAGCAAAACGCCGCGCTGCAATTTCATGGCCCGCAAGACCCATCATGCGGCGTTGGTCCTGGCTTTCCGCCATGAACCGGCGCACGGCCTGATACAGGGCCCCCGCATCCCCGGGAGGCAGCAGGTAGCCGTTCACCCCGGAAGTAACCAGCTCCGCCGCAGCCCCTACATCGCTTACGAACACGGGCCGTGCCTGGGCCATGGCCTCCAGCACCACGGTGGGCATGCCCTCAAACCGCGTGGGCAGCACCAAGGCGTGGCATTCCGCATACAGGCGCGCCAAGGCGGCATCATCCACACGGCCCAGCAACTGCACGTTGGGCGGGAGACCTTTTGCCCGGTATGATTCCAACAGCGGCCCGCTGCCTGCGAGCTGAAACTGTACAGCACCTTCCAAACCCTCCGCAGCCAGCCGGACGGCCACGTCCATCAGCACATCGATTCCTTTGTTGAAGGCAAAGCGGCCCACAAATACCAGGCGTAGCGGGCCATCCTTTGCCGGGTAGGCCGGTGGTTGCGCCGGAACTTCTACCGCATTGGGCAGCACGAGCACTTGTGCGCCACTGCCTTGCACTTGCCGTTGCAGGATGCCCGTGAGCTTGCCGCCCAAGGATACCACTGCTGCGCTGCGCCGGGCCAGGTGGCGCACCAACAGCCGGAAAGGCAAGCCCAACATGCGCTCCCTGCGGGTAAGGCCCTGGAACATTTCCAACCCGTGCGGATGCACTACCAGTCTTTGGCCGAAACGGCGGATGTTCTTCCAAATGCTGAAGCCTTGGGAGAAGATCACTTCCGGACCGTTGGGCTGCGCCTTGGCTGCTTGCACGGCACGGGCCATGCGGGCGCTGCACCGCCATAACTCCGCAAGGTAAAATCGGCGCACATCAACGCCGGGGACCTGAACTTCCCGTATTCCGGAGGCTGCGGCAAACTGGCCAACGGGATGGGGGTGGAAAACCGTGAGGGTTACGCCCTCCATGCAGGCGAGATGTTCCGCCAGCAACCGCGAATGCCGCTGCATCCCGCCCATGGCGTGGGGGAAGATCCCATCGGTGCAAAGCGCAATGTGCAGGCCGGGCATGGCCGCAAAGATGCGGCATGCTTCAGATGCAACCGGTGTGCTCAGCAGGGCCACCGGGTCCAAGGCGCCCTGCGGGCGCGGCTCCAATAGAATTCAAATCGCAGATGGACGCGGATGAACACGGATCACGGACCCACCTACCAAGCACAACAACCTTCCCTATCCGTGTTCATCCGTGTGGCCCCGGTATCCACCGGGGCGTGGTTCAAGACAGTGTTTGAATGCGCCGCCAGGCGCATGGATAAGACCGGATAGCCCTGGTGTGCTCAGGCAAACACAGGCCGGTCGCTTTTCAGCAGCGTGGCCACTCCTTCATCAATTCCCCAGCGCGGTGCCCAGCCGGTGCGTTGCTTCAGCTTGGAAACATCGGCCAGCAAGTGCATGCGCTCCACTTTGCGCACACGTGAGGGGTCGGTCTGCACGGTGAGGGGTTGGCCCAGTTGGCGCTCAAAGGCTTCCACGATCTCGCGCACCGAGTACTCGATCCCCCTGCCGATGTTGAAGGTTTCGCATCCCGCTATGCCGGCCTTCAGCAGGGCATCCATGGCCATGCCCATGTCCTCGGTGTGGATGAAGTCGCGCTTGGGCTCCATGTTGCCCAATTGCAGGATCCGGGCGCCGGCCAGCACTTGCCGCTGGATCTCGGGAATGAGGTGCGGATTTGTTTCGTTTGGCCCAAAGGCATTGAAGAAACGCCCGATGATGGACGGTATGCCCGTGCGGGCGTGAAAGGCTTCGGTGATGCGCTCGCTGGCCAGTTTGGTGGTGCCGTAAATGTCCAATGGCCCGGTGGCATGGTGCTCCGCCAGGGCATGGTCCGCAATGGGGTACACGGCTGCGGTGCTCGCAACAAAGACCTGCTCCACCCCGGGCGTGGAAGCCGCCGCATCCAGCACATGGATGGTGCCGTTGATGTTGATGTCAGCCGCCTCCACGGGGTTGCTGTTGCAATAGGGAATGAAATGGATGGCCGCCAAGTGCAGCACCCATTGCGGGCGCACGGCCTCCAGGGCCCGGCGCACGGCGGCGTGGTTGCGGATGTCCACGTTCAAAAAACGGTGGTCCGGTACAGGAGCCAATTCCCTGCGGCCAAAGGAAAGGTTGTCCAGGACGCTCACTTCGTGGCCTTGTGCCACCAGGTGCTTGGCAAGGGCCGAGCCGATGAAGCCCGCCCCGCCCGTGATCAGTATGCGCTTTTCCACCGGGCGAAGGTAGGTGAGGGGTGCGGCACCGCGGGCTGATGCGGCAGGGCAAACGCATCAAAGTTGTAGGCCACCTGTGTCGTGGGGAACTGTTACTGCAGGCGACTTGTGAGTGATTGTCGTTGGGGCTTCGGCTCCGCTCAGCCCAGTTTCTCTTTTCAATGGTCGTTAATGTACTCCTGGGGCTGAGCGGAGCCGAAGCCCCATTCAACAAGAGTCTATGAGCAATTCCTTGTACAAGCTTCAGGTAAATACAGCGATTTAGATGCGTTTGCCCTGGCTGATGCGGCAAGCCAAACGCGCCAGCCTTTCGGCGTGGCCGTGCCCTCATGTGCAGCCCAGGCAAGGCCGGGCAACGGGGGCTACATTTGCGCACTTAGGCGGGGCGCGGGCCTTGCGTGCGGCATGAGGCAATTCTTAAGGGAGCATTACCAGATCCTCGTCTTCATCCTTCTTTGGGTGGTAGTTGCGCGGCTTGCCGGTTCACTGCTGTGGTTGGTGCTTCCCGCCGGTGTTTTTCTGTTGCACCGTGCAAACCGTTGGCAGGACATCCTTTTCGGTTTTCTCATGTGCCTGATCTTCTCCGACATGATCCGCGGGCTGCCCGGCATGGATGTGATGAAGTCCGCCAAGTCCATGTACATCCTGGCGATGGCCCTGATCGTGGTGGTGGAGCAGCGACACCTGCAGCCCCTGGCGCGGCTCTTCACCATCTTCCTGCCGTTCTTCGTTTACGCGTTCTTTCCCATTTTCTTTTCCCCGGTGCCCCTTCTGGCCATTGAAAAAACCATATCCTACGGGCTGTTGTTCCTGGTGGTGCCCAACTATGTGCTGCACTGCTTCCGGCTGCATGGCTGGGATTTTTTCAAGAACCTTATTTGGTTTTGTGTGCTGGTGCTGGTGGCACAGCAGTTCATGCGGCTGGGCTCCCCCAACCAGTACCTGGTCTCCGAGCGTTTCCGCGG
>JAFDZY010000249.1 GCA_018266685.1 Bacteroidota bacterium
ACCGCAAGCGTGTCCGCACCTGTTGCCGCAATCCAGGCACCCTTCCCCAACCCGTTTACGGACCGCATCTATTTCCGAACGGTGGGCAGCGGCCCTGTGATCGTAAAAATTGCGGATGCACTGGGGCGTACCGTGCAATCGGCCGGTTCATTCACGGGGCAGCATGAACTACATTGCATCAAGCTTCCCGCTTCGCTGGCCAGCGGCGGATACTTCCTCATTGCTACCTCGAAAACCGGGCGGTTCTCAGCCTTCCACCTGCAGCATTGAGGCTGCGGATGCCGTTTTAGGCCATGCCGGCCTGGCGCAGGTACACCAGGTGCGACCACAGCGCGCTGCGCAACGAAGGAAACTCGCGGTAATTCACGTTGAACTCCGCGCAAACCTGTTTGAGGCGCTTATTGATCTCCGGGTAGTGGATGTGGCAGATCTTTGGAAAGAGGTGGTGTTCCACCTGGAAATTCAGCCCGCCGAAGAGCCAGTTCCACAGCTTGTTGTTGGTGGCAAAGTTGGCCGTGGTGGCCAATTGGTGCACTGCCCATTCGCTTTGCACCTGTTCGCCGTCCGTTTCGGGGTTCACAAACTCGGCGTGCTCCACCACATGGGCCAGTTGGAACACCACCGCGATGAACAGGCCCGTGACGAAGACCATCATGCCGTAGCCCACCAGCGAGGGCACCACGCCGGCGAAGTACATGGGCAGGCCCAGGAACACGGCCGCATAACCCACTTTGGTGGCCCAGAAAATGAGGTGTTCCTTCAGGTCCAACGGTTTCATCCGGGTATTGTCCGCGATCTTCCCCGTGAAGTACTTCTTCAGGTCATTGTAGAAGATCCAGAAGAGGTAGGTCAATCCGTACAGCAGCAGGCCGTAGATGTGCTGGAAGCGGTGGAACCAGTAGCGTTTCTGCCCAGGGTGTACCCGGACAAACGGTTTGATGTCGATGTCGTCGTCCATCCCTTCGATGTTGGTGAAGGTGTGGTGGTTCACATTGTGCTTCAGCTTCCAGAAATGCACGCTTCCGCCCAGGAGGTTGAGGGAATGGCCCATGAGCTCATTGACCCATTTGCGGCTGCTGTAACTGCCGTGGGCACCGTCGTGCATCACGTTGAAGCCCACGCTGGCCACCACCAGGCCCAGAAGGGCACAAAAGGACAGGGACAGCCAGGCGGA
The DNA here is from genome assembly GCA_018266685.1 of Bacteroidota bacterium. Classification (GTDB taxonomy): domain Bacteria; phylum Bacteroidota; class Bacteroidia; order Flavobacteriales_F; family PHOS-HE28; genus PHOS-HE28. The sequence continues at coordinate 1,175 of JAFDZY010000249.1, forward strand.
AGCGGGGGTAAAAAACACCAGAACGATATAAAGGGAGACCAGGGCGGAAAGCAGGACCACTGTCTTCCAATAAAGCCGGCCATCACCAGTCTTGCGCAGGTTGTTCTCCTTGAAGTAAGCCTCGGTAACCTCGCGCAGGCGTTGGAAAAACACGGGCGGGGTCTTGGCAAAACTGGCTGTGGGCATGAAAAGGGCTGGATTTCCGGGGGCAAAATTAGTTGCACCCGGCCACCCTTCGGACGGGGGCGGCAACCGCTTTTCGGAACAGCCCAGTGGTTAAAAAAAAGGCAAAAGCTTGCAGATATGGGGGATCCGCCTAATTTCGCCCCGCTTTAGCCCAAAGTTCTTTGGCGAGAACAGCGGGAAAGGCAACAAACCAAAACACTCACTCAGTCAGTCGAACTCATGAACATTTACGTCGCCAACATTGCGTACTCCGCACAGGACCAAGACCTCCGCGAGCTTTTTGAAGCTTACGGGGAGGTGACCTCGGCCAAGATCATCATGGACAAGGCCACCAACCGGAGCCGCGGCTTCGGTTTCGTGGAAATGGCCAACGACGAAAGCGGACGTGCCGCGATCGAAGGCACCAACGGCGTGGCGTTCCACGGCCGTGACCTCGTGGTGAACGAGGCCCGCCCCCGCACCGAAGGTGCCGGCGGCGGATTCCGCGGCGGCAACGGCGGCGGATACCGCGGTGGTGACCGTGGTGACCGTGGCGGATACCGCGGCGGAGACCGTGGCGATCGTGGCGGATACCGTCGCGACGAATACTAAGCAACAGCGCACTTCCCATCAAGAGCCCCCTGGACATCCAGGGGGCTCTTTTGCTTGGCTTTCTCCGGTGGACCGGCGCTCCCCTGTTAATGATCGCTAACCATGCACACCTGCCAGCAGCCTCCTGCAACAACCCGGGAGAAACCACCGGCACGGTCCGGTACCTTTGCGCCATGCCTTCCCGCCTCCCGGTTTTTGTGGTCTTGTCCTTGTTCCCGGCCCTGCTCATGGCCCAGCGCTGGCCGGGCGGAACACGCGGCCCGCAGGGGCATGCCTACGGCCGCGTGATCGACGCCGACAAGAAGCCGGTGGCCTTCGTTTCGGTTAGCGTGCTGCTGGGCGACAGCACGGTAGGCGGTGCCCTGGTGCAGGAAAACGGAGACTTCGACCTCCCCAAACTGCCGCTGGGCCAATTGAAGCTGAAGATCGCCGGGCTGGGGTACAGCACCCTGGAAAAATCCTTCACGCTTTCGGAAAGCACCCCCACGCTGGACCTGGGCAATCTGCGCCTGGAAGCCGACGCGGTGGTGCTGAAGGCGGCGGAAGTGACCAAGGAACGCGCCACGCAGGTATTGCAGGTGGACCGCCGCGTGTACAACGTGGACAAGGACATCAGCGTGGCCGGAGGGGACGCCACGGACGTGATGAAGAACATTCCCGGCCTGAGCGTGGACGCTGACGGCAATGTGGAAATGCGCGGCAAAAGCCCGAAGGTGTTCGTGGACGGCCGGCCTTCGCCGCTCACGCTGGACCAGATCCCCGCCAGCGACATTGAGCGCGTGGAAGTGATCACCAACCCGAGCGTGATCTTTGATGCCAGCAGCACGGGCGGCATTGTGAACGTGGTGATGAAGAAGAGCACGCGCCCGGGCTACAGCGGCCAATTGCAGGCCGGGGTGGGCAACAACGAGCGGTACAATGCCAATGGCAGCCTGCTGATGCGGCAAGGCAAAAGTGCGATCACGTTAAACGGGGGCTTCGGCCATTCCGCTTCGCCGGGCACCAGTTACAACTACCGCACGGACCTGGCGGACGGACTGCCCACGGGCTACTTCAGGCAAAATGCCGATGGCACGAACGAGCACTTGCGTGTCAATGGGCGCATCGGTTGGGACTACCACCTGAGCAACCGCAACACCATCAGCCTGATGCAGAGCGCGAGCACCGGCACGCGGGGCAGCACTGAGGACCAGCGCTTCACCAGCAGCGATGCAGCGCATGTCACAACCGGCAGCGGCACACAGCACAACACGTCGGACGGGCGCTTCACCAACTTCACTTCGCGGGCGGGCCTCAAACGCACCACCACCAAACCCGGCAAGGAATGGAGCACGGACCTCACCTTCAACCTGTCCAACAACAGATCGCCTGCCACCACGGAACAACGCAACCAAGGCAACGACCTGATCCTTCCGGGGTACAGCTACCAAAACCGCGACTCCAAGGGCAACGGGCAGGAATGGACCTGGCAGTTCGACGTTACGGATGCATACGCGGACAACCGGAAGCTGGAATGGGGCTTCCGGAGCGACTATGAACTGAACAACTCGTGGATGGACGTAACCTACACCAATGACACGTTGGCCACGCTGCTCCGCGACACTGCACTGAGCAATGCCTATCGGATCGGCACGATGGTCAATGCCGGTTACATCAACTGGAGCACGAAGCTTACCACACACTGGAACATGCAGGCCGGCCTGCGCGTGGAACAGAACGGCATGGACGCCAAGCGCACGGACAAGGCGCTGAGCTTTGACTACCAGTACCCCAGCGGGCTGGACGATCTTGGGCGGATCCTGTTCCCGGCCGTTTACCTGAGCCGCAAATGGGATGCTCCGGAAGGTGAGCTGCAACGTGAGCTGCAGGTGAACATATCGCGTAAAGTGAACCGGCCCAACTTCTATCAAATGATGCCGTTCATCATGAGCACGGATGCGCGGAGCTACCGCATCGGCAATCCGGTGCTGCGGCCGGAAATGAG
>JAFDZY010000250.1 GCA_018266685.1 Bacteroidota bacterium
CTGGCCGCCGCCGGCGCCGACGTGCGCCTGCTGCCCGGCATGCTGCACGCCAAGGCGGTGGTGGTCGACGAGGTGCTGGCCCTGTGCGGCTCGGCCAACCTGGACAGCCGCAGCCTGTTCATCAATTACGAAGCCATGGCCGCCTTCTACGGCCCGGCCGAGATCGACTGGCTGGGCAACTGGATCACCGAGACCGCCCAGCGCGGCCAGCGCGCCTCGGCCCGGCCGCCCAGCTGGTGGCGCGACATCGGCGAGGGGCTGGTGGCGACGGTGGGTTTTCAGCTTTGACGGCCGATTCCAAGAAAATATTGCTGTAGCTCGCACCGCTGTGCTGGGAATGCATCCCAGCCTACGACACTTGGCAAATTTCTCAGTCGTTACGGACGCATTGCTGACTGCATGAATGATGGATATGCAACGTAAATTGACAACAACTTACGATCACAAATGTCCTTGAATGAATCTCGACCTTCATCGCGACATGATGCAGTTAATACGATTTCCGCCGTTTCACCTCTTTGCGGTATCTTGATGGCCCTTAATGCTGTATTCATCGCTTCCGTAGGATTGTATGTTTCGACGATCGTATTCGTCGCAACCTGGATTTTCATATCCGATTTCTCGCTGACAAATATCTGCGTAAGGGAAAATGCTTTTTCGCACTCAATCTTGTTCTGACAAAGGAATCGCGATTTTTGCATAGCCTCTAGCAAGGATATTCGTAATTCTTGTTTTTTTCGATCAGCCTCTTTTCTAGCTTGCTCGTCTTTATCTTTTTTCTCATTGATGGCAAGCGCAGCGGATTGGACGTTTGATTTGGCGAATTCATAAGCTGCGGAAGTGGCTACAACCTTAAACATCGCAAGGCGTTTTTGCTCCAGATCAATCCCCCGATCTGAACCGTGTGCCAATAGTGTCTTGGCAATATTTTTAGACGAAAACGTTATTTCTCCAGCTACCAATATTTCTGGATATTTATTGACCAGTGAAACAGCACGCGTCTTAATTTTTGGTTGGTCAGAAATAAATCCATCTTCCAAAAACCTATAAGCCACCTCCCAATTCTGTTGCCCAATAGCTTCTTCGGCACGATCAAAATACAATAGCGCAGTAGGGCGAGGGGCAACACATCCAGATACGAGTAAAGCGAAAAATAATAACGAAAATAACTTCAAAGGATTCCCCCTTTTTAGATCCATCGCTTGACGTAAGCTACGCCGCGAAGCGGCGTCGAATTGGAATAATTGTTAGATGCCATCTCACGTAAGTGCGACAGCCAAAATAATCGATAAAATTCCAAGAATGACAGATACAAGACCGAGCATGCTGGATAGGCGCATTGCGGGGTCTGGATGAGATGCTGCGAGCTGAGGCAACTGCCACAAACTTGCCTTAGTGATCTCAAGTTCAATCGGTCCGGATACATCGTCCGCATAACCGTTGAGCTCGAGCCATGCAGGCCAGTCCAAAACGAGTCCTCCCCGACTTTCCTTAGGCGACACCTCGAGGTTGGGTGAGAAGCGCAGGACACGGTAAGAAGTGCCATGTGCACTTTTGAGCCGAAACCACTTTCCGTGTGCGCGTCTGCGGTCGGACTTGTCGGGCATCCAACGATGCGAAATAACCATCCACCCAAGAGGAATGCCTGTCTTCTCAGCGAACACCGCTGGCGCTATCCGGTCGAATGTTCCCTTCATAAGGCTCCTAAGGTCCCGACTTCAGCGGCCACCACAGGCGCTCGGCTGCGACGACAGTCGAACCCGCAGGCCAAACGGAGCGTCCCGCCTTGAAGGCGAGTGCATCCCACGACAAAGCTCTACGCCACGGATACAGCACAGAACTGCAGAATCAATAGCATATTGCGCTTACTGTGCAAGGCCTGGATGGCGAAATGACTGCAAAATGAAAAACTTCCGGTCGGATCAACATTTGTCGCGCGAAGCGGACTCAATGCATCTATTTGTACCATGGGAGACGCCCCGAGCAGGATAAATCGCACACCGGCAGCTACGTACGCCGGGATGGAACGCGGCGCAATCCCAGCCTACCATGCCGAATGGCAGTTTCAAGCCAAATATGAATGTAGACCACGCCAATCAAGCGTGAGCAGCTACGATATCGATAGTGTTTCCGGGCATCCGGCTGTCCTGCGCGATGCGCCCGGCCTCCACCGTCAGCACGCGCTGGCAGCGCGCGGCAATCGCCCGGTCATGCGTCACCAGCACCAGGGTGGTGCCCAGCTCGCGATTCAGTTCGAACATCAGCCCCATCACCGTCTCGCCGGTGGCGAAGTCCAGGCTGCCGGTGGGCTCGTCGGCCAGCAGCACGGCCGGGTGCACCACGAAGGCGCGCGCCAGCGCCACGCGCTGCTGCTCGCCGCCGGACAGCAGCTTGGGGTAGTGGCGCAGGCGCTGGGCCAGGCCCACGCGCGCCAGCATCTCGCCGGCCTGGGCGCGCGCATCGCGCCGGCCGGCCAGTTCCAGCGGCAGCATCACGTTCTCCAGCGCGGTCAGGTTGCCCAGCAGCTGAAAGCTCTGGAACACGAAGCCGATCTGCTGGGCGCGCACCGCCGCGCGCGCGTCCTCGTCGACCGCGAACAGGTCCTGCCCGGCCAGCCGCACGGTGCCGCGCGTGGGCGTGTCCAGCCCGGCGATGATGGACAGCAGCGTGCTCTTGCC
>JAFDZY010000251.1 GCA_018266685.1 Bacteroidota bacterium
GAGCACGCTGGCCTGAGCGGAGCCGAAGGCCCAACTACGCAGCTTCCTGCACAAGCCTTTCGCCTCAGTTTACCGCTTCCACCTTCACCACCTCAGGCGCCGCGCGTTTGATGGCTTCCTCCACACCGGCCTTCATCGTCATGGCCACCATGGAGCAGGTGCTGCAGGCCCCGTGCAGGCGCACCCGCACCACGCCGTCCTGGTTGACCTCTTCCAATGAAATGTCGCCGCCGTCGGCTTGCAAAAAGGGGCGGATCTCGGTGAGTGCCTGATTGACACGCTCTTTCACGGCAGCAAGATGCCGAGTTCCGATCAGGGAAGAAGTTTCCATCATTTCACTGCCAGTTCATCCGCAGAACTCGCCACCTTGCCCGGTGCGGCCGTGTCCAATTCCGCCAAGATACGCTCCATGGCGTCCAGCAGCGGCGTGAAGGCCTGTGCCGCCGGTGTGTTGCCCTGCAGCACGGCGGGACGGCCCGCGTCGGCAGCCTCGCGCACGCTTTGCACCAACGGCACTTCCGCCAGCAGGGGCACCTTCAGTTCATCGGCCAGCTTCGCCGCGCCGGACTTGCCGAAGATGTACTGGCGTTCTTGTTCCGGAATGTCCATCAGCGCACGGCCGTTCAGCGTTTCCGCCGGGGCGAACCAGGACATGTTCTCCACAATGCCCAACACGGGCACGTTGATGCTGGGCAACTGGAAGAGGCCCACGCCCTTGCGCGCATCAATCAGCGCAACAGGCTGCGGGGTGCTTACCACGATGGCCCCGCTGAGCGGCACGGCCTGTACCAAGGAAAGATGGATATCGCCTGTACCGGGCGGCAGGTCCACGAGCATCACATCCAAGTGGCCCCAATCGGCATCCTTGAACAGCTGGTCCAGTGCCTTGCTGGCCATGGGGCCGCGCCACGCAATGGCTTGCGAAGGATCGGCGAAGAAGCCGATGCTGAGCAATTGCACCCCATGGCTTTCCACGGGGATGATCATGTTCTTGCCGTCCACCTGCTTTACGCGCGGCTTCTCCTGCTGCACATCGAACATCAGCGGCATGCTGGGCCCATAAACGTCGGCATCCACCAAACCCACCTTGAGGCCGCGCTGGGCCAGGCCAGCCGCCAAGTTGGCCGTGATGGTGCTCTTGCCCACGCCGCCCTTGCCGCTGGCCACGGCAATGATGTGCTTCACGAAGGGCAGCACCTTGCGCAGGCCGCCACGTGCCCCACTAATGGGCCGAACGCTCACATGCACCTTCACCGCATCCCCGAGCGCCTGCTTCAGTTGGAAGGTCACCGCTTCCTCCATGCGCTTGCGGCTGTGCATGGCGGGGTTGCTCACCTCCACGATGATGCTGATGGTATCCTCATCGATGACGACCTCCTGCACAAGGTCCAACTCCACGATGTCCTTTTTCAGGTCCGGCTCAATGACCTTGCTGAGCGCTTGGTAAAGGGCTTCTTCAGTGATCTGCATGGCGGCGCAAAGGTACCGCAGCGCGAAGGGAATGGGTTGATGAAGGTCAGTGTGCGAGGTGAAGCACCATGATGCCAGCGAGACCGCCAGAAACTGGAAAGGACCGCAGCGGTCCGCTTCGCAACCGGCATATCCAACCAGTTCGCCAATCACGCGATTCCGGCTAAGCGTATATTCGGAAACTTGAAAGCGTGCCGTACATGTGTTCATCGTTGCCCCAAGCCTTTGCTACCCTCAGCCTGAGCATCCTGCTCGAGGAAACTGCTCACGGATCTGGGCGTATATGATGGATCAGCTGCCAACACCTTCGTTTAACTAAGCACCATTGACCATTACGTGCCATTTCAGCGCGACACGTTACCAATTACAACGATTTACAATGGCTGACAGAACACCGTCATTTGAATACCGCCCAAAATCACAAAGACAACTTAAATCAAATTACAAATCACGATGTAACATGGGTACAAATGGCTTTTATTCTTTTGATAGTTTCCATAAATGGTATTGCGGTACAAAGAAAATTTGCCATTACTGCGGATTAACTGAATTGCAATCACAAGAAATTGTGGTTAGAGAGCTTCTGACATCAAAAAGGTTTCCACAAAAAGGACACACTGGGCCAGGAAAGGCAAGAGGAATGTGGCTTGAAGTTGATCGAATTAATCCAAAGAGAAAATATTCAAATAAAAATTGCGTTTTAGCATGTTACTTTTGCAATAACGATAAAAGCGATGTGTTCAATGGCGATGACTATAAGCGATTTTTCCAAAATCGATATAAATTTCTAAAGAAACTTTTGCAAAAAAGTAAATGACAACAGATACCCCTCACCTCGCGCGAGCCCACGCTCGTGCGTTTTGCATCATCGTTCAAAGCACAAGCGCAAACGCTCGCGCCAGAAATAGGGGCGATGCCCGCATATCCCGTTAAATTTGGACCATGCTGAATGCAGAGGAACAACGCATGGTCCGGGAGATCTTGGCCCCGTTCGGCCCAAATCTGATCGGTGTTTTCGGTTCCCGTGCACGTGGAGATCACCAAGCTGATAGCGACCTTGACCTTTTGGTGGACCTGGCCATCGATGTCGATCTGTTGGAATTGGTGGGCATTGAACAGGACTTGAGCGAAAAACTCGGCTTCCCTGTTGATCTGGTTACTGAGCGGGCGCTCCATGCGCGGCTGCGGCCATACGTGCTCCGCGACTTGATAAGGATAGATGCCGCAGCATGAGCGCCGACCGGTCCGACTCGCTCCTGTTGGAGGATATCATTGAGGCCGTTGATCAGATATTACTCTATACCGAAGAGATGAACCTGCATGGGTTCTTGGACAACCGGTTAGTCCAAGACGGCGTGATCCGAAATTTTATGATCATTGGGGAAGCCGTAAAACGGCTTTCATCCACGACCCGGGAAATGCACGCCGATGTTCCGTGGAAGAGGATGGCCGGTATGCGCGACAAGCTCGTCCACGATTACCTGGGCATCGACAAGGTGGCCGTTTGGCTAACGGTTGAACGGGTCCTTCCGGTTGCAAAGGAGCGTTTGGCCGAGATAAGGGAAGGAATGGACTGACGTACTCACCACCCCAGCTCAGCTGCCGGGTCCCAAAACTTCTTCCCGAAATCCACCACCTGGTCGTTTTTCACCTTCACACCTTCCTTCTTCAGCAAGTCCTCCATGGCCGTGGGGCTGCCGAAGTGGTGCTTGCCGGTGAGCAGGCCGATGCGGTTCACCACGCGGTGTGCGGGCACCTTGGGTTTCACGGCGTGGGCGTTGTTCATGCAATAGCCCACCATGCGTGAACTGCGCGGGGCCCCGAGGTATTTGGCGATGGCACCATAGCTGGTTACCCGGCCCCGCGGGATCTGCCGCACCACGTCCATCACGTCGGCGAAGAAGTCGCGCTCTTGGACGGCATCGTTGATGAGGGTTCGCTTTGCCATGTGAATGCGTCAAGTTGCCAAGTTGCCAATTCGCCAAGTAGCCAAGTTGCCAATTTGCCAATTTGCCAAGGTGCCAATGCGCCAAGTCGCCAAAATGCTCAGTGCAAATTGGCGGTTAGTCCTTTGGCAAATTGGCACATTGGCGAATTGCCCCATTTCATCAAAGTCGGAAGCGCACATAGTGAATCGTCCTCCCTTCCTCCAGCCATAAGCTTTCATAGTAGGTGCGGATGTTCAGCACGGCTTGTTCTTCCATGGAAACGCGCGGCACCAGCTCCGCATACACGTTTGCGCTGCTTTCCTCGGTGTGCAGCTTGTGCTCCGCGATCTGCTCCAAGGTGTATTCGTAAAGCAACGGACTGTCGGTCTTCAGGTGGATCACGCCGCCAGGTTTGAGGATCTCCCTGTAGCGTGCGAGGAACAACGGACTGGTAAGGCGCTTGCGTGCTTTCCCGATCTGCGGATCGCTGAAGGTGAGCCAGATCTCGTCCACCTCATGAGGGCCGAAGCAGCGTAGGATGTGGTCCACGTGGGTGCGCAGGAAGCCCACGTTGGCCATGCCCTGCTCGTGCGCCGTTTTCGCGCCGCGCCAGATCCGCGCGCCCTTAATGTCCACCCCGATGTAGTTTTTCTCCGGCCGCAATTGGGCCAGGCCCACGGTGTATTCGCCGCGCCCACAGCCCAGCTCCAGCACCAACGGAGCATCGCGCTTGAAAAATTCAGTGTTCCAATTGCCTTTCAGTGGAAGGTCGGTGGCTTGAAGTTCGCGGAACGTAGGCTGCACCACGTGTGCGTATGTGGCGTTCTCGGCAAAGCGGGAAAGCTTGTTCTTGCCCATGACACAAAGTTCTGATGGTCGCGGAAATGGAGCGCGAAGGAACGACGGGAAGTGCAATAGAATTGCATTGCCTGGATCAGTGATTGGTGATCGGTGATTGGTCTGCTTGACCTATATCCGGTGGACCTCCAGTCACTTTTCACCGGCCACTATTCACTCAATCATCGCCCACCTTCCCATCTTCGCCCCATGTTCCACGGCGCACGCATCCTGGTGGCCCCTCTGGATTGGGGCTTGGGCCACGCAGCGCGCTGCGTGCCGTTGATCCGTGCGCTGCTGGAGCATGGTGCAACGCCGGTGATCGGCGCCGACAAAGGCCCGCTGGCGCTGTTGGCCGCGGAGTTTCCGCAACTGGAGCAGGCAAAGATCCCGGGCATGGAGGTGCGGTACGCGCGCGGAAAATCCATGGCGTGGATGCTGGCCCGGCAATTCCCTGCGATGCTGCGGCAGATCCGTGCGGAGCATGCCTGGCTTGAAATGCATAAGCAGGCCTTGCAACTGGACGCGGTGATCAGCGACCAGCGTTTCGGGCTGCACGCCATGGCCCTGCCGAGCGTGCTGATCACCCACCAGCTTTTTCCGTTCACGCCCGCGGCACAAGGTCTGGCCCGAAAGATCAACCTGCGGCACATTGCGCCATTCCAGCGCTGCTGGATACCCGACCTTGAGGAAGCCCCGGGCCTTGCCGGCGAGCTATCGCACGGCCAAAACCTTCCCGCGAATGCGCGTTACATCGGACCCTTAAGCCGCTTTGAACATGCCGTCCCTCCCAACACTCCGAACGCATGGCGCGTGGTGGCCGTGATCAGCGGGCCGGAGCCGCAGCGAGGCTTGTTGGAAACAATGCTGTTGCAGCAATTGCAGGCGATCGAAGGGCCGCACCTGCTGGTAACGGGCAGGCCGGGCCTGCAGGAAAGCCGAACGGGGCTTGTGCACGTGGTGGGGCACTTGCCCTCGCCCGCCCTGCACGCTGCCCTGCTGCATGCCGAACTGATCGTGGGGCGCACCGGCTATTCCACCTTGATGGACCTCGCCACCCTCGGGCGCGGGGCATTGCTTGTACCAACGCCGGGCCAGCCGGAGCAGGAATATCTTGGACGGTTGCACGGCCTTCGCGGCATCCACATGGTCCAGGACCAACAGCACCTGAACATTGCAGCGGCGCTTGAACATCCCGCAGCACGGCATGGCGCTTGCAAATCGGCTGGCGCACTTTCCGCCGCTTTGAACGATCTTGCAGGCTTGATCGCCTCCACGCACATCCAATAGCAGGTCTCTCCATGAACATTCGCTCCACGCTCACCTTCACCGGATCCCTGTTGCTGTCCACTTTGTTCGGGCAATCCCAAGCCGACAAGCATCTGCGTGAAGTACAAGCCCAATTTGCCGCAATCCAGCAGCAACTGGAACAAATGCGCAGCCAGGTGGAACATGCCAAGCTGGACGTGATGCAGCATGACTTGGCAAAGACGGGCTACCCGCGCCTGGATGCCGGTGATACCGTGGTGGTGCATCCGGGCCATGCGCTGGTATGGAGCGACAAATACAAGATCCCGAAGTGGACCGCGCACATGATCCTGCCGGACATCATGGAAGGCAACTTGGCGCGCATTGACACTTTCCTTCCGGACCCGCTGATCAAGACCAACACCGCATTGATCGACAACTACTGGTTCAGCGGCTATGACCGCGGCCACATGGTACCCAGCGCCGACATGCGCTGGAGCGAAGATGCGCTCAAGGCCACCTACCTCTACTCGAACGTATCCCCGCAAAAACCCGAACTGAACCGCGGCACTTGGGCCGACCTGGAGGACTGGATGCGCCGTTACGTACACTACTCGGGCCATCGCGTGTTTGTGGTCACCGCGCCCATCCCGGGCAAGGACATGCCATTACTGAACAAGCCCAAAGCCAAGGCGGACGTCAGCATTCCGCCGGCCTTTTTCAAGGCCATGGTGGACCTGGACGCACCGGTGAAGAAAGGCATTGCATTCGTGATGAAAAACGGCCTGAACGACCAAGGGGTTCTGGCCTATGCGGTTTCCATCGACAGTGCCGAGGCCCTTTCCGGACTGGACCTCTTCCCTGCGTTGGACGACACGTTGGAGAACCGGATCGAGGCGCAGCACAACACGCAGGACTGGTACGGCGAAGGCGACAAGGCGATGGGTGAAGTAGCCCCGCTGCCTCCGCCCTTGCCCGGCGGCCGCTTCAACACCATGCAGGCCAAGTACCACATCGGCAACAAGGCCACCATTTGCGGCACCGTGGTGAGCACGCGGCGCACCAAGAAATCCAACGCGCTTTACCTGAACTTTGACCGGATGTACCCGAACCAGGATTTCTACGCCACGGTGTGGGACTACAACAGCCCGAACTTCTCATACAACCCGGAAACTTACTTGCAAGGGCGCAAAGTGTGCGTAACAGGCATGGTAAGTGTGTTCGACGACATTGCGCGGATCAGCATCAACAATGAGAAGGAGATCACCTTCTGGGAGGATGTGATCGGTGGGAAGTGAACAGGGAAGCCAAAGGCTCACACCAGCCGGTCCTTGATCGCCTTGCCCACCGCCTCCGTGCCGCTGGCCACGTGCAGTTTTTCATAGATGTGCCGGATGTGCGTGTCAACCGTGTGGAAGCTGATGCCCAGTTCGGCGGCGATCATTTTGTAGCTGCGCCCGTCCACCAATAGTTTGAGCACCGCACGCTCCCGCGCGCTGAGGCCAGGGTCAGGTGCCTGTTTCTCCTTCGGGCGTGCAATCCTGAAATGCTCCAGCACTTTGGCAGCTATGGCCGGGGTCATCGCGGAGCCCCCGGCATGCACGTCACGCACGGCCTTGATCATTTCTTCCGTGCTTGCCGTCTTCAGGATGTATCCGCTGGCACCGGCGCGGATGGCCTCGAACACACGGTCATCATCATCGAACACGGTTTGCATCAAGATCCTTGCATCCGGGTACCTGGCCTTGATCAATTGAACGCCTTCAATGCCGTTCTTGCCGGGCATTTGGATGTCCATGACGATCACGTCCGGCTTTGCGGCACCGATGTCCCGCAACACCTGCGCGAGGTCCGGGTGGGCCGCCACGCACACCATGTCCGGCTGGGCGTCCACGAGCATGCAAAACATCTCGCGGAGGTCCTTGTTGTCATCGAAAATGATCACGCGAATGCGTTCCATGCCTTCTGGGCTTATGACGGTTCGAATTTGCCGATCCTTTTGCGGCATGTCAATCACGGATTTCCGTTAGGTCCACCTCCAACCCTACCAAGGTGCCCATGCCCGGCGCACTCTTCAGGAGCAGTTCCGCCTTCAGTGACCTTGCACGCCGGTCCATGCCGGCCAGCCCGTGCCCGTCAGGATGCAGGGAGGGATCGAACCCTTTCCCATCATCCTTTATGCTGAGCCTCAGCACCGGGCCTGTCCGTTGGAGTGACACCTGCACGGTACCCGCATCTGCATACTTGCTGCAGTTATGCACGGCCTCCTTGAACAGGAGCAGGAGGTCCTTCCGGGCGGACATTGGAAGCTTGATGTGTTCCACGCCGCCCGTGACCAAGAACGAAACATCCACCCCCTTGTCCGTGAGCAGTTCGCGGGCAATGCGCTGCATGCGGACCACCAGCGCCTCGCCCTCGTCATGCTTGGGATCAATGGCCCATACAATATCGCGGATGCTGTGCAGGCTGGTGCTGCTCGTTTCGCCCATGCGGACCAGGATTCGCCTGGCTTGTTCAGGGTCGTGGCCGCTGAGGCTCGCCGCCAATTGGGAGCCGATGCTGATCGCGCTCAAGGAAGAGCCCACTTCATCATGCAGGTCGCTGGCTATGCGGTTGCGCACCTGCTGCAAGCGCAGCCGCTGCATGTACCGGTAGCGCAACAAGGCATACGCCAAAGCCGTGGTTGCCGCCGCGATGGCCAGATAAAACCACCAACGCTGCCAGACCGGCGCGGCCTTGTTGATCGTGGCCACCACCACGGGCGCGCTCAATGATCCGTCCGATGCCAGCGTGTGCGCAATGAGCCTGTATTTCCCCGGGGGAAGGCTGGCATACACCACGCTCCCGGTTGCATCGGCTATGCGCGGCACGGGATCCACGCCTTCCAATTGGAACGTGAACAGGTAGGGTGTTGCCGGAGCAAGGTCCAATGTGCTAACGGCCACTTGCAACGGCCCGTCCCGTGCATCCAGCTTCAACGTATTCGCCGCGGATCCGTCCACCATGGTGCCGTTGACTTCCAACCGGGCCAAGTACGGCAGTGGGGGAGCCATTGGGCCTGGTTGCTTTGCCGGATCGATCAATTGGATCATGTCGTCCGAAACAAAGGCGATTCGGCCATCGGCAAGGATCCGGGTACCCGCAGGCATGGCAGGAAGGCCGCGAAGCCCCTGCAGCGGCTTCACCTCCCAGGTACCCGCTGCAGTGTCCAAAACGGCGAAACAACCGCGCATGGCGCACCAAAGTTTGCCCGCGCGGTCCATGGCCAACCCATCGACCGTATTGCCCACCGCCTGCGGCAATGGAAAATTGCGCATCACATGGCCGTTCCACGCCGCCAACCCGCCGTTGCGCATGGCGATCCACAACACGCCACGTTGATCAGCAAGCAAGTCCAAGACGTCATTGGACGGAAGCGGGGCCACAGGATTCTCCGCAAGGAAAGCACGGAAATCATTGGCCGGCCGCTCGCGGTCCAACTTCCATTCATACAGCCCACGGGATGTTCCGGCCCAATACTTCCCATCGCTGCCCTTCACCACCTTGTTGACCAAATTGCTTCCGATGCTGGCCGGGAGCTGCGCTTCATCCGCGAAGTAGGTCGCGCGCCCGTTTCCCAGGTCCAGTAATGCGATGCCATAACCTCGAACGCCCAGTACCAAGAAAGGCCTGCGGAACAAGGAATCGGAGAGGATGCTCCTGACCTGAAAAAGTTCCGGGATCCCATATGCCTTTAAGGTGTCCTGCGCCGGCGGGCTGCGCCTCTCCAGCTTTTCGGCCCAATCCCCGGCTTGATCGCTGCCAGGCACCCACCAGAATATGCCTTCCTCCGCGCCTAGCCATGTTGTCCCTCCTTGTTCAAACACCATGGTGGGACGCAGCTTACGGCCATTGGCCCGGATCGGAATGTGTTGAAAAGGCCCATCCGGGCGGCCCATGAACAGGCCTCCATCGGTACACACGGCCAAGGTGCCGTTCTTCAGTTGGGCAATGCTGTACGTGATGGAGGCAGGTGTCTGGTCCCCCGGGCTCGCGCGCAACGGCACCCGTTGCGTCCACCAGCGCTGCGGCGCATACAGGTTCAGTCCGTTCGCGGTACCCACCCATGTTCTTCCTTCCCGATCGTGCAAAAGCGCACGTATGCGGTCATCGCTCAGGGAGCGTGGCTCGTCAATCTGGTGCCGGAAGGCTTCAAAGCCCCCGTTGCGCAGGTCCACGCGCAAGAGTCCTTTTGCTGCAGTGCCCACCAACAAGTGCAGGCTGTCTTCCAGCGCCAGTGCACTGCATTCATCCGGCATGGTCCAGCTCGTCGCCTCTCCGGTGCGCAGATCAGTCATGTGTAGCCGTGCCTGCCAGCCCGTCCCGTACAAACGCCGCTTCACCCGCAATGCGGATACAACGGTCTGGTCTTTCAAGCCCTCCAGGTGGAAGGCTTGCCCAATTTGTCTGCCGCTGGCCCGGTCCACGATCAGTTGTTGGTACTGAAGCAAAAAGCCGATCGCCATGCGGCCGTCGCCAAGATCCGTGATGTAATGGCACCAGTCGCCGCTTACCACCGGTTGATCCACTGCGGCCGCAGGCGTGATGGGGCCTGCCCCTTTCCAATAAGTAAACCGCCCGGTACGCTTGTTCAGGAAAATGATCGGCACTTTTTGCGCACCGATCATCAAGATGCTGTCATTTAGGTCGAACAGGCAATTGGGGCGGGTGGTGAGGGAGCGTTTTCTTGGCGGGAATGACGCAATCCTGTCGCCGGTTGCATTGAAGCAGCTCAACCCACCTTCGGCCGTGGCCGCCCAGATCGTGCCTGCCCTGTCTTGCAGCAATGCCGTGACAAACTCGCCGCCCAAACCATCTTTGGCATGCCACGCGCGCACATAGCGTCCATCAAATCGGTTCAGTCCGCTTTCCGTGCCGATCCACAGATACCCATCCCTGTCCTGGAGCAACGCGGTGATCGCATTGTCCGACAGGCCATTGTCCGAAGTGATCTGCTGGAACGGCAAATCCTGGGCCGTTGCCACCGAAAACGAGCAACAGGCCAGGAGCCATGGATACAACGCGCGCATTGATCCGGAAAAATAACGCCGGGCAGGCCCGCGGGGCAATCCGTCGCGCCCTCAGTGTTGGATGATATCGTCAGTATACACCGTGTTGCTCTCGTGCAACGCACGGTCGGCAATGCGGACACTGAAGCGCGTGGTATCGCCGGGCAATGGCGGCGGCAGTACTTGCGGGCTGATCTCCACCGTTATGTCACCCTGCAAAGCTTTGTTCTGGCCCGTGGGCGTGATCACCGGAATGCGGTAATACAAGGGCAGCGCGAATTGTTGGAGCACCCACGAGCCGTTCACCTTCTTGTACTGGTCCACGAAAAAGTTGTGGTACCACTGGCTGCCGGGGTTGAACGGCGCAAGCGTGTCACCTTGGTCCAGCCCAATGTCCCCATCTCCGTCGGTGAACGAGATGGTGAGCGTTGCGGAATCCGGGGACTGTACGTAGGACTTGAACGTGATCTGCGGCGCGGTGGGAAACTCCTCCGTTTTCAGGCAAGCCGTGCCCAGCAGCGCCACCGCCAGCGCGGCCCCGAATACTTTTGTTCCCGGCATGCGCAACCCGTCCATCAATTCCCCAAAGGTATGAACGCCGGGTCCAGTGGTGCTTTGGCGTTTGAGGAATGGCGGGAGAAGCCGTTCCTCGTGGACGATGCGGGCCGGTTTGAGGCACTTGCTCTGGACCTGTTCAAGCTGCATGCCACCCGCAATCCAGTGTACAAGGCGTACCTCTCGGCGTTGGGCATCCAGCGGGAACAGGTGGATGCGATCGACCGGATCCCCTTCCTGCCCATCGGCTTCTTCCGCAACCACCGCGTGTTGCTGGACGGGCTGGAGGCCACCTTGCAGTTCACCAGCAGCGGCACCACCGGCGCCACCACCAGTACGCACCACGTGCCGTGGCCGGCGTTGTACGAGCGCTCCTTCAATACCAGTTTCGGCGCGGAATACGGGCGACCCTCGCGCTGGCGGATCCTGGCGCTGTTGCCAGCTTACTTGGAGCGCCCCGGAAGCTCCCTGGTGTACATGGTGCAGAAGCTGATCGAGCAAAGCGGCGACGCCAAGAGCGGCACCTTTCTGCACAACCTCGATGCGTTGGCCGCATTGCTGCGCGAAAGCGAGGCGGAAGGCGTGCAGACCTTGTTGTTCGGCGTGCCCTTTGCCTTGCTGGACCTGGCGGAACAACACCCCATGCCGTTAAGGCACACCGTGATCATGGAAACCGGCGGCATGAAAGGGCGCAGGCCCGAAATGGTGCGCGAGGAACTGCACGCCATCCTGAAGGAAGCCTTCGGCGTAGCCGCCATCCACAGCGAATACGGGATGACCGAGCTGCTTTCACAGGCTTGGTCGCAAGGCCATGGCCGCTACCGCTGCCCGCCGTGGATGCGGGTGCGCCTCCGGGATGTGAACGACCCCTTCAGCACCGTGGAAGCAGGACGCACGGGCGGCATCGATGTGATCGATCTGTGCAACATCGGCAGCTGCCCGTTCATCAGCACGCAGGACTTGGGCCGCATGCACGCCGATGGCAGCTTCGAGGTGCTGGGGCGCTTTGACAACAGCGACCTGCGCGGGTGCAATTTGCTGGTGGGTTAGTTCGCAGGGCGTAGTTCGTAGGGCGTAGTTCGTAGGGGGCACCACGAACTACGAACTATCCCACCACCTTCACCAAAAAGTAGTTCTTCTTCCCCCGCTGCAGCAGGATGAACTTCCCGGCTTGCAGGTCTTCAGTGTTCACGGTGCGGTCCTCCCCCACCTTCACTTTGTTCACGCTGATGCTGCCTTCCTTCAGCGCGCGGCGCGCCTCGCCTTTGCTGGGCAGGAAGCCGGTGCCTTCGCTCAGCAGGTCGATGATGCCTACGCCAGCCTCGATCGCCGTGCGCGGCACTTCCGCCTGGGGCACGCCCTCGAACACATCGAGCCATTGCTTCTCACTCAAGCTCGCCAAACCTTCCGCCGCATTGCCGAAGAGCACTTCGCTGGATGCGATCGCTGCCTTCAGTTCCGCTTCGCCATGCACCAACGTGGTGATAAACGCGGCGAGTTCCTTCTGCAAGCGGCGCTCGTGCGGTGCCTTGGTGTGCTGCGCGACCAGGTCCTCTGCAAAAGCCCGCTCCCACGTGGTGAAGATCAGCGCCGACTTCGCTGCATCGGCATCGCTGTTGTTCAGCCAGAACTGGTAGAACTTGTACGGCGAGGTGCGTTCCGGATCGAGCCAGATGTTGCCGCCTTCGCTCTTGCCGAACTTGGTGCCATCGGCCTTGGTGAGCAATTGCGTGGTGACTGCATAAGCTTCATCCCCGCCCATGCGGCGGATCAGCTCGGTGCCCGTGGTGATGTTGCCCCACTGGTCGCTGCCGCCCATCTGCACCGTGCAGCCTTCATGCTTGTTCAGCCATTGGAAATCGTAGCCCTGCACCAGCTGGTAACTGAACTCGGTGAAGGAGAGACCCTCCTCCAAGCGGCTCTTCACGCTGTCCTTGGCCATCATGTAGTTCACGGTGATATGCTTGCCCACCTCGCGGATAAAGCGCAGAAAGCCCATGTCCTTGAACCAGTCATAGTTGTTCACCATGCGGGCGGCGTTGCTGCCGCTGAAATCGAGGAAGCGTTCCAATTGCTTCTTCACGCAGGCCTCATTGTGGCGCAGGGCCTCCTCATCGAGCAGGTTGCGCTCGGTGCGCTTGCCGCTGGGATCGCCCACCATGCCCGTGGCACCGCCCACCAGGGCCAGGGGCTTGTGGCCGCAGCGCTGGAAGTGGGTGAGCGTCATCACCTGCACCAAGTGGCCCACGTGCAGCGAATCGGCCGTGGGGTCGAAGCCGATGTAGCCGGTGGCGGGTGCCTTCAGCAAATGCGCCTCCACGCCGGGGGTGCTGTCCTGCAACATGCC
>JAFDZY010000252.1 GCA_018266685.1 Bacteroidota bacterium
CTCGCGTTTTTCGCGAGTGCGGTCCGTTCAGTCCGCCTCCGGCGGTTTCCAATACTGCCATTGCATTCAATCCTCACGCAGGGTCTCGCCACCAAAATCACCGACCCTTGGCGGACCCTGCGTCCCGATGACATGACATATCCACCATCCATGTTTTCCACATAAATTCCGTTGCATTCGTTCTATCATGAACGCGCAACTTTCCATGGCACCTTGCTTGACTTGCGCGCTGGGCCGCTGGGCCGCTGGGCCGCTGGGCCGCTGGGCCGCTGGGCCGCTGGGCCGCTGAACTTTCAGTTCACCAAGGTAGCTGTATTCGTTGTTGCCCAATTGGGGCAACGCACGTGTTTTCCACAAGTACAAACACGATTTGCCATGGAAGCCGCACCACCTTTTCATGCATAGGTGCGCTCCACCGGAGCGCGGGGCAATGATCATCTGATCGCCCCCGGCCCCTCCCGGCCAGCCGAACGGGAAGACATGTATGCGCTTCTTGCGTGTTGCATTGTAACTTTCACGGACCGGAGCGATGCTATCCTGAGCTTGTCGAAGGATGCTTCCGGCCAATACGAACAAAAACACCGGCATGTGCCTGAATGGTGCGCGGTTCTTCCGGCAAGTTGTGTGCGCAGCCATAGTTGGCTGGGGAGGCCCTTCCTTGGCATTGGGCCAAAATTTGGTGCCCAACCCGGGATTTGAGGAAACTGACAGTTGCACCTTTGGCCTTGGCCTGGGTGCATTGCACGATTGGTACAGTGCATACCTTACCCCTGACCACTTGCAAAGCTGCCAACCGTATGGCACGGCGAACGGTTTGCCCATGAACCAATTTACCTACCAGCAGCCGTTTGAGGGGAATTCGTGCGCGGGAATTTTCACTTACGATGGTAGCTCTGGACAAGAGTGGCGCGAGTGGCTCATTGTTCCCTTGCTGGACACATTGGTGCTCGGGCAGACTTATTACTGCAGCTTCCGGGCGAACGCGGCATTCGGGGGAACATCCTTGACGCTGAACCAACTGGCCAGCGACCATTTGGGCATGCTCTTCACCACCTATGATCGGCAGTGGCAATGGGGTGATGCATACCCCCCGCCGATCAACCATGCCCACATCTTGTACCCTCAGATTTTAAGCGATACAGTGAACTGGACGTTAGTGAGCGGCAGCTTCGTGGCGGACAGCGCGTACACCTACTTGATGATCGGCAACTTCTTCAGCAACGCCCTGACGGATACAATTCACTTCGCTTCAGATGTTCCTGGGTGGGCGCAGTATAGTTATGTACTGATCGATGGCGTGTGCGTCTCATTCAGTCCGGATGGGTGTGAGTCGAACCTGGGAGTTCTTGACTTGGACGGAGCAGAACCAATTGTGTATCCGAACCCGGCGAGCGATGTCCTCGTAATCGGTAACGCTGTTGGTCGCGATGCCATACTGCTGAACATGTTGGGGCAGCAGGTGTGGAGCGGAAGGGTGAACACGGAGCGCTACGCTGTGGATGTTGGAAGTTGGGCGCGCGGTGCATACGTGTTGCAGGTGCGTGATGCACAAAGCGTGCAGGTGCTGAAGTTCGTATTGGTGGAATAGGAAGTATCGTTCCGGTCCTTTCAGAAACCGACAACACGAAAGGACATGAGAACGAAGAACATTTTGAGGCACCTTGCTTGGGGTGTACTCGGGCTTGTTAGCCAACAAACTTTCTCACAAGCGACACAAGCGGATAACCTTGGCGGTATAGGTTCCTACCTTGGCTGGAACGCCGCTGCAAACCAGATCTTGGATGTGAAGAACGAGGGCAACCAACCCATCGATTTCAGCACGGCGAACCTGTTCCGTGCACGGATCAACCCGACGACCAGCTACGCCATCGGCACTGCGCCGAATGCACCGCGCAACGGGTTCATGTTGCTGAGCGGACGGCCTGCCTTCATCAACAATGTGCGGGGTCCGTTTTCGCGCTTGCACCTGGTGGATGACGTGGGCACGGCCCAACCGATCGTTTATGCCCAGGACATCGGCTACCGGCAGTGGATGCACAACGGCATCACCTTCACGGGTAAGCCGGTTCCCTGCTGATCAAGTTTTCGACCATAGCACCATGTTACCATTTCTTCCTGTATATCCGGCAACATGAACCGGCGGCTTGAACAAATGATCTTCTCGCTTCGCTTCGCTGCCGCAGAGCGCAGAGCGCAGAGCGCAGAGCGCAGAGCGCAGAGCGCAGAGCGCAGAGCGCAGAGCGCAGAGCGCAGAGCGCAGAGCGCAGCTGAATTTTCGACTGTACAAGGTAGTTGCAAAAAGGGCTGCCCCGTGGTGGCCTCCCTTCTTTTTTACACAAACCCTAACCCGCTTCGCCATGGAGCCAGCACCCCCATTTCATAGCCAGGCGTAGCCTTGTGCTGCACTCGCCATACGGCGGGTGGCCCCTCCCGGCCAGCCGAACGGGAAGACATGTATGCGCTTCTTGCGCGTTGCATTGTAACTTTCACGGACCGGAACGATGCTTCCGGCCAATACGAACAAGAACACCGGCATGTGCCCGAATGGTGCGCGGTTCCTTCGGCAAGCGGTAGTGGCCCTAATTGGGTTCGGTACCACGGCTATTGCTACAGCCCAGAACCTGGTGCCCAACCCGGGGTTTGAGGAAACTGATAGTTGCACATTTGGCCTTGGCTTGGGTGCGTTGCACGATTGGTACAGTGCATCCATCACCCCCGATCATCTGCAAAGCTGCCAACCTTATGGTTCGGCCAATAGTCTGCCCTTGAACATTGCCACCTTTCAGTATCCATATGAAGGCGGTTCCTGTGCTGGCTTGATTACCTTCGCTGGACATACTGGAGAAGAGCAACGCGAATGGCTCATGGTGTCCTTGCTGGATACTTTGGTGCCTGGAGCGACATACTATTGTAGCCTTCGCGCGAATGCTGCATTTGGTGGAAATGGGTGGAACCCGATAAATTGGCTGGCCAGCAGCAATCTGGGCATGCTCTTTACCACCTACGACCGGCATTGGTCCTGGGGTGATCCGCTACCTTCGGCTATGAACCAGGCACAAATCCTGTACCCACAGGTACTAAGCGATACGGTGGGCTGGACCTTGGTGAGTGGCAGCTTTGTGGCGGACAGCGCCTATAGCTACCTGATGATCGGCAACTTCTTTAGCAATGCGCTCACTGATACGCTCCACTTCGCCTCGGACATTCCAGAATGGGGTGAGTTTAGCTATACGCTTGTGGATGCCGTGTGTGTCTCGCCCTATCCTGAGGGATGTGAGCGCGGCAGTGGCATGCACGATTCAGGTGAACCATCCCCTGCTGTATATCCGAACCCGGCAACAGATGTATTGTTCATCAACCATGCGGCCGGGTTTGATCTGAGAGTGCTGGACATGCTCGGGCAACAAGTATGGAGCGGCAAGGTGAACACAGAACGCTTCGGGTTGGAAGTGGGCAACTGGTCACGCGGCGCTTACGTGTTGAAATTGCGTGGTACGCCAGGTGTGCAGATTGTGAGGTTCGTATTGGCGGAATAGGAAGCATCGTTCCGGTCCTTTCAGAAACCGATAACACAAAAGGACATGAGAACGAAGGATATGCTGAGACACCTTGCTTGGGGTGTGCTCGGGCTTGTTAGTGAACAAGTCTCAATCCTCCAGCAGGGTCTCGCCAACCTGAATCTCCGACCCTTGGCGGACCCTGTGCCCAGATGGCATGATTTATCAACCACCATGTTTTCCATATAAATTTCGTTACATTCGTTCCACCATGAACGCGCAACTTTCCATAGCACCTTGCTTGACTTGCGCGCTGGGCCGTTGGGCCGTTGGGCCGTTGGGCCGTTGAATTTTCAGTTCACCAAGGTAGCTGTATTCGTTGTTGCCCAATTGGGGCAACGCACTTGTTTTCCACAAGTACAAACACGATTTGCCATGGAAGCCGCACCACCTTTTCATGAATAGGTGCGCTCCACCGGAGCGCGGGGCAATGATCTTCTGATCGCCCCGGCCCCTCCCGGCCAGCCGAACGGGAAGACATGCATGAACGCGGGTAGCGGCATGCATTGTAACTTTCACGGACTGGAACGATGCTTCCGGCCAATACGAACAAAAACACCTGCCATGTTTCTGAATGGCGTGCGGTTCCTTCGGCAAGCTGTGTTCATAGCCTTGACTGGCTGGGTTTGCCCTTCCTTGGCGTTAGGCCAAAACTTGGTGCCCAACCCGGGATTTGAGGAAGCCGACTCATGTTGGCAGATTTTGGGCCTTGGAGAGATCCATGACTGGTACAGCGCATACCTAACACCAGATTACCTCCTAAGCTGCTTGCCGTATGGCTCTGTGAATGGCTTGCCTTTGAACATCCTTACCTTTCAATACCCGTACGAAGGAGAGGCCTGCATTGGGCTGTGTACGTACGTGAGAACAGGCGACGGAGAGGAACAGCGTGAATGGATCATGGCGCCATTGACGGAGCCGTTGGTTCCGGGCCAGACCTACTACTGCAGCTTCAGGGCGAATGCGGCCTTTGGGGGCAACGATCAGTATCCGCTAGTCTGGTTGGCCAGCAGCAATGTGGGCATGCTTTTCACCACATACGACCGGCATTGGTATTGGAATGACCCTTATCCGGTGGCCCCGAACGTTGCGCAGGTGGATTACGGGGAAGTGCTTACCGATACAATGAACTGGACCTTGGTGGGCGGCAGCTTTGTGGCGGACAGTGCCTATTCCTACGTGATGGTTGGCAACTTCTTCAGCAACGAGCTGACGGATACCGTGCGATTCGCAGACCCGGCAAATGTTTTCCCTTGGTACGACATCAGCTACACCCTTATCGATGCCGTGTGTGTTTCGCCCGATCCGAATGGATGTGAAAGAGTGCAATGGATCGGGGAGGCTGAAGGGAGCAAGCCTTACGTGTATCCCAACCCGGCGATAGATGCCATTCTGATCGGCAATGCGTCGGGCGGTAAGACGGAGGTGCTGGACATGCTGGGGCGCAGGGTCTGGAGCGGGATGGTGGTGGGCAAACGGTTCTCCTTGGATGTAGCCGCGTGGTCACGGGGCGCATATGTTCTACGGATTCGGCGGGAAAGTGGCATTCAAACGGTAAAGTTCGTATTGACCGAATAGGAGCATCGTTCCGGTCCTTTCAATGAACCACAAAAACGAAAGGACATGAGAATGCAGAGAACAATAGGCCAGTTACTGCTCGTTGCGGCAATAGGCGCTTCGGGTCAGGCAATGGCCCAAGCTGATGTGCTCGGCCATAATGGTGTGCCCGGATTTTACCTCGGTTGGAACACTGCAACGCCCCAGCCATTGGAGGTCCGCCATGACGGTGCTTTCCCAATCGACTTTTGGACAAGCCAGAGCTTCCGCGCGCGGATCAACCCCCGGATGACCTACCCCTCGCTGAACACCTTCCCGAACGTCCCCGCGGACGGCTTCACGCTGATCACCCCGGACAACGGCTTCCTGGGCCAAGGGCCGCGAGGTCCTTTCAGCAGGCTGCATTTGGCCGAAGGAGGCACATACGGCAATGCTGAACAATGGGGCTACCGGCCATGGCAAAAGAATGGCATCACCTTTACCGGCAATGAAGACCAGGGCTACATCGGCCAGAAATACCGGGGGGAGGGCGGTACCGGAGAAACCGACATGGTGATCCAGTGGAGTGGCAAGCAACGCTTGCGACAACCCCGGTCCGTGGGCGGCAACTGTACGGCCTTGGACCGGGGTGGTATAATTGATCTGCGTTGCTGAAGCATAGTAGGCAGCGCGACGCCCACCGATGGCGTCTTTTC
>JAFDZY010000253.1 GCA_018266685.1 Bacteroidota bacterium
CCTGCCTGCCGGCAGGCAGGTCTACCAATTCCGCCACCTGGGTAGGTTTGAATGGAGGCGCGAAGTTCCCTCAAAAATTCCTTGCCCGCACCCGACTTGAGGAATTTTTCGCGTTTGCGGGCAGTGGGGCGGTCCGGATGCGCTTCGATGAGCAGCACTTCATAAGGCCGGCAGGGTCGTGTAGTAGGCTCTTTTCCGCGATGCTCAGCCTTTCTTGTAGTCGGTGTCAGCGCGAAAGCACGAAGCGATGGGTGGAGGCTGTTCCATCCGGGCGGGTGCCTTGCACGAGGTAGATGCCATCCGGATATCCGGACAGGTTTGCCGGGAACTTCCGCGTGATGGTTCTTCCGGTGATGTCCAGCACCTTGGCCGAGGTAAACGAATTGGCGGAAACGGAGATCGTCCAACCGTTGGCTGCCGAAGGGAAAATGATCGAAGGTCCGCTGGTCGCCACGGCGCTTACCCCTGCAGTGCCTTGCTGCACGGTGCAAGAGGCCGGAACGGTCAAGGACAATCCCTCCGGGCAGAACATCATGTTGGAGATCCAGAATTCACTGAACGAGCACGGATAGGACTGTCCCGCAGTGGTAGGCGTTCCAATGGCCCAAAAGCTGAGGGTCATGTTGCCTGAGCCGGAGGGGAAGTACACGGAATTGGGCGCCCCGGAAACCAAGAGGACGGTATCCCCCACGTTCAGGGGGGCAGTGCCGTTCGGGGTGATCTGGTTGGTGGCAGCCGGGCTCACGGCATCAACAATGGCTACGTATTGCACGCCGGACACGCTCGGTGCCGTGAAGTAGATGTTCTGGTCGGCATCAGGGGCGCATGATTGGCCGTAGTAAGTGGCCTGGCTCCACTTGTACGCTGCCGGAACGCCGACGGTCCACGTTTGGGCAATTGCCGATGCCGATATAAGCGCGGCAAACAACACGGGTATGGTCCTCTTCATGGAACTTGGATTCAGGCAGTGAATGTAAACAGTGCTGCGGAGAAAAGGACCGTTCCTTTTTACCGCAGCACTTCAAGTACAGGATCAACGGGCAATGGTGAACCGCCGCTCAAATTCCCTATCACCGGCCCGCACGCGCAGCATGTACACGCCCGGGGCCAGGGTTTGCGTGTTCAATGTGTGGCTGTTGGCCTTGATCGCTTGTTGAAGCACCAGCCTGCCTTGCCCATCGAATACCGATGCATCGGCTTCATGCAGGCTGCCGGGCAGCACCACATGGAGCAGGTCCGTGGCAGGGATGGGGAAGAGGCGAAGCCCGCTGTTTGCCGCCGAATGCCGGGCAATGGCGGTTGGCAATTGGTCGCAAGCGGAACCCGAACCGTCCAACAGGCCTGGGATGGCTTCGGCGAAGGCACGAACGCTGTCCGTGTTGTTCTTCAACGCTTGTACACTGGGCTCCACGCCTCCGCTCATGGCGCGGGTAAACACGTAGGCCACCACAATATCCTCCTGCTGGCCGGGAAGGAGCGTGAAGGGACCCATGGTTGCCAAGGCGCGCCGGTCCCCGGGCATATTCCCTTCTGTCAGTTCGCTCCATGCGGGCATCACGTTTCCGCCGGTTCCCACGCCCAAGGGGTCACTGTTTCCGGGAAACATGAAGTCGGTGGGAATGGCAGCGCTGTCCGTGGAATAGCCGGTGCCGCTGTAGGTGAATGGCGTACCGTCCTTCCAATGCCCTTCCAAGTAGTTGTAGTACTCCTGGGCAAAATCCGGGTCTCCCGTTGCTCCCAGTGTATTGTTGAAGTAGACAAAGTGGCCCATGCCGAGGTGTTCATTGTCCGCGATGCCATCGTTGAACCCCGTGCCGTTGTACCCGGGCAGGCTGTTCACATCGGTATTGTCCACGCCATCGGCATCTTTATGCGGGCCTTGCAGGATCACTTCACCAAAGGCCGGAGGGTTGGCACCATAGCCCGGGTGTCCGTTGGCGTCTTCATCCATCAGGTCGCCATTGAACCCGTAGAAAAGGCTTCGGCCCACGTCGCATTGCACGTAGTCGTCGTTGCCGCCGCCAATGTCAAAATCATTCCATAAGCCGATGTAGGTGTCGTGCAAGGTCAACGCGCCCCTGTTGATGATGCGGTAGCGGATGAAGACGGTCTGGTCCACTGCGGCGTTGCTGCTGTTGTATGCGAACGGGGTGAACTGGACTTCCAAACCGATGGGATGCCCTCCGCTCTCACCGTGGGTCTCCAGGTTGTCGTTGAAAATGGAAAAGAGGGCTTGGTCGCCCGGCACACAAGGTGCATCGCCGTTATCGGGGTTATACAGGCCATCCTGGTCGTAGTCGTAAAAGTCGGCGAGGTTGAGTGCTTGGCCCACGGCCTGATCGCCATGCGCTGGCCATGAATAGAAATAGGCAGGCACGGTGTAACCGGGGAATTCAGCTTGCTCATCGCAGTTCGGATCGGCAAGGCAGTTGAAGTAGGCGATCTGTTGGAGCACGTCCGCGCGGTTGACCTTCCAAAGCTGATTGTAGGCGAGCATGGTGGACCCTGAGATACCGGCATTGGTGCCCAACGGCCCGGGGAACCAATCCATGCCTTGTTGCTCAAACTGTTCAGCCGCCACGTGCAACATACCGGCGGAATCCAGTCCGCCTACCCAGAAGTTCCCGGCATACAAGGGAGAAGGGCCGGTGCCGGTGCCGGGATTGGGAACAAAGTAGCCAGGGTATCCTGATGAAGAATTGAGGCCGATCAGGCCGTTCGCATGGAAGAGGGCTTCCACGTCATTGATGTTCAACGTGTTTGTTGCGTATTGGGCGGCAGCCAATGCAGGGCTGAACACGGCGATCGCAAGTACCAATGCGTAAGGGTTTTTCATGGTTGCAATTGTTGTTGGTCGTTCCGAAGGTACATGCAGGCCCCATGGACCCATACCATCAATGCACGAACGGTAGTGCCTGGCCCCGGAACGGGACAAGAGCGCGGTGCAACGCAATTGCGTACGGGCCTTTTAAGGCTCCGTTGGAACTATAACTTCTTCAGTAGCCCCCGCATATCCACCATGTCGCCCACGATGCGGCCAACGTGTTCCACGGGCACGCGCTCCTGGGCCATGCTGTCGCGCTCGCGAATGGTCACCGTGCCGTCGGTCAGTGTTTCGTGGTCCACGGTGATGCAGTAGGGTGTGCCGATGGCATCCTGGCGGCGGTAGCGCTTGCCAATGCTGTCCTTCTCGTCGTACTGGCAGTTGAGGTCCAGCTTCAGCGTGTCGATGATGGCGCGGGCCTTTTCGGGCAGGCCGTCCTTCTTTATCAGCGGCAGCACGGCCACCTTCACCGGGGCCAGCGCTGCGGGGATGCGCAGCACCTCGCGCGTTTCCCCGTTGGGCAGCTGCTCTTCGGTGTATGCCGCGCTCAGGATCGCCAGGAACATGCGGTCCAGCCCGATGGAGGTTTCCAGCACGTAGGGCACGTAGCTCTCGTTGGTCTCCGTGTCGAAGTAGCGCAGCTTCTTGCCGCTGAGCTTCTCGTGGTTGCCGAGGTCGAAATCGGTGCGGCTGTGGATGCCTTCGAGTTCCTTGAAGCCCATGGGGAACTTGAACTCGATGTCGCAGGCCGCATCCGCGTAATGTGCTAGCTTGATGTGGTCGTGGAAGCGGTAATTCTCCGCGGGCAGGCCCAGCGCGCGGTGCCAGGCCATGCGCTTCGCCTTCCAGGTTTCGTACCACTCCTGCTGGGTGCCGGGCTTGATGAAGAACTGCATCTCCATCTGCTCGAACTCGCGCATGCGGAAAATGAACTGGCGCGCCACGATCTCGTTGCGGAAGGCCTTGCCCGTCTGCGCGATGCCGAAGGGGATCTTCATGCGCGCGCTCTTCTGCACGTTGAGGAAATTGACGAAGATGCCCTGGGCCGTTTCGGGGCGCAGGTAGATGGTGCTGCTCTCGCCGCTCACGCTGCCGAGCTCGGTGGCGAACATCAGGTTGAACTGGCGCACCTCGGTCCAGTTGCCGGTGCCGCTGATGGGGCACTTGATCTCCTCGTCGATGATCAGTTGGCGCACCGCCACCAGGTCATTGGCTTCGAGCGCGGCCTTCATGCGGCCTTCCACCGCGTCGATGCGTTCCTGCGATCGCTTCACGTTGGGGTTGGTGGCGCGGAACTGTACTTCATCGAAGGCATCGCCGAACTTCTTACGGCCTTTCTCCACCTCCTTTTCGATCTTGTCGGCATACTTGGCGATGTGCTCTTCCAACAGCACGTCCGCGCGGTAGCGCTTCTTGCTGTCCTTGTTGTCGATCAAAGGGTCGTTGAAGGCGTCCACGTGGCCGCTGGCCTTCCAGGTGAGCGGGTGCATGAAGATTGCCGCGTCGATGCCCACGATGTTTTCGTTGAGCTTGGTCATGGCCTCCCACCAGTAGCGGCGGATGTTGTTCTTCAGCTCCACGCCGTAGGGGCCATAGTCGTACGTGGCGCTCAGGCCGTCGTAGATCTCGCTGCTTTGGAACACGTAACCATACTCCTTGGCATGGCCGATCAGGGTCTTGAGTTTGTCCTCGTTGGTGCTCATGGTTGTTGGGGCGTACGCTCTGGAAACCTTCAGCGCCGCTGGTGCAAAGATGCGGTGCAGCGGGTAGAGCAAGGGCCATGGACGCAAATGGACGGGATGGACGCTGCCGTTGCAGCGTCCATCCCGTCCATTTTGGAAGTCCATCCCCCGGACGGACGGTAATTTCGGCCCTCCCCATGATCGAACACCGCGGCGTTCTCCTTTCCGAAGAGCTCTTTGAGAAGCGCTTCGTATGCAACCTGGATGCTTGCAAGGGCGCCTGCTGCGAAGTGGGCGACAGCGGCGCGCCGCTGACCTCCGATGAAGCCAAGCTGATCGACCGGCACTACGCGGCCATCGAACCCTACATGACGGCGCGCGGAAAAAAATCCGTGAAGGACCAGGGCTGCACCAGCGTAGTGGACATGGACGGCGAGCTGGTAACGCCCATCGTGCAGGAATACGCCGAGTGCGTCTATGCGAAGAAGGACCGGAAGGGCGTGTGGAAGTGCGGCATCGAACAGGCGTTCCACGACGGCAAGATCCCCTTCAACAAGCCCATCAGCTGCCACTTGTACCCCATCCGCGTCACCAAGCTGAAGTACCACGACGCCCTGAACTACCACCAGTGGGAGATCTGCGACCCGGCCTGCAAGCTGGGCGCAGAGCTGGGCGTGCCGGTGTTCCGTTTTTTGAAGGAATCCCTGACGCGGGTGTATGGCGCGGACTGGTATGCGGAGCTGGAGGTGGTGTATGGGGAGTGGGTGAAGGGCAGGCCGTAATTCGTTTACCAAGGACTTGTACTTGCTCGTGTGTCCCACCGCGAGCACTCGCTCGGCTTTTTGCCGAGAGAGTGGATCGTTAGGGCCTCCGGCCCGTCCAAGAACCCGGTTGCAATTGGAGCACTCGACGGGCCGGAGGCCCTATGACAGCATGCACTCGGCAAAAAGCCGAGCGCGAACATGCGGGGAATGCCCCAGTTTCCAAAAAGCTCAATAGATTGGTCAACCTTGATGCAGTTGATCACACAAGAGATTCACGCCCGGAATCGGTTGCCCGAACAATGAAGATCCTCGTTCCGACTGACCATATTGAGCGCTTGATCTATGAGTTCAGGGGAGTGAAGGTGATGCTGGACAGCGACTTGGCCAAACTCTATGAGGTGGAGACAAAGCACCTCAAGCGGCAGGTCAAACGGAACATCGACCGGTTTCCCGAAGACTTCATGTTCGTGCTTGACAACGAGGAGTTCGGAATCTTGAGGCACCAATTTGGCACCTCAAGTTGGGGCGGTTCACGCTATGCCCCAATGGCCTTCACCGAACAAGGCATTGCACAACTTTCCAGTGTGCTCAGCAGCACCCGTGCCATCGCGGTGAACATTCAGATCATCCGTCTCTTCACCCGCATGCGTACCATGCTCATCACCCACAAAGACTTGTTGTTGCAGGTGGAGAAGTTGCGAAGTACGGTGGGCCACAACAGCCGGGACATCAAGGTGGTCTTCAACATCCTGAAGCGGATGCAGGAGGAGGAACGCAATCGTAGCCTGCTGGCACAGGTTACCAAGAAACGCCCACCCATTGGGTATAAGAAGGCCAAGGATTGAACCGCCTCCCCTTAAGCCCGAACGCCCAAAACTGCCGCGAACTCCTGCCTGTCGGCAGACAGGTCCACGCTCGTGGCATGGAAAGCCCCGTCCATGGGGGCATCGCTTGCGGGAAGTGGATTTGAAGGGCCGGAGAACCTGCGGCTGAATGCAGTTGGCGAAGAGCCGGGCCCAGCTACTTCAAGCTCCTTCCCCCGTGAACGGACCTTGAACAAGCCAGGAAGGAGGCCAGGAATGCCCTTCGCCGCCAGCGCAAGGCGAAGCATTGACGAGGCTTGAGATCCTTTTTCAGAAAGCTCCATCCCGCGCCACGACGATTTGATTGGACAGCTTGGGCGCAAGGTGGTGGAACAGCAATCAAGAATATATTCCGAGCTGTTCATATTTTAGCTGGGTCATGCATCCTTGGTCCATATTGTTCTGTTTGATGTCCCTGTGCGCCCAGAGCCATGCACAGGAAGCGGTGGTCTGTACCGGCGGCAATGCCAATGGCAGTAGCGGCTCCATTAGCTTTAGTGTCGGGCAAATCGCTGATGATGCACACTTCGACAGCGATGGTTCCCTAAGCGAAGGGGTTCAACAAGCCTATCCTGACCTAACCACCACCGTTCATTCCAAAGCGCCGGCTGAGGCGGCGCAAGTATTCCCCACGGCTACCAACGATAAGTTCAACCTTGTTCTTCCCGCAGGTGTCGGAGTATGGAGCGTACAACTTTATGATCCCCATGGCCGCTTGGCCCGCAAGTCCGTGCTGCCGGAAGGAATTCATGTGCTTTCGCTGCAACCATTTGCGGAGGGGCATTACAAGCTGCGCATCGAACACGGAAATGGTCCCATTCAAACCTTTTCACTGATCAGAATCGCAAACCGATGAGATCCATCCTTCCCTTCCTTGCCTTGTTATACTGCATCAAGACTTCCGCGCAGGCCCCTCCGTCAATGAGTTTCCAAGCGGTGGTCCGTGATGCGAACAATGCCCTGGTGATGAACGCCCCAGTGGGGATCCGCATCAGTATCCATCAAGCCACGGTGGACGGCACTGAGGTGTATGCGGAAACCCATTCGGCCACAACAAACGCCAACGGATTGGTCTCCTTGCAAGTCGGTGCAGGAACGGTGCTGAGCGGGGATTTCTCCCAGATTGACTGGTCTGCTGGCCCCTACTTCTTGGAAACGGAAACGGACCCAACCGGAGGAATGGACTACTCCATTTCAGGGACGCAGCAATTGCTCAGTGTGCCGTATGCCCTATATGCCGCAAATGGTGGTGTTCCAGGGCCACAAGGGCCCCAAGGGCCCGAGGGACCACAGGGTCCTGCGGGGTGTGACATGATCAAAACGGGAGATGGCCGCGTGGTGGTCTACAATGATCAGGCCGCATATGGATTCGGCAGAAGCAGCACGGGCAGCAGTGGATGGATAAGCACAATCCTTAGCGGGCCGGTGCTGGGTGCCGTTGCTTCGGATACGCTTGTAGTGCTTTACACGGCTCAAAATGCCTACTCGTTCGGCCCTACTTCCACGGGTAGTAGCGGGTGGATCTCGACTATTTTGGACGGCCCAGTCATAGGCTCGGCGAGGAGCAGTGCCAGGATCGTAGTGTATACGGCGACAACGGCTTATGGCACCGGACGCTCTTCAATCGGTTCGGTGGCATGGGTTTCAACCGTGCTCAACGGCACGCCGCTTGGGCATGTGGCGGCCGGGAACAGGGTGGTCGTCTACACAGCTACGGCGGCCTATGGATTTGGAATCACTTCAACAAGTTCAAGCGGGTGGAGTTCCACCGTCCTCTCCTCACCTCCGCTTAATGCGATCGGTACGCGATAGGGTGGAGTGCTCCACCGGTCCCAGCATTCAATGATCCGTTTGCTGCTGTATGGATAAGGCTACGTGGGCGGCGGATCGTTGAAGGATCCTTGAAAACTTCCCCTTGCAATTATCCCCGCCGATCCCCTTCCGCGATCGGTGCGGGCTTGCGGCCCATGTTCAAAACTCAGGAAAACCCGGAACGCCTTCCGCCGGGGCTGCGGACCATTTTTGTCTGGCCACCGATCGACATCCAATCCATCACATCATGGCCCAGGTCAATACCCCTTCCAACACCAACGAAGCACAGCTGAGCATGGACGGCGCCCTTGTCCGCAACACCGAGCACGCCCACGAACCCCTGCTCATGGAGAACAAGGACCGCTTCGTCCTCTTCCCCATCCAGCACAGCGACATCTGGGGCTTCTATAAAAAGCACGAGGCCAGCTTCTGGACCGCCGAGGAGATCGACATGAGCAGCGACATCGGCGATTGGGAGAACAAGCTCAACGATGACGAGCGCCACTTCATCAAGCATGTGCTCGCCTTCTTCGCCGCCAGCGACGGCATTGTGAACGAGAACCTCGCCGAGAACTTCCTGCACGAGGTGCAGTACACCGAGGCCCGCTTCTTCTACGGCTTCCAGATCGCGATCGAGAACATCCACAGCGAGACATACAGCCTGCTGATCGACACCTACATCAAGGACAGCTTCGAGAAGGACAAACTCTTCCGCGCCATCGACACCATGGACTGCGTGAAGAAGAAGGCCGACTGGGCGCTGAACTGGATCGACAATGGCAGCTTCGCCGAGCGCTTGGTGGCCTTTGCCGCCGTGGAGGGCATCTTCTTCAGCGGCAGCTTCTGCAGCCTCTTCTGGCTGAAGAAGCGCGGACTGATGCCGGGCCTCACCTTCAGCAACGAGCTGATCAGCCGCGACGAGGGCCTGCACTGCGACTTCGCCTGCCTGCTCTACACCAAGCACCTCAAGGGCAAGCTCAACAAGAAGACCGTGGAGAAGATCATCACCGACGCGGTGGAAATTGAAAAGGAGTTCGTCACCGACGCACTGCCTGTGAACCTCATCGGCATGAACGCCAAGCTGATGCAGCAGTACATCGAGTTCGTGGCCGACCGCCTGCTGGTGGAGCTGGGCAACGAGAAGGTGTACAACGCCACCAACCCGTTCGACTTCATGGAGATGATCAGCCTGCAAGGGAAGACCAACTTCTTCGAGAAGCGCGTGGGCGAGTACCAGAAGGCCGGCGTGATGAACAAGGACAAGGAGGGGCAGAAGTTTTCGCTGGATGCGGAGTTTTAGTTGTCAGTTGTTGGTTGTCAGTTGTTAGGGGCCCATCGCAGATACTGCTGAGGATGTGCCGCGAGCCACTGGCAACGAGCCAACTACCGATTGCAAAGCCGAAGAGACGAACAGCGGACCGTTGAAAGAGCGATTGCGGTGCGCCACAAGGGACTTGGTATCATGCCCACCTTTCCAAACGGGATGCCCATCGCGGCAAGCCGAACAACCGACGCCGCGACAACTGACAACTGACAACTGACAACCAACAACTAACAACCCTCCCCCAAGGCGGGAGCCGCAAGAGAGGGATCAACACCACTAAAAAAGCATGTACGTCATCAAGCGCGACGGCCGCCGGGAGGCGGTGAAATTCGACAAGATCACCGCACGGGTAAAGAAGCTCTGCTACGGGCTGGACCCCATCGTGGACGCCACCCAGGTCACCCTGAAGGTGATCGACGGCATCTTCGACGGCGTCACCACCACCGAGCTGGACAACCTCACCGCCGAGGTGGCCGCCACCATGACGGTGAAGCACCCCGACTATGCGCAGCTCGCCAGCCGCATCGCCGTGAGCAACCTGCACAAGAACACCCGGAAGTCCTTCAGCGACACCATGCAGGCGCTCTACGACTACATCGACCCGAAGACCGGCGAGCACGCACCCCTGCTGGCGGACGACGTGCATGAACTGATCCAGAAGAATGCCGAAACGCTGGACAGCGCCATCATCTACGACCGCGACTTCCGCTACGACTACTTCGGCTTCAAGACCCTGGAGCGCGGCTACCTGCTGAAGCTGAACGGCAAGGTGGCCGAACGCCCGCAGCACATGCTGATGCGCGTGGCCGTGGGCATCCACGGGGCCGACCTCGACGCCGCCATCCAGACCTACAACAGCCTGAGCGAAGGCTGGTACACCCACGCCACGCCCACGCTCTTCAACGCTGGCACGCCCAAGCCGCAGATGAGCAGCTGCTTCCTGCTGCAACTGAAGGACGACAGCATCAGTGGCATCTACGACACGCTGAAGCAGTGCGCCCAGATCAGCCAGAGCGCCGGCGGCATCGGCCTCAGCATCCACAACCTGCGCGCCACCGGCAGCTACATCAAGGGCACCAACGGCACCAGCAACGGCATCGTGCCCATGCTGCGCGTCTTTAACGACACCGCCCGCTACGTGGACCAGGGCGGCGGAAAGCGCAAAGGCAGCTTCGCCGTGTACATCGAACCGTGGCACGCCGACATCGAGGATTTCCTGGACCTGAAGAAGAACCACGGCAAGGAGGAAATGCGCGCCCGCGACCTCTTCTACGCCCTGTGGATCCCCGACCTCTTCATGCAGCGCGTGGAGCAGAACGGCGACTGGACGCTGATGTGCCCCAACGAATGTCCCGGCCTGGGCGACAACTGGGGCGAAAAGTTCGAGGCGCTCTATGAGCAATACGAGCGCGAGGGCAAGGGCCGCAAGACCATGAAGGCGCAGGACCTCTGGTTCAAGATCCTGGAAAGCCAGATCGAGACCGGCACGCCGTACATCCTCTTCAAGGACAGCGCCAACCGCAAGAGCAACCAGCAGAACCTCGGCACCATCAAGAGCAGCAACCTCTGCACCGAGATCATCGAGTACACCGCGCCCGATGAAGTGGCCGTGTGCAACCTGGCCAGCATCGCACTGCCCAAGTTCGTGGAGAAGGGCAAGTTCAACCACCAGCGGCTGTTCGAGGTCACCATGGAAGTGACCAGGAACCTGAACCGCGTGATCGACCGCAACTACTACCCCGTGCCCGAAGCGCGCCGCAGCAACATGCGCCACCGCCCCATCGGCATCGGCGTGCAGGGCCTGGCCGATGCCTTCATCCTGATGCGCCACCCCTTCGAGAGCGTGGAGGCCAAGGTGCTGAACCGGGAGATCTTCGAGACCATCTACTACGCCGCGCTCACCGCCAGCAAGGACATCGCCAAGGAGGACGGGCCCTACGAGACTTACCCCGGCAGCCCCGCCAGCAAGGGCCAGCTGCAGTTCGACTTATGGAACGTGAAGCCCACGGACCGCTGGGAATGGGACATCCTGCGCGAGGAGATCAAGCAGCACGGCATCCGCAACAGCCTGCTGGTGGCGCCCATGCCTACGGCCAGCACCGCGCAGATCCTGGGCAACAACGAATGCTTCGAGCCCTACACCAGCAACCTCTACACGCGGCGCGTGCTCAGCGGCGAGTTCATCGTGGTGAACAAATACCTGCTGCGCGACCTGGTGAAGCTGGGCCTGTGGAGCGAGGAGATGAAGGACAAGATCATCGCCGGCAACGGCAGCGTGCAGCACATCGCCGAGATCCCGCAGAACCTGAAGGAACTGTACAAGACCGCCTGGGAGATCAGCCAGAAGACCATCATCGACCTCAGCGCCGACCGCGGGGCCTACATCTGCCAAAGCCAGAGCCTCAACGTCTTCATGGAGAACGTGAACTTCGCCAAGCTCACCAGCATGCACTTCCACAGCTGGAAAAGCGGCCTGAAGACCGGCATGTAC
>JAFDZY010000254.1 GCA_018266685.1 Bacteroidota bacterium
CGAACCCCAAGTGACCTGTTCGGCCTTAGACGGTTCGCGCGTTTCATAACGCCTTGTCAGCATGGAATTTTTGGAATTTGTAGGGCCTCAAGCTGGATGGAAAAATCCAGCAATTGCTGGGTTCGAGCAACTCTCAAAAAAAATGCAGGTGCCACAACGCGTTGTATGTGAAACGCATCGCCCGCCAGCAATGGCGGGCGCGGATTGAAACCCTGCTGAAAGAGTTTGGCGCAGCCGGGACGATCGCATCGCCCGCCAGCAATGGCGGGCGCGGATTGAAACACACCCGCCACGGGTACGCCATGGCAACGGGTTGGCATCGCCCGCCAGCAATGGCGGGCGCGGATTGAAACATCATGCCCGCGACCATCGAGACGCTGGGCCAAATGCATCGCCCGCCAGCAATGGCGGGCGCGGATTGAAACGACGTCGATGGCAGTCGCTTCAAGGTGCGCCTGGACGCATCGCCCGCCAGCAATGGCGGGCGCGGATTGAAACAAACTCATCGAGCGCAACACCGTAGCCGTCCAGGGCATCGCCCGCCAGCAATGGCGGGCGCGGATTGAAACCATGCTGATCCGGCACCTTGAGGGGTGCATCGCGGGGCATCGCCCGCCAGCAATGGCGGGCGCGGATTGAAACAGCGCCAGCAGCCCGGCCGCGCCCTTGGCGCCGGCGCATCGCCCGCCAGCAATGGCGGGCGCGGATTGAAACTCGGGGTCGGTGCCTAGCCCGCCATCGCGCTTGGGCATCGCCCGCCAGCAATGGCGGGCGCGGATTGAAACGACCGAGCTTGGCGCCAAAGCCCGCGAAGTCAACGCATCGCCCGCCAGCAATGGCGGGCGCGGATTGAAACGCCGGCAAGCTCGAGGGCGACCTGGGCCGCGCCAGGGCATCGCCCGCCAGCAATGGCGGGCGCGGATTGAAACCCGGCCAGCTGGTGCTGCGCGCCATGGGCGCAGGGCATCGCCCGCCAGCAATGGCGGGCGCGGATTGAAACTCTGCCGTCATCGGCCCGCTGCCAGGCGCCCAGGGGCATCGCCCGCCAGCAATGGCGGGCGCGGATTGAAACTCAGCCGCGCGCAGCTCGTTCGCCTGCGCCTGGGGCATCGCCCGCCAGCAATGGCGGGCGCGGATTGAAACATCACGCAGATGAACGCGGCCATCGCGTGGATAGGCATCGCCCGCCAGCAATGGCGGGCGCGGATTGAAACCAGTCCATGACCGTGACCGTGCCGTTCGCCGGCGGCATCGCCCGCCAGCAATGGCGGGCGCGGATTGAAACAAGGCGGGGAAGATCGCCGAGGCGATCCCATGGCTGGCATCGCCCGCCAGCAATGGCGGGCGCGGATTGAAACCTAGACGCCGCCGCCTATGCCGCGCTGGCCGCCGAGCATCGCCCGCCAGCAATGGCGGGCGCGGATTGAAACACGTGCGCACCTCCTGCACCAGCGCGCAACTGGAGCATCGCCCGCCAGCAATGGCGGGCGCGGATTGAAACCTAGACGCCGCCGCCTATGCCGCGCTGGCCGCCGGCATCGCCCGCCAGCAATGGCGGGCGCGGATTGAAACACCTCGTGGGTGCAGCAATGCGCCGACCCGGAGAGCATCGCCCGCCAGCAATGGCGGGCGCGGATTGAAACCTGGGAGACTGCTCGCATGCAATGCGAAATCAGAGCATCGCCCGCCAGCAATGGCGGGCGCGGATTGAAACGATTGCCAGTACCAGGCTGCAGACAGCGCGGCCGCATCGCCCGCCAGCAATGGCGGGCGCGGATTGAAACACGTAGACGCTGACCGAATCAGCCCGGTTGCCGGGCATCGCCCGCCAGCAATGGCGGGCGCGGATTGAAACTCCAAGTCTGAGTAGCAACATCCCAAACAAATCGCATCGCCCGCCAGCAATGGCGGGCGCGGATTGAAACATCAACGGCCTGGCCATCCATGGCGTGGATGCCGCATCGCCCGCCAGCAATGGCGGGCGCGGATTGAAACCGAATAGCTTTGACCGTTGTGAGTAAGGCAATACGCATCGCCCGCCAGCAATGGCGGGCGCGGATTGAAACCTCGTCGATCAGGCAACGCGGACGGCCGCCGGCGCATCGCCCGCCAGCAATGGCGGGCGCGGATTGAAACCAGAATCGACCAGGCCTCGGCCTCTTTCTTGGGGGCATCGCCCGCCAGCAATGGCGGGCGCGGATTGAAACTTTTTACAAGTACCTGGACTATTCGGATTTGGTTGCATCGCCCGCCAGCAATGGCGGGCGCGGATTGAAACGCTTCGCTACGAGCTGCGATTTCCGCGCGGCCCCTTGCATCGCCCGCCAGCAATGGCGGGCGCGGATTGAAACCAGACTACATAAATGCCATTGCACAGCATAGGCGGCATCGCCCGCCAGCAATGGCGGGCGCGGATTGAAACTCGACCAAGCCGCCGAGCGCACCAAAACGCCAGGCATCGCCCGCCAGCAATGGCGGGCGCGGATTGAAACTCGTTTTCCATGGTGACTCTGCGGGGGCGCGCATGGCATCGCCCGCCAGCAATGGCGGGCGCGGATTGAAACACCGCTAACCTGTAGCAGCGTGGCTTGCTGGGTGGCATCGCCCGCCAGCAATGGCGGGCGCGGATTGAAACTGGACTGAACGCCTGAAACTCTCACGCGGTGCGCGCATCGCCCGCCAGCAATGGCGGGCGCGGATTGAAACGCATCCATAGGT
This sequence comes from Bacteroidota bacterium, assembly GCA_018266685.1. GTDB lineage: Bacteria > Bacteroidota > Bacteroidia > Flavobacteriales_F > PHOS-HE28 > PHOS-HE28. Next base: position 2,719 of record JAFDZY010000254.1, read on the forward strand.
GCAGGCTCATGCTCTGCAGTGTGCATCGCCCGCCAGCAATGGCGGGCGCGGATTGAAACGGCAAAAAGGACAAAGCCGGCGAGTGGATAACACGCATCGCCCGCCAGCAATGGCGGGCGCGGATTGAAACCGCGTCGGCAGCTACATCGTCATCGGCCACAGCGCGCATCGCCCGCCAGCAATGGCGGGCGCGGATTGAAACATCTACGTGGTGATGGGCGCGCTCGGCAAGTGGCGGCATCGCCCGCAGCAATACTGAGCGCGGATTGAAACTATCGAAAGACCATCATCGAACCCACGGCGGGCACGGATTGAGATCGGTTAGACCACCAAGGTTGCAAGTGCAGGGTCGAAGGTATCGCCCGGAGGGACGCGGTAGCAGTGTGCGTGTCGGCTCTACTACAGAAGCACCCTGTAAGGGTGAGCGCCTAGCGCGTCAGCGGCAGCGACACCCCCATTACCGCAAACGCCCCGCCGCACACCCGGTTGAAGCGCTTGCCAAAGCGCTGCAGCAGCGGCCGGATGCGGTGCGCAAGGCGTGCCAGCAGGTATTCAAACAGGAATTCGATCGTGCAGAAGGTGCCGGCCATGATGGCGAACTGCAGCCACAGGCTGCGTGCCGGGTCGATGAACTGCGGCAGGAAGGCGCCGTAGAACAGCAGCGCCTTGGGGTTGGAAATGGCGGAAAACAGGCCCTGGCGGAACATCATGCTGCGGTGCGAGGCGCGGCCCATGCCGCCCACGGCGTCCAACTGCAGCGGCGGCGCGCGCCACAGCTGCACGCCCAGCCACACCAGATAGGCGCCGCCGACCAATTTAAGCCCCGTGAGCCAAGTGAGCGAGGCCTTCAGCAGCGCGCCGATGCCGAACATCGACAGCCCGATCACCAGCACGAAACCC
>JAFDZY010000255.1 GCA_018266685.1 Bacteroidota bacterium
AATCTTGGCGTGCTTGGCGTCTTGGCGGTAACGGTGCTTCCATTATCTTGGCGTGCTTGGCGTCTTGGCGGTAACGGCGCTTCCATTGTCTTGGCGTGCTTGGCGTCTTGGCGGTAACGGCGCTTCCATTATCTTGGCGTGATTGGCGTCTTGGCGGTAACGGCGCTTCCATTATCTTGGCGTGATTGGCGTCTTGGCGGTAACGGTGCTTCCATAATCTTGGCGTGCTTGGCGTCTTGGCGGTAACTGCATTTCTTGGCAGTAAGATTCCCGTACGAACTTTGCCCCATGCCATCCCTCCTCCACCGCATCCTTGGCCTCGGCCTGGTGCTTTCATTGCTCGCTGCCTGCCATACGGACACCACGCCCGTGGTAACCCAGCCCGAGGCAACAGCCCCCGTCCTTCCCCCGCCCCCGCTCTTCAACGGCGACAGCGCTTATGCCTTTGTTGCCAAGCAGGTGGCCTTCGGGCCGCGCGTGCCGGGCAGTGCCGCGCACAAGGCCTGCGGCGACTGGATGGTGGAGAAGCTGAAAAGCTACGGGGCCACGGTGATCGAGCAGCACGCCGAAGTCACCATTTACAGCGGGCAGAAGGTGCCCATGCGCAACATCATCGCCAGCTGGCAGCCGGAGAAGAAAGACCGCATCCTGCTGTTCACGCACTGGGACAGCCGCCCGTTCGCCGACCAGGATTCCGTGCGCCGCAACGACCCGATCGACGGAGCCAACGATGCCGGAAGCGGAACTGGCGTGCTCTTGGAGATTGCACGTTTGCTGGCTTCACACCCGCCGCAAGTGGGCGTTGACCTCTTCTTCAACGACGTGGAGGATATGGGCGAACCGGAAGGCGCCTTGGGGGGCCAACAGCAATCCACGGTGGATACGTGGTGCTTGGGCACACAGTACTGGACCAAGAACCCGCACGTGCCCGGCTACAAGGCCCGCTTCGGGATCCTGCTGGACATGGTGGGCAGCAAGGATGCCGTGTTCCCGAAGGAAGGCTACAGCATGCGCTATGCCGCCGGCATTGTGAACAAGGTGTGGAAAGCTGCAGCGGCAGCCGGCCACGGGGACCGCTTCTTAAGTGAGACGCGCAACTTCGTTGGTGTGGACGACCACGTTTTCGTCAACGAGAACCTGAACATCCCCAGCATCGACATCATCGCGTACAACCCTGTTACTGGCGGTTTCCCTTCCACCTGGCACACGCATGCCGACAACCTGGCCAACATCGACAAGGAGAGCCTGCAAGCCGTGGGGGCCACGGTGGCGCAAGTGGTGTGGACGGAGCGGTAGCGTGCTCAACGTGAGCGATGGTCCCAGCCGAAGCCGAGGAAGCTGAAACCGATGGACAGGAAGACCGGGGAAGTGCTGACCTGTTCCCCTTCGGAAGTGTACAACTGGCCATTGCCGATCATATAGCCCGCCTGTGCGAACAGCTCCGCGAAATATCCGTCCAGGCCGCCGCGCACCCCAGCCCGCAGTCCGATCGGGAACTGCAATTTGGTGTGATCCTTCATGACCGCACTTCCGATACCCGGGCTTGCATATTCCCTTGACGTGGCCTTCAAGGATTGGATGCCGAAAAATGAGCCGATGTAGAAGGCCGTGGCATCATTGTCTGAGGTGAAGTACTTCGCACTGATGATGCCGTCAACGGCATGAACATCCACATTGTCCATGCGGTAGTTGAGGTCCAATGCCATTCCGAAGCGGGGTTCAAAATCCTGCTGGTAGGCCAGCCCCAACCCGCTAGCGAGTTGCCGGCTATTGGATAAGCCCTTCACCATTCCAGGACCGTACCCGATGGTGAAGTTGAAACCGCTCGCTTGGCCATGCGCCGCACCGCCCACGATAACGAGCAGGGTGAAGAGGCCAAGGCGGGATATTCCACGCATCGCGTTCATCCCTTGTCCTTCACCAACCCATACCGTATGCCCACCCTATCGTCAAAGCTAACGCCGAGGTTTTCGCGTACGGGTTATCCTTCAGCTTGCCATTGGTGGTGAGGTCCTTACCACCGCCAAGTTGGTAGCCCGCGGCCACGTACAGGTCCATGAAGCCACCGTCTGTGGCGCCGCGCAAGCCCATGCGCAAGCCAATTGGGATCAGCCATTTCGACACGTTCAAACGCACAGGGGCCGACACATAATTGTAATCCGCCAAATAGCCATCACTGATCCACTTCTGGGAAATGTGGCGCAATCCGAGGTAGGTGCCGATGTACACATGGGTTCCGTCATTCTCTCCAAGCGCATACTCCGTGTGGTAGTCCAAGCTCAGCAGCTTTGGGGATAAACGATAGTCCGTTTGCACATTGCCGGCAATTACCGTGATGTACTTGGGTTCTGCGCGCAACGCACCGGCTACATCAAAGGTCACATCGAAGCCCACGGTGAGCTTGTCGTTGAAGGTGCGGTCCACGCCCACGCCCATGCAATAGTTGCCGAAGGCAGGCTTGCTATAGACCTTGTGGCCTTCACCAAGAATGAAGCGGACAGCAGTACTCTGTGCATGGATCACCGGCAGGATGCCCACCAGAAGCATGAGAACAACGAACAGCTTTCGCATCACTTGGTGAATTCAATGTTCAACATTTCGAGCGCCGTGGTGATGGGCACGCCAAAGCCGATTCCCTCCACACCGGTCGCCTTGATCTTCAGTGTGGCCACGCCCACCACCTTTCCATCGTTGGTGATCAGCGGACCGCCGCTATTGCCAGGGTTGATGCTCACGTCCGTTTGAAGGTACTTGTGCCCGTCCAGCTCGCGCTTGCCGCTCATGATGCCGCGCGTCACGGTCTGCCCGAGCTTTTCATCCAGCGGTGTGCCGATGGCGTATAGCTCCTGGCCCAGCTGAACGTCAGCGTCATTGCCCAATGAAAGGGCTGGCAGGTCATTGCCGGGAACCTTGATCAAGGCCACGTCGAAATCGCGGTTCACCTTCACCACCTGGCCATCGAGCGAGAACCCTTGCTCAAAACGCACTTTGGCGGTGGCACTGGTGCCCACCACATGGGCATTGGTGATGATGTATCCATCTGAAGTGATCAGGAAGCCGCTGCCATGGCCGTCCTTCATTTCCACCGTCACCACGCCCTTTACCAATGCCGGGATCATGGCATTGCGGTCCGCAAAGGGGATCGGTGCCGGCCTGGACAACCGGAGCAAGTCCCCCTTGGAACGCAGGATCCCCGCTGCATGAACGGCGGCAATGCGGTTGTACAGGCTGTCATCGTCCAGCAACTGGCGCGCGGCATCCTTCAAGGCATCCGTGAAAACGTCCCGGGCGTAACTCCCGTTCACCGGCCAATCCGTGCTTCTGTCCAAGGTGAACAACAGGCTGTCCTTGTCAATGCCGCTGTAAAACCGCCAAGCCATGTCCATACGTGCATTGCCGAACACCCTGCTGCCGGACTCCTTCAGTTGCAAATCCAATCCCTTCAACAAAGGCCGCAGCACCACTTTGGCCTGCAAGGCATCCGCGTCACCCTTGGCGGTGCCCAGCCGAACGCCATGCGGCGCCACGTAGGTGTTGGCCATGCCTTCAATGATGGCCGAAGTTGCAGACTCCGGGTAACGGAGGTCGGAAAGCTCCTTGCTGTCCAACTTCAGGCTGTGCGTGCCAATCTTGCCCAATGCCGCATTGCCCTGCAACGCATTCTCCATCACCGTCACCGGCAGATCAAGCACTTGCCGGTCCACGGGGAGCGCTTTGTACAAATTCACCTTCGCTTCAGGGTATGGAAAGGAATACATGGCAGCGCTCTTTGCATCCGCGATGTAGGGTATGCCCAGCAGCATGGCATCGGCGAAGAGCACCGCATTCTTGCGGCCCGGCTTGATCTCCAAGGCCACGGGCTGGCGCCCTTCCATGCGCAGCTCCACCGACAACTTGTCGCCTGCCGACGCGTCATACGTGTACTTGTAGGGCGTAGTGCCCGCTTCCGTTCCATTCACAAAAACAGCCGCGCCCGGAGGGGTACTGATGATCGAGAGCGATTGGTTCCTCTTGTTGAACAGGGAGGCACAACTTGAAAGCAAGGTTGAAAAACCGATCAGCAGGAGTGGCCCCGCATTACCTTTCCGCATGGGTTACGATCTATGATGGGCGGCAATGTAGGCTGAACAACGGAATCCGGTTGATTTGCTTCCACCCTCACCCCGGCAAGGTGAACCCTGCACTAACATCTCCCATGAAGAACAACATCACCGCTTCGGCATTCAAACTTGCCCCGGCACCGAAGACATTCCACCTAAAAAACCACGCCACCCGCCTGGCACACAAGATCGACAAGGACGAACTGAAGAAGAGCGCGAAAGCGGATGCCAAGCGCATCGGCGAACTGCAGCAACTGCTGTACGCCGAGAACAGCCGTTCGCTCCTGCTGGTGTTCCAGGCAATGGATGCCGCGGGAAAGGACAGCTGCATGGCGCGCGTGCTGCGGTACGTAAGCCCGCAAGGCTGCCGCGTCACCAGCTACAAGGCACCAAGCTCGGAGGAACTGGACCATGACTTTTTATGGCGCCATGCCAAGGCCGCGCCCGCCAAGGGCATGATCGGCGTACACAACCGCAGCCACTACGAGGAAGTACTCGTGGTGCGCGTGCATCCGCAATTTCTCGCGGGGCAGCACCTGCATGGGACCAGCGGTGCCAAAGATCCCGGCACGGCATTCTGGGAGGAGCGCTACGGCAGTATCCGCAACTTTGAGGCACACCTGGTGCGGCAGGGCACGGCGGTGATGAAATTCTATTTGCACATGGGCAGGGAGGCGCAGAAAAAGCGTTTCCTGGAGCGCATCGAAAAACGGGAAAAGAACTGGAAGTTCAATGCGGGCGACCTGAAGGAGCGCGCACTGTGGAACACGTACATGGAGGCATACGAGTCCGCCATCCGCGCAACCGCCACGCCCGAAGCCCCATGGTACATAGTGCCTGCGGACCGGCAGTGGGAAACGCGCGCGATCGTGTGCCGGGCCGTACGCGAACAGCTGGAGGCCATGGCGCCGAAACTGCCGGCGCTGGATCAAGCCGCACGCAAGGCGTTGCCGCAGGCCGCCCGCATGCTCCGCGCGGAAAAACCCTGACACTGCACGCATCGAGGCCGTACGCCTTCCAAAGGGTAACTTGCACGCATGTCCGCACAGACCAAACGTTGGCGCCTGAAGCCGCCCGTTGATCCGGCCACCGTGGCCGCATTAACGCACGACCGTTGCACACCGGCCTTGGCCACCTTGCTGGCCCAGCGCGCCATCCGCACGCCGGAGGAGGCGCGGGAATTCTACCGCCCTGCGCTGTCCCATTTGCACGATCCATTCCTGATGAAGGACATGGACCGCGCCGTGGAGCGCATTGAACAGGCCTTGCGGGAGAAGGAGCCGATCATGGTGTATGGCGACTATGACGTGGACGGTACCACCTCGGTGGCCCTGGTGTACAGCGTGCTGTCCCGGTTCACGGGCGCCATCATGCATTACGTGCCGGACCGATATGCCGAAGGCTACGGCGTTTCCACGCAAGGCATCGACCGTGCCGCGGAACGCGGCGTGAAGCTCATCATCGCGCTGGATTGCGGCGTGAAGGCCGTGGACAAGGTGGCTTACGCCAAAGAGAAGGGCATCGACTTCATCATTTGCGACCACCACCTGCCGGGCGAAGAACTTCCTGAAGCGGTTGCGGTGCTGGACCCCAAGCGCAGCGACTGCCCCTATCCGTACAAGGAGCTCAGCGGCTGCGGCATCGGCTTCAAGCTGGTGCAAGCCTTCGCGCAGCACAACGACCTACCCTTCAGCGAACTGGAAGCCCTGTTGGACCTGGTTGCGGTGAGCATTGCGTGCGACATTGTTCCGCTGGACGGCGAAAACAGGACCTTGGCACATTTCGGCCTCAAGCAGCTCAATTCCGGCCGTAAGCGGCCAGGTATCCAGGCGCTGCTGAACCTCTCCAACATCAACAAGGCGCTGTCCATCATGGACCTGGTGTTCGTGCTGGGGCCGCGGATCAATGCCGCCGGACGGATCGAACACGGGCAACAGGCAGTGGAACTGCTGTTGGCCCGGAACGGGAATGAAGCGGGCAACATAGCCAAGCGCGTCGATGCCAACAACGCAACGCGCCAAGGCCTGGACAAGGCCATCACTGAACAAGCACTTGGCTTGTTTGATTCCGATGCCTTCCTGCGGGATGCATGGAGCACCGTGGTCTTCAACAAGGAATGGCACAAGGGCGTGGTGGGCATCGTGGCCTCGCGGCTCATCGAGCAGCACTACCGGCCCACCATCGTGCTCACCGAAAGCAACGGCAAGGTGGCGGGCAGCGCGCGCAGTGTGAAAGGATTCAATGTGCATGATGCCATTGCGGCATGCAGCAACTTGCTGGAGCAGTACGGCGGCCACATGTATGCCGCTGGCCTCACCATGAAGCCGGACAACGTGGAGGCGTTCCGTGCACGCTTCGAGGAAGTGGTGCGCGCAACCCTCCCGCCTGCATTGCGCATTCCGGAGGAAGAAGTGGACCTGGAGATCGCGCTGGAAGCGATCCAACCTCCCTTTGTGCGCGGCATTGGGGCCATGGCTCCCTTTGGCCCGGCCAACATGAAACCGGCTTTCCTGACGCGCGGCGTGGTGGCCCGGGACCCGCGCACCATTGGAAATTCCGGTGACCATTTGAAATTCAGGGTCGCAGATCCGCGCCACCCGAAAGTTGAACTCGAGGCCATCGCCTTCCGACAAGGTGATAAACTGGGGCTGTTGCGCACCGGCGAACCCTTCAGTCTGCTGTACAGCATCGAGGAGAACCACTTCAACGGGCAGACCACCCTGCAGTTGAACGTGAAGGATATTAAGGCAGGCGTGGCGAACGTGCTGGAAAAGGACGCGTCCGCACAACCGGAAACAGCAACTGCCCAATGAGCGGGTCCCTGCTTCCGGTGCATGATGACGAGCATTGGATGCGCCATGCGCTGCGCGAGGCTGAACAGGCCTTCGCGGCGGATGAAATACCCATTGGCGCCGTGATTACCGCCCATGACCGCATCATCGCCCGCGGCCACAACCTTACCGAGCGGCTGAACGACGTTACGGCACATGCCGAAATGCAGTCCATCACCGCCGCTGCGGAACACATCGGCGGCAAGTATTTGCAGGATTGCACGCTCTACGTCACCGTGGAACCGTGCGTGATGTGCGCCGGCGCCCTGGCCTGGAGCCACATTGGCCGCATCGTCTTTGGCGCGTTCGATGAAAAAGCAGGTTACCGACGCGTGGGCAGCATACTCCTCCACCCCAAAACGCAAGTGACCGGCGGCGTGCTGGAGCCGGCTTGCGCCGATTTGATGAAGGCGTTCTTCAGGAAGAAGAGGTCGTTGGGGAGGTGAGTTGCCAGTTGTCCGTGGTCAGTGCAATGCACCACTGGCAACGGACAACCAGCAACTATCCTCCCGCCACCAAATACCTCCGGCTCAAGCTTCGCAGCGGCACCCATGCCGCCACCGTGCCGATGGCCATCACGGCGATGAAGATCATGACCAGGTCGGTCCACATCACCTCCACGGGGTAGGCATCCACCACGGAATCCTGAAGCGAAACGAAGCCCGTCCATTTTTGCAGGGCACACAGGCCAAGGCCCGCCAACAAGCCGGCCACCGTGCCCACGCCCACGATCAACAACCCTTCCAGGAAGAACACCAGCCGGATGAAGCGGCTGGTGGCCCCCATGCCGCTTAGGGTGCGCATGTCCTGCCGCTTTTCGATCATCATCAAGGTGAGCGACGCAATGATGTTGAACGCGCCGATCAGCCCGATGAAGGCGAGCACCACGAACGTGAACCACTTCTCATTGGCATTGGTGGTGTACATCAGCGCGTTCTTTTGGTAACGTGTCTTTATCGTGAACGCCTTGCCCGCAACGCCTTCCACGGCGCGCTTCAACTTGTCCGGGTCAGTGCCTGGCTTGGCCTGGAGCTCCAGCGCATTCACATCATTTCCGTAGTGGAGCAGGCCCGCCGCCAGGCCAATGGGCGCGATCAGGTACTGGTTGTCAAACTCCATGTTGATGGTGAACGCCCCGGCCACGGCCACTCGCCGCTGCTCAAAGGCGCCGGGCGAAAGCTTGCCGAGCTTGCGGCCGCGCACCAGCGCCCCGATCTCCAGCGGCTGCGTTACGCCATCATCCTTGGGTACGCCGAGGGCATCCTTCAACGCCGCGCCCAGGATCACCACCGGGCCGGTATGCCCCTCCAGTTCCGCCTTTCCGCTGTACATGTGGCCCGGCATGCCGCTCATGGGCAGATATTGCGGCTCCACGCCCTTCATGGTAGCCACGGCCTGCTGCCCGCCTGATCGCAACAACACGTTCTCCTCGATCACCCAGCTGGTGCGCTCCACGCCAGGCAGTGCCTTGATCGCAGCAAGGTTCAGGCTGTCGCGCGGAAAAGTTTTGCCGGTGGCAGGTGTGATGGTGATGTCCTGGTCGAACGGGCTGTACAGCGTGTCCACCAACTGCGAAATGCCGTTGAGCGTGCTGAGCACCACCACCATGGCTGCCGTGACCACCGCCACCACCACAATGCTGATGCCCGTGATGATGTTCACGGCGTTCTGCTTGCGCTTGGCCAGCAGGTAGCGGCGGGCAAAGAGGAGGGGGAGGTTCACGGGGTGAAGATCGCAGCGGGATCGCTATATTCGACTCTTGCCATGCTTTAATGGCACCATGAGATCCGTGAACCCGATCACTATTCTGGTTGCGGCCCTGCTGTTTCCATCTGCACATGCACTGGGCCAATGGGAGGTCCGTGCCTATGGCGGGGCGGGTTTAAGCCGCCTCAATACGCAGATGCACCTGGCCCAGGGCCGTGATGAAGCCCAGGCCGTGCAGTACCGTTTTTCCTGGTTGCTTGGCGCCACCGCCACGCATCCGATAACGGACAAGTTGACCTTTGGCAGCGGATTGTGCTGGTCCGCCTTCAATGGACACAATGAGCTGCGGATCCGTGGCAACTTGACCCAAGAACAGCAATGGGAATTGCAGTACGTGTACTTGCCGTTGATGATCAATTTCCGATGGCAGGGCGTACATGTGGGCGCAGGCTACCAATTTGGCGTCCCTGTGGCCAACACCATCGCCTTTACTGACCACAACGCATGGATGGGCATGGCCGACAGCCGTTCTTCCACGCACAGGCTGGACCTATTGCGCACCGATATGGGTGTGGTGGCTGAAGCCGGTTATGCCTTTGGAGGGAAGGTTGGCGCGGGTATACGGTACTATCGGGGGCTGTGCGACATCAAGGATCATTCCGACGGAATGATGGACCCGTATTACACGGAACAATTCGCCGTGGTGCTCAGCTACTGCTTCCTTCGGCAGGCGAACACCCAACCCCAAGCTCCCGTTCCCGAAGGGCCGGAACAACAGTAGCTACTTCCACGCCTTCACGATCAACCCTGTGCCCGTGGGGTGCTTGCCGCGAACATCGAACCCGTTCAGCACGAAGGCGATCGGATAAGCGATTACGTAATAGAACGGCAGTATGATGAAAAAGAGCTTGCTGGTGTTGAGCATCAGCAGCGGCCACTTCATGCTGACCTTCCAGCTGACCTTGCCGGGCGCACCGTAGCTGTACCGTGCTTCCACTTTGCTGAAACCGTTGCGCAGGGCCTTGGCACGGATGTCATCGATGTTGTAGCCATCGCGCACGTGCTCTTCAATGAAAGAGCCTTCTTCCTCGCCATGCACGTCGCTCCCGCCCTGGTCGCTGGGGGTGCTGATGATGAGCATGCCGCCGGGCTTGAGCGAGGTGGAATAGCAGCGCAGCGCAGCCTCATCTTCCAGGATGTGCTCCATCACGTCCACGCATACCACCAGCTCAAAGGTTTCCGGGCGCTGAAACTTCGTCACATCGCCCACTTCAAATTTCACTTGGGGCCTGCCGATCTTTTGGAAGAAGGCGTTGCAATCGGCCACCTGCTCTTCTTTCACATCGATGGCGGTAATGCTCCACTGGGGCGAGAGGCCGCTGAGCCAGTAGCTGTATTGGCCAAAGCCCGCACCTGCATCATAAACAGCCAGCTCGCGGCCCCGCTTATCCCGGCCCCAGACCCGCAATTCCTTGTGGATATGCCATGCGCGCAGCAACAGAAGGTCCAGTAGCCGGTAGAAGAGCTTGCGCAGGGCGGGCGTACTGTTGAAGACCACGCCGAGGCGGCGTTTCACCGGATCATACTGCATTCCTTGAATTCTGGATTGTGCGTGGCCTCCCTGGCGCCGCAAAGATCATCCCTTCTTCAGCAGGTTCTCGATCTCCTCGGTGCGGTCCAAGGAATCGTCAACGTAGAAATTGAGCTCCGGCACAATGCGCAGCTGCTTGCCTACGCGGTTGCCCAGCTCCCCGCGCAGCCGGTGCCCCATGTCGCGTACATGCTGCAGCACCGCCTGCTTGTCCTTCACGGGGAACAGGCTCAGGTACACCTTGGCCAGGCCCAGGTCCGGGGTGATCCGCACGGCCGTAACGGTGATCAAGCCGCCAGGCAGCAGTTGCCGGCTGTGCCCCTGCATCACTTCGGCCATCTCCTTTTGCAGCAGGCTGTTCACCTTATTCTGCCTTATGCTGTCCATGCCGCGAAGATAGACGGGCTTAGGGGAGCAATTTGACAATGGTTCAATTTGCCAAAAGGCCCCACCTCACTTTGGCAAATTGGCCCCTTGCCCCCTTTGGCGAATTGACTCTTTGGCGAATTGGCAAATTGAACCATTTCATTCCTTGCCCAAATACCTTTGGCGCTTCTGCATGAAGAACTTCCTTCGCATCATGCGCTTCGGCCGGCCCTATGCCCGGTTCGCGGTGCTGAACGGCGTGTTCAACCTGTTGGCCACCATTTTCCATTTGGCCAGCATGTTGTTGTTCATCCCGTTCCTGCGGCTGTTGCTGGGGCAAACCAAGGCCGAGCACGTGCGGCCGGTGCTGGCCTGGGACAAGGCCTCCATGGAGCAGGGCTTCAACTGGGCATTGACCCGCTTGATCGAACTGCACGGGCAACTGGGCGCCTTGGCCATCATCTGCCTCACCGTGGTGCTGCTCTTCCTGCTGAAAAATGTGTTCCGCTACCTGGCCGTCCGGGCCATCTGCACGTTCCGCAACCGCATCATCCGCGATGTGCGCTCGCGCATCTACGACAAGATGCTGGAGCTGCCCCTGCGCTACCACAACGACGAGCGCAAGGGCCACCTGCTTTCATTGATCACCAACGACATGCAGGTGCTGGAGTACTCCGTGATGTACTCCATTGAAATGGTGTTCCGCGAACCGATCGCGGTGATCATGTTCCTGGGCACCATGGTGACGCTTTCGCCGCAATTGACGCTGTATTCCCTGCTGCTGCTTCCCATCAGCGGATTGTTGATCGGCCGCATATCGCGAAGCCTGAAAAGGCGAAGCACGCGCGTGCAGGAAAAGAGTGCCGACCTGCTCAGTCGCGTGGAGGAAACGCTCACCGGCATGCGCGTGGTGAAGGCGTTCAACGGCGAGGAGAACATGCGCCGCCGGTTCGAACGGGAGAACGAATTGCTCATGCGCGCCAGCATCAGCATGCTGAACCGCCAGGATGTAGCCTCTCCACTGAGCGAAACACTGGGCACCGCAGTGATGGCGGCCATTGCCTTCCTGGGCGGCACCCTTGTGCTGGGGCCTGAATCCAGCCTCAGCGGGGACAGTTTCCTGGGCTTCATCATCATCTTTTCCCAGCTGCTCACGCCCATCAAGGGTTTCTCGCAAGGCTATTCAGGCATTGTGCGCGGTTCCTCCAGCGCGCAGCGGGTGTTCGAGCTGTTGGCGGTGCCCAACACCGTGACGGAAAAGCCCGGCGCCAAGCCCGTCAAGAACTTCACCGATCGCGTTGAGTTCAAGGACGTGTCATTCGCATATGGCGACAAGCCGGTGCTTCAAGACATCCACCTCACCGTGCCCAAAGGCAAAAGCGTGGCCCTGGTGGGCACCAGCGGTGGCGGAAAGACCACGCTCGCGGGGCTGTTGCCGCGTTTCTTTGATGTTACGGCGGGTGCCGTCAACATTGATGGCTCGGACATCCGCGACCTGAAGGTCCACGACCTGCGCGCATTGATGGGGATCGTGACGCAGGACAGCCTGCTGTTCAACGACACGGTGGCCGCCAACATCGTATTTGGGCGCACGGGCATCAGTGAAGCGGATGTGAGGCACGCTGCGGAAGTGGCCAATGCGCACGAATTCATCGAACGGCTCCCCAACGGTTACCAAACCAACATCGGCGATGCCGGCAACAAGCTCAGCGGCGGGCAGAAGCAACGCATCGCCATTGCGCGTGCCGTGCTGGGCAATCCATCCATCCTGATCTTGGACGAAGCCACTTCGGCCTTGGACACGGAAAGTGAGAAACTGGTACAGGACGCACTTTTCAAGCTGATGAAGGACCGCACCTCCTTGGTGATCGCTCACCGGCTGAGCACCATACAACATTGCAACGAGATCGTGGTGCTGGACCACGGCCGCATCATAGAGCGCGGCACACACGCCGAACTCTTTGCCGCCCATGGGCAGTACCGCAAGTTGTGCGACCTGCAGGCCTTTGCGTGACCTGTGAAGCGCATGGCCGGGCAGCATGAAAAAATCTTCGGCCTGGACGTGATGCGGACCGCCGCCGGCGTAATGGTGCTGCTCTCACACACCGGCCACCTGGTGGAGCAGCATTGGCCGCAGTTCCCCAATGTTCCGCACGTGGACTGGGTTGGGCTTTTCTTCGTGCTCAGCGGCTTTCTCATTGGTGGGACCTTGCTGGACAGCCTGGCACAGCCTTCGCCCGCCCCGCTTCGCTTTGCCGATTTCATGCAGCGCCGTTGGTTGCGCACGCTGCCCAACTATTTTCTCTTCCTCTTGCTGAACATCGCGCTGGTGCATTTCAGTTTGGCCCCTGGCCTGCTCACCCATGCCACCCCGGCATACGCGGTGTTCATGCAGAACTTCCACGTCCCCTTGGACCTGTTTTTTTGGGAATCGTGGTCCCTGGCGGTGGAGGAATGGTTCTACCTGTTGTTCCCCTTGATCACGTTCTTCCTGGTTGCACGGACCGGAATGCGGAGTGAACGGTCTTTCCTTGTGGCATGTGCGCTGTTCATCCTTCTGCCCGTGGCCGGGCGCCTTGCCGTGATGCACCACGTGGTGGATGACGCGACCAGGGTGCTGTGGGTGCAGAAGATGGTGATCACGCGCTTGGATGCGCCCGGCATGGGCATGCTGGCAGCGTTGATCGCACGGCGTTTTCCTGCCCAGTGGCTCCATGTGCGTTGGCCCGCCCTGTTGTTGGGGCTTGCTGCTCTGCTGTCTTTCAGCAAGCTGCATTATACCGATGCGCCACGCTTCATGGTGATCGGCTTTGAAAGTACCTGTGCGCTGGCCATGGCCTTGTTGCTGCCGCTGCTTTCCACGTGGCGTTCCGCAGGATCCTTAAATGGGCCCATGCGTGGACTTAGCCTGATCACCTACTCGCTCTACCTGGTCCATCTCCCCATGCTGTATCTCTTCGGAAAGTTCGTGCCCGACGGGTCCGCATGGAAATGTGCGCTGCACTATGGCTTGTTCATCGGCGGCTGCATGGCCGTGGCTACCTTGGTCTACCGTTGCTGGGAGCGGCCTTTCATGCGCCTTCGGGATCCGTTCGGGCGGTGGTTGGCATTGCGGTGGAACCGTGCATAAACGTAAAGCCAATGGGGACTGCCATGTGGCCTACCGCTTCTTGGGGAACAGTTTCCTGAAGAAGCCTTCCTCCTTCTGATCACTTTTTGCTTCCGGTGCTTCCTTGCGCTTCTCCGTGCCTTTGTCACCCGGGCGGAAGAACACGTCCAGCACGCGCTCCAGGAAGGTGCCCGCGCGCCGGGGCTCGCAGTCCATTTCCACGGAATCCGTGGGCTGCGGAAAGGAGGTGAGGTACTTGCCGCGCATCAAGGCAGACTGCTGTACTTCCGCCAAGGTGCCACCGATGATGGGCAGTGCCAATTGTGAACCGGTGCCGTTGGCGTTGTTGAAGTGCACGGAGGGATCACGTGCGCCCACCCACGTTGCTGCCACCAGGCTCGGCGTGTAGACGATGAACCACGCGTCGGCATAGTCCTGCGAGGTACCGGTTTTGCCTGCAAGATCTCCACGAAGGCCAAAGCGTGAGCGCAACGCAGTGCCCGTGCCTTGGTTCACCGCGCGTTGGAGCATGGCCGTGATTGTTTCTGCAACTTCACTGTCCAATGCCCGCTTGGCCGGGGGCATTTTACCCAGGTAGATCACCTTACCCTTGGCATCGGTGATCTTCTCCACAAGTTGCAGGTTGCGCACCAAGCCTTCATTGGCAAAGGCCGCGTAGGCATGCACCAGTTCCTGAAGCGAGATGTCTGCTGCGCCGAGTGCAAGTGCCGGTTTGTCCACGCCGCCCGTGGGCAGGCCCAGTGACCGGAAGGTGTCGCGGATGGTATCAGCACCGGTGCGGAAGTAGAGGTCTACTGTGGGCACGTTCATGGAATGCACAAGGGCGTACCATAAGGCCACTTGCCCGCCGATGGTGTCCTTTTCGAAGTTCTGCGGGGTCCAGCCGTCGTACTCGGGGTAGCTCTTCACCTCGTTGTTCAGGTAGGTGCAGGGATCCAAACCCTTGCGCAGTGCGGCGGCATAGATCAGCGGCTTGATGGTGGAGGCCACCTGCCTGCGGCCTTGCACCTGATCGTAAGGCAGGGTGCGGAAATCGTTTCCGCCGCTGTAGGCGCGCACCTTTCCGGTGGCGGGATCCACCATCAGGAAGGCGGCTTGCAGCATGCGGTGGTAGTGCCACAGGCTGTCGCGGTAGCTGATGCTGTCCGGCGGGGTATCGTCCCAGGTGAACACATCGCGTACGGCCCGTTCGTTCCGTTTCCACGCAGCACCGGCTTTCCTGCCTTCCGCCTTTTCCCAGGCTTTCCGCGTTCCGCGTGCCTTCAGCTCGCGGTCCAACTTGGGCTGCATGGCCGAAAGCTGTTTGGCGGTTGCGCGCAATGCCGCTTGCTGCAGCGCGGTATCCAAGGTGGTGTGGATGCGCAGCCCGTCCTTTTCAATGTCGTAGGGCAAACCGTCCTTCTTCTTGAGTTTGGCCAACGCCGCGCGCGCCTGCTGCTCCACGCGTGCATTGAAGTAGCCGTAAGCATCGAACTTCCCGGCACCTGCATAGCGGATCCCCAGCGGTAACGCCTGCAGGCTGTCGCGGGCGGCGGTGGTGAGCTTCCCGTTGCCGGCCATCAGCGCCAGCACCTGGTTGCGCCTGCCTTTTGAGGCTTCGGGATGCAGGCGCGGGTTATAGCCCGTGTTGGCCTTCAGCATGCCGATGAGCACCGCGCCCTCCTCCACCTTCAACTTCGACGCCGGCTTGCTGAAGAAGCGTTCCGCGGCGGATTCAATGCCGTACACGTCCTCACCAAAGGGAACGGAGTTCAGGTACAGTGTGATGATGTCTTCCTTGTTGTACACCTGCTCCAGGCGCTGCGCAACCAGTGCTTCCTTGATCTTGTTCACCGGCACGGTGAGCAGTCCGTGCTTTTCGCGGCCATAGAGGTTTTTAATGAGCTGCTGGGAGATGGTGCTGCCTCCGCCACCGCTGCGGTCGCGGGCCAGCAGCGTGCGGAAGAACACGCGCACATAGCTGAACGCATCCACGCCGCTGTGCTCGAAGAAGCGCTGGTCTTCGGTGGAAACGAGCGCATCCACCACGTGCTTCGGCAGGTCCTTGTACAATACGTTGGTGCGGTTCTGCGCGAATATCTTCCCGATCACCCCACCATCGGAGGAGAGGATCAACGTGGCCTCCTCGTTGCGCAAGGCAGCGAGTTCTTCCGTAGAAGGCAGCTTGCCAAAGACGTCCTTGCGCACCAGGGTGATCAGCGTGAAGATGCCCACGAAGGCCACCGCCACCAATAGGAACAGGGCTTTCCAGACGAATGCCGCGCCGCCGGATGTTTTCTTGGACTTCTTCTTCGCCATTGGTGGGACTACGGAGCTACGCTACGGGGCTGCGAATGTTGCTCCAAATGCCTCATTACGGCATGGACCCGCTGTCGCAGCCTCTTCTACCTGTCTTTACCATTGGCTCTCGGCCAATCGGTATCGTAGACTGTCACGATCTCCATCTCCATACGGCTCACTTTGTACACTACGGACACATTCGGGTGGATTACTGCGCGGCGACTCCGGGATAGGTGGCCGAGACTTGGTATCCATGGGGGAACTGCTTGACCAAGGTCTCGAATTCCTGCAGCAAGCTCAAGAAAGGCTCCACCCACGTCCACTCCTGGATCTTCGAAGAAACGTCTACCCGAAGCTTGGCTTCCCCAGACCAGTAAACGACGCGATCACCGGCCATGCCCCGCCCAAAACTCCTTGCTGCCGATCCGATTTCCTTTGCGCAGGTCTTCGAGGCCCTTTTCCATGGCCCGGCGCTCATCCGAGGATATATCCCCCGCCCAATCACCATGCTGGGTGGCTTTCTTGATCCCCAGTAACGAATCCAATAGACCATGGTCCTCCATGCCATTGATCCATTCGATCAACTCCTTCCGGGTGGCTTGGGCGTTCATGGCTGCTCTTGTTGAACAAAGTTCGCCGCAGTTATCGGGTCAAACACGAACAAAGAGCCCTGCGGTTATCGCTCGTGTGTCGCGAGTGATAACTGCGCCCGCAAGAACTCCTCCTCGCCCTCCAAGTGTTTTATGCATTCGCCCATCTTCTTTATGCTCGCATCGTACATCTTGGCATATATAGCGCTGGATGTGGTATTGCTGCCCCCACTCCCAACACCCGCATGTGATCTGGAAAGAACAGTTTCCTGCCTACGTTGAGCAGGTCAGTCATTCCCCCCTCCCGGACTACAACAACCTCACCTCGATCACTTCCCTCAACCGCTTGAAGTCATTGTCGGAGATGATCAGCGGCATGTTCAACGTGGCGGCCGTGGCTGCGACCAACGAATCCGCTAACTTCAACCGGTAGTTGCTGCGCAACCACACACAACGCTCCTTGATCGACGGGCTAATGTCCCAAATGGAGCAAAAGGCAAGCACCTGGCTGATCACTTCCTGTGCGTTGCGCTTCGTCGCACACATGGTCAAAAGCTCGATCTCCGTTGCGATGGAAATGTGGACTTCACGGCCCAGCAACCATTCCCTGGCTTCAGGATTTCCTTCCAGAAAGTGGATCAACACGCTCGTATCGGCCACGATGGCGCGATCATTCATCGCGCAGCTCCTTCAACAGGGGGAAGGCCCACTTGCCCATTGCCGGAAGGGCACCCCACAGTTCCTCGGCATGGAACACTTTGCGCATGGGAGCATCAGTCTTTCGCTTCCGTACCGTGGCCACGCGCTTTGTAGCACGGCTGCGACGTGCCACCGGCTTCACCGCAGGGATGGCTTTGTTCTTTTTAGTGGCCATGGCACGAAGTTAAGGCGCAGTTATCGCTCGCGTGTCGCGAGTGATAACTGCCCGCTCACGCATCGCGAATGAACCACTTCATTCTTCGCCAGCCTGGCTCCTTGCGGACCGGTTATCATATACGGTCACCACTTCAATCTCCGTTAGGCTGACCTTGTATACCACGGACACATTCGGATGGATCACTGCTCGGCGACACCCGGGATAAATGACCGAAGCTTGGTATCCATTGGGGAACTGCTTGATCAAGGTCTCGAATTCTTGGAGCAAGTCCAGGAATGCCGATACCTCGCGTTCGCTCCATGACTTCCGAAGAAATTCCTTGATCTGGTCAACCCGAAGCTTGGCCTCCCCTGACCAGTAAACGTTACGATCACCGGCCATGGCCTGCCCAAAAGTCCTTGCTGCCGATCCGGTTTCCTTTGCGCAGGTCTTCAAGGCCCCTTTCTATGGACCGGCGCTCATCCGCGGATATATCCTCCGCCCAATCACCATGCTGGGTAGCTTTCTTAATCCCCAATAACGAATCCAATAGACCAAGGTCCTCAAGGCCTTTGATCCAATCGATCAACTCGTTCCGGGTGGTTTGGGCATTCATGGCAGGTCCTGATGAACAAAGATAACTGTCGACAGCGGGTCAACCACGAACAAGGAGCCCCGCAGTTATCGCTCGCGTGTCGCGAGTGATAACTGCCCTCGTCCATCTCCATTATTCTCCCGCCGGGTCTTCGCTTCGAGACCCCGCGGTTTGCGGGATCAAAGTCAACGCTCGGTGGAATTTTCGGATCGCAGGATCCCGATGACGGAGACCCTGCGTGAGGGCAAGCTGCAGGTGGAGTGAGGAGGCCCGTCGGTGCTGTGGGCTATCACGCAGCTATCGCTCCCGCGTCGCGAGTGATAACTGCCTCCGCAAAAGCTCCCCCTTCAATCCCTTGATGTGTGCCCGATGAAGTTCAACGCTCCTTCTGCGCGGCAGCCAACTGCGTCTGGAGAAAGAGCTTGTCCTTGCGCAGCTCCGCTACCACTTCCTCCAATTCCTTGATGCGTGCCTCGTACAGCTCATGCGCCTTATCCGACATCCCGTTGTAGGTGCTGTTGTTGTTCACACCCACCAGACCGTTGCAATGCTGGAAGAACATCTTCTCATCGAAGCTAAGGACTTGGGGAACGGTCATCTCGAAGAGCTTGGCCACCTGTTCCAACAAGGCCAAGGTCCATTCCGACTCCCCGCTGATATAACGGCTCAGTTGGCGTTCGCTCATGTCCAACTGCGTGGCCATCCAGTCCTTGCTGAAGCCCTTCAAAAGCATGATCTTCTCGATGGAGCCTATTTTCATGGTCGCCTGATTTTTGACACAATCCGTCCGAAGTTCGCCAGCAATATACTTGCAAGATCCAAACAAACGTTGAAGGTTTGCATTGCGCTAAGGCCAACACCCGCCCCACAGGCCCGCTCGTTGTGAAACGGCCGAACAACTGAAGGGGCAGTTGCCGGACCGAGGCGTGAGCGGATGCCGAAAAGCTCGGAGAGAGTAGGCGGGAAGTTCAACTAAATTGACATGAAGAAGAGTAAGAGCACTAAAAAGGCAGGCTTGTTCGATAAGCTACAGGATAACAGGTTCACCAACACGGGATTGGTGCATGGAGGAGCACCGGGGAGCCAAGCAACGAATGATCCCGATTATACCAATCTCGGCGGAGGCACCGATTGCGGGGATCAAGACGATGGATCGCTGGTCACGGTTGATACGGTACCGACGAGTGCTGAGTTCGACACACCCACCAGGGGAGGACGTTAGATCAGGACCCGTATAACCGTATTGGTTCAACAGCACCTCACGCATAGGATTGGTCATTGCGGACCATGAACGCCCTAAACAATGTGGCCCGGCACCGCCATTAATGGAAGTGCCGGGCCCACATCAATGCCATTCCGGAACACATGTCATACCATCAATTTACTCATTTAAGATTCAATAAGAGCACATCATACAACTTGGGCTTCCGATGCATTCTATTTTTCTCACTATCAACTGTAATACAAACCGTTCAGGCCCAATACCCGGTGTTCCACCTACTAGATAGTGCGCTGACACTCATGGAAAGTCCGCGTTATATGGAAGGAGCGCAGATATACCGCACACTTCCGGCTGCACGGATTGATCCGCGGCGGAAATTGAGTGCGTGCCTGAGCGCTCTGAATAACCAAGACTCCAGCTTGTTCAAGACGGTATTGTTGGACCTCGCGGCGAACCATGGCTTTTTTGAGAACGGTCCAATGAAGATAAATGCCTTAAGAGAAGCATTGGATAGCGGTGGCTATGCGATCTGGTTGGCATCGAAACGGGATAGTTGCCGCATCCACTTCTTACGAACGCATATAGACAGATCGGAAGTAATGCGTCGCATGCGTCGCATATATGAATTGGACCAAGCTCGCGCTCTTGTGGAACGGTATAGTAGTGTTGATTCCGTCACATATTCTATAGTCACGGGAATAGATCAAGAGAACTTATATGAGATTATAGCATTGGCTCATGAATATGGATTGCCGAACGATTTTGATGACCTTTGGAATACATCAGGACTCGTTGAACTTGTACTTTTTCATTGTGGCAAGAACCCGCATGGATTTCAGCAACGTTGGGATGCCATAATGCCCTATTTGAATAAGGCATACGCAGCAGGAAAGATTGGTAGCGAATATTTGCGCATTTACGATACAACCTTGTATATGAATGCCGGTGTGCAGTATTACGGCACACTGGAAAATGCTCCTGTCCGGGATCCCAAGGGGTTGCCCCAGCGGAGAGCGGAACGCGGTCTGGCCCCATGATTGTGATTGTTTCAAACAATGATGATCAATCGACAAATGAAGTCATTGATTGGCTGTATCATTACGGCGTGGAATTTGTTCGGATCAATGAAGGCGACTTAGTCGCTTCATACTCCGTATCGCTTTCTATTGAGGGCTTGGTTTATGACTTCAAAATTCCATCGTTGGACATACATTTCAAACCGCCACTAACGATTTGGTATAGACGAGGCGGGTTCTCGACCGGACGCTGGACCCCTCCACTATTGGAACCGATGAGCAGGAAGGAACAGCAATCCCTTCAAGATCAGGTTATGTGGGAATGGAAGACTGCCGAACATGCACTCACATCCACAGTATTCAACGGTATGCTCAACAGCCCGTTGGACAACGGAATCAACAAGTTCCTCGTGCTTAAAAGCGCGCATGCCGTTGGCTTGGACATACCGGAGACATTAATCACCACCAATCGTCATGAGGTGGAAGCGTTCAAACGCAAGCACGGCCGGATTATAACAAAGAACCTTGCGCCAGGTGTGTTTGTCGAGGTCAAGAATGCGGCCTACATCGGGTTCACTGAAGAATGCTCGTGGCGGTTCATTCGTTCTCTTCCAAGAATCTTTCCGCCATCACTGTTTCAACGGATGGTGCCGAAGTGGATCGAGTTGCGCGTATTCTACTTGGATGGCACGTGCTACGCTTCGGCAATATTCAGCCAGCAAGACCGTACCACAAAGGTCGACTTCCGAAACTATAATCATGCACGTCCCAACCGAACACCACCATTCAAAATGGATGAAAACGTACAAAGTCGTTTGCGAAATTTAATGGCCCTCCTGGGCTTACGCTCTGGATCGATAGATATGATTGTAACGCCTGCAGGGCAGTATCTTTTTCTGGAAGTGAATCCCGTCGGGCAGTTTAAGCAGGTGTCTCAACCCTGCAATTTCCGCTTGGAGCAAAAGATAGCACAACAACTGATAGAACAAAATGGATCGAATAGAACGCATCAATAAGCTTATAAAGAGCTGTGATTCCTTGCCTCCGTACTTTAGGATGAGCCACTTTACATCACGTGTACCGTTGGACCCGTCCACGTCCCAAGCATCGCTACGGCACAGGTCTACAAATTACAGATACCGCCCTGAAGTAAAACCTCCAGTTGTGCGCTGAACGATGCAGATCTTTAAATTGCACGAGCAAGTGCGATTGCATAAAGGCCAATTGCGTGGTGTGGCCTATGATTTGCAACGCCAAGACTATTGGTTCCTGCCTTTGGGTGTGATTAATGCAATCGTGGAATTGGAGGGCAAGCCAATAGAGAAGCTGCACGAACGACTCAGGCGCCCGAGCATGCCTCAGGGTGAATGGGTTGATTGCCTGATAAGTAGGGAAGTCATTTTTCCTTTGCCGCACGGCTTCCTCAAAAATTTCCCTGCACTTGATCTCACCTATGCCAAGCCTGGAAAGATTAGCACGGCTGTGGTGCCTTTGCCATATATCGACCACTCCATCGTTAAAGTCTTGGAGCGCGCAGGGTGCCATCATTTGGCGGTGGAAATAACTGCTGAAGAAACAAGCGGCTTAAATGCATTAGGGCCCGTTCTGGAAGGCACATCAATCAACTCTGTTTCTCTTCATTTCTCCTATTCGGCAGAATTGGATGCCAAGTTGGTGTGTTTGCTTAAAGAGCCCATCCACGCCAAGGTAAAGCAGGTGTACATACACTCTGCGCCTGATACTACCGTGAAGAAGAATCAAGGTATCGCATTGCACTACAATACGGCCATAACGAAGGAAGGCTACTTCCGTCCGAGTCTCGTATTGCATCAGGATACTTATTTGGAAGCCCTGACTTGGAATGTATATTTCAAT
The DNA here is from genome assembly GCA_018266685.1 of Bacteroidota bacterium. GTDB lineage: Bacteria > Bacteroidota > Bacteroidia > Flavobacteriales_F > PHOS-HE28 > PHOS-HE28. Next base: position 22,160 of record JAFDZY010000255.1, read on the forward strand.
CGAAAGATCTTCTTGACCCGTAATGGAAGTGTCACGATTGGTGATGGCGAAGAAATGCCGCTGGGCCATGGTAAACAGCGCATGCATGACCTTCAGGTGTTCCTTGATGGATTAGGCACACCTGCACTCTGGTCTTCGCGTAAGGACGAAATATCCGTTTGTGACGATTGCGAGCTGCGATATATGTGCATTGATCCTCGTGTGCCGGTCCAGCGTAAAGACGGTTCATATTACCACAACTCGGAATGCAGCTACAATCCATTCATTGCGAAGTGGAGTGACGAAGCAGGCTTTGCGCCTCTTGCGGAATGCGGTGTGGTGAGCAATGCCGAAGGCTTTACCATTGATCACGAGCGCATTGCCGCCATCAATGCGGAACTCTGGGGGGAATGAGCTTCCCCTTCTACCAGCAGCCCGACCACATGGACTGCGGGCCCACTTGCCTGCGCATAGTGGCCAAGTACCATGGAAGGTCGGTAAGCCTGCCCAAACTGCGGGCCTTTAGCGAGACCACCCGCACGGGGAGCAACCTGCAGAACATTGCGCAAGCCGCCGAGGCCATCGGCTTTCGTACATTAGGGGTAAAGGTCTCCTTGCAAAAAATCTTGGATGAGCAGCCGTTGCCCTGCATTTTGCATTGGAACAGCAACCACTTTGTGGTGTTGTACAAAGCCAAGCCCAGCAAAGGCAAACTGAAGTTGCACGTGGCCGATCCCGGCCACGGCCTGCTCACCTACACCGAGCGGGAATTTCTGGACAGGTGGATCGGTGCGAACAGCCACCGGGATACCCAGGAAGGCATTGCGCTGCTGCTGGAACCCAGCCCTCGGCTGATAGAGCAGGAAGACGACGACAGCGAGCAGCAGAACAAGCAAGGTTTCCGCTTCCTGTTCCGCTACCTGCTACCACACAAGAAGTTCATTGTTCAATTGGCCATCGGCCTGCTGGCGGGCAGCTTGATCCAATTGCTCTTCCCCTTCCTTACCCAAAGCGTGGTGGACGTGGGCATCCAGCACCGGGATGTGTCCTTCATCTGGTTGGTGCTGATCGCGCAGCTCTTCCTCTACATGGGCAGCACGGCCATCGAGCTGATCCGGGGCTGGATCCTGCTGCACCTCAGCGCCCGCATCAACATCGCGCTGGTCTCGGATTTCTTCATCAAGCTGATGAAGCTGCCCATCGGCTTTTTCGACGTGAAGCAGACGGGCGACATTTTGCAGCGCATCAACGACCACAAGCGCATCGAGCAGTTGCTCACCACCTCCTCGCTCAGTGTGCTGTTCTCGCTGTTCAACCTGGTGCTCTTCGGGGCGGTGCTGGCCTGGTACAGCGGGATCATCTTCGCGGTGTTCCTCGCGGGCAGCTTGGTATACGTGGGCTGGGTATGGCTCTTCATGCAGCGCCGCCGCGACCTGGATTTTAAGCGCTTCGACCAGATGAGCGCGGAGCAGAGCAAGGTGATCGAGCTGATCGCGGGCATGCAGGAGATCAAGCTGCACAACGCCGAGCGGCAGAAGCGCTGGGGCTGGGAGGACCTGCAAGCCCGCCTGTTCAAGGTGCAAATGAAGAGCCTGGCCTTGGAGCAGACACAAAGCACGGGCAGCGGCTTTGTGAACCAGGTGAAGAACCTCTTCATCACCATCCTCAGCGCCAAATTGGTGATCGACGGGGCCATCACCTTGGGCATGATGATGAGCATCAGCTACATCATCGGGCAGCTCAACAGCCCCATCCAGCAGTTGATCGGCTTTATGTACACCACCCAGGATGCCAAGATCGCGCTGGAACGCCTGAGCGAGGTGCACGGCCGGGCGGATGAGGAGAGCCCAGCGTCCAACGCAGGGTCCGCTTCGCGTGACCCTGCGGGGACTTTAATACACGACATACCGCCGGACAGCGACCTCGTGCTGAAGGGCGTGGACTTTCGCTACCCCGGCAGCCCCGAGCCGGTGCTGAAGCAACTGGATCTGAAGATACCCGCGCGGAAGGTCACGGCGATTGTGGGGAGCAGCGGCAGCGGCAAGACCACGCTGATGAAACTGCTGCTGAAGTTCTACCCGCCGGACAGCGGCCAACTGCTGTACGGCAGCACGCCGCTGGAGCAGATCGGCCACCATGCCTGGCGCGCCCATTGCGGCACGGTGATGCAGGAGGGCTTCATCTTCAACGACACGGTGGCCAACAACATCGCTATCGGGCAGGAGGATGTGGACCGCGAGCGCCTCATGCATGCCGCGCGGGTGGCGAACATTTTGGACTTCATTGAGGAACTGCCCTTGGGCTTCAACACCAAGATCGGCGGCGAGGGTTTGGGCATGAGCGCGGGGCAGAAGCAGCGGATCCTGATCGCCCGCGCGGTGTACAAGCAACCGCAGCTGCTCTTATTTGATGAGGCCACCAGCGCACTGGACGCCACCAACGAGCGCACGATCATGGAGAACTTGGATGCGTTCCTGCAAGGCCGCACCGCCGTGGTGATCGCGCACCGCTTGAGCACGGTGAAGAACGCGGACCAGATCGTGGTACTGGATGAAGGCCGCATCGTGGAAGCGGGCAAGCATGCGGAGTTGATCGCCCAGGGCGGGATCTACTTCCGGTTGGTGCGGGACCAGTTGCAATTGGAGCAGGTGGGGGCGCCAGTCGGTTAACCACGGATAGACACGGATGCACACGGAAAACTCTATATGGCCGGATGCCTGAGCATGAAATCCATAGCTCAGCCTCAGGGTCCGCTTCACACCTTCGCGAAGACGCTTCGGCGCACAAAGCGCGAGACCCTGCGGGAGTTCTGATGGTCATGGCCGAACTGCGCAGCGAGCGCGTGCAGGAGATCATGGGGCATGTGCCCACGTGGACGATCCGCTACGGCATCACCGTGATCTTCAGCGCCATCGTGCTGCTGTTGCTGTTGGCATGGATGATCCGCTACCCGGACGTGGTGACGGCACCCGGCACGTTGACCAGCACGGACCCGCCGCGCAATGCCGTTGCCCGCAGCGAGGGGAAGCTGGTGCGCATCGCGGTGGCCGAAGGCGATACCGTGGCGGCGGGCGATGCCTTGGCGGTGATCGAAAGCACGGCCAACCCTGCGGCCATGGACAGCATGGCCGCACTGCTGCCGGCGTTGCAACAGGCGTTGGTTTCCGGTGCGGAACAATTCCCCGTGCTTGGGAATTTGGACGTTGGCGAAGGGCGCACCGAGCTGGCCACCTTGCGCACGGCGCTCGCGGAAATGCAAGCGTGGCGCACGGACGCGTACCGCGCCCAACGCAATGCGGGCCTGCGAGAAAAGATCGCCATGTACCGCAAGCTGATCGGCTCCACGCAAAACCAGTTGAGTTGGACGTACAAGAAGCAAGCGAACTACGTGGCGGAGGCAAAGGTGGACAGCCTGTTGGCCAACAAGGGCGTGATCGCCACCACGGAGCTGCGCCAAAAGCAGAACGCCTTCCTGGACCAGCAAGTGGGCGTGGCCAACATGGAGCATGGCTTGCAACAATACCGGTTGGCCCTGCTGGAAACGGAAACGCAATTGAACGATGCACTCCATGCGGATGAGAACCGGCAGCGCGAATTGGAAGAAGCGTTTCGGGGCAGCATGGAACGCCTGCGCGCATTTCTGGAAAGCTGGCGGTTGAGCCACACGTTGTCCGCACCCGTTGCCGGGCGGGTCTATTTCGCAGGTCGGCTCACCTTGAAACAATCCGTGAAAAGCGGGGACGTGCTCTTCAGCGTGGACCCGTTGGTGGCCAGCTACGTGTTCGAGGCCGCCGTGCCTTCCGCCGGTTCAGGCAAAGTACACTTGGGCCAGCAGGCGTACATCCAGCTTGAGGGCTTCCCCTCGAATGAGTTCGGCAAATTGATCGGCACGGTGCGTTCCATGTCGTCCATGCCGCATGAGGGTAGCTACCGCGTGGTGGTGGAATTGCCGGAAGGGCTGCGCACATCGTTCCACCGCACGTTGAAGTACCATCCGGAAATGAAGGGATCGGTGGAAGTGGTGGCCCGGGAACGCTCGGTGCTGGGAAGGATCTTTGACAAGGTGCGGGGGGCGGTGGAGCGGTGAGGGCTGTGCTCAGGAGCGGCATTCCCGGAGGCCGCCAGAGGCGGATGGGCACTGACGCACTCGCGAAAAACGCGAGCGCGGGCTTCATTGTGGTGATCTGCTCCCTCAAGGTCTCCCGCAGGGGACCTTGTAGGTGGAACTCTGCTGCGTCAAGGTCCGCTTCAAGCCTTCGCGAAGTGCTACGGCCTGCACAGCGCGAGACCTTGATGGGACTCTGAGGGGACCTTGATGGGACAACTCGGGGGTGTTCTGTATGAGGACGGACCTTTGATCGGGGTGCGGGGAGCGATGTGACCTGCCGTCCTACTCCACCGTCCAATCCCGGAACAGCAGATCCTTTTCGTACGGATACCGCGCCACGTGGATCGCCTTCACCCGCTCGTACATCAACCGGCGCAGCGCATCGATGTTGTCCTTGCGTGTGGCGGAGATGAAGATGCTCTCATCATCGCCGATGCGCGCCATCCACGTGTGCTCCAATTCTTCCAGCGTGTACTGGTCCTCGCGCTTGGGGGCCAGGTCGTGCGGGTCGTGCGGCGCGGGTTGGTACGCATCGATCTTGTTGAACACCACGATCACCGGTTTGCCGCCGGCACCGATCTCCTCCAGGGTTTGGCGCACGGTGTGGTACTGGCTTTCGAACTGCGGATGGCTGATGTCCACCACGTGCAGCAGCAGGTCGGCCTCGCGCGTTTCATCGAGGGTGCTCTTGAAGCTTTCGATCAGCTGGTGGGGCAGCTTGCGGATGAAGCCCACCGTATCGCTGAGCAGGAAGGGCAAGTTGCCCAAGACCACCTTGCGCACCGTGGTGTCCAGCGTGGCGAAGAGCTTGTTCTCGGCGAAGACGTCGCTCTTGCTCAGGAGGTTCATCAGCGTGCTTTTGCCCACGTTGGTGTAGCCCACCAGCGCCACGCGCACCAGCTTGCCTCGGTTGCCGCGCTGGGTGGCCTTCTGCCGGTCGATGTCCTTGAGCTGGGCCTTGAGCAGGCTGATGCGGTCGCGCACCAAACGGCGGTCGGTCTCTATTTCCTTTTCACCCGCTCCGCCGCGTGTTCCGGTGCCGCCGCGCTGCCGTTCCAGGTGGGTCCACAGCTTGGTGAGGCGCGGCAGCATGTACTCGTACTGTGCCAACTCCACCTGAGTCTTGGCATGGGCTGTTTGCGCACGGCTGGCGAAGATGTCCAGGATCAGGCGGGGCCTGTCCAGCACGGGCCGCGCCAGTTCCTTCTCAACGTTGCGCTGTTGTGCCGGCGTCAGTTCATCATCGAAGATCACGCAGGCGTCAGGCGCATGTTCCTCCATCCAGGCCTTCACTTCGGCTAATTTGCCCGAGCCGATGTGGAACTTGCCATCAGGACGTTGCAGCTTCTGCATGAAGCGTTTCACCGTGGCGATCTTGGCGGTATCGGCGAGAAAAGCCAGCTCATCCAAGTACTCCTCCACCTGCTCTGCGGATTGGCGTTCCGTTACAAGGCCGATGAGCACGGCCTTTTCCGCGATTACCTTGTTTTCTTGGGGATCGATCATCCTTGAACGGGCGTAACGCTAAGGGTTCCCGCGCAAGGAACGTACATGGTCCACCACCAATTCGATCTGTGCTGGGGACAAACGGTCTTTGAAGCCGGTCATTGCCCCTTTGCCGAAGGTGGCCACGGAAATCATTTCATCCCTGCCCAAGGAGCTCACGGTAAGATCCTTTGCGCCAACCAGCCCCAACTTTCCATCCGGGCCGTGGCACAGGGCACATTCCGCTTGGAAGATTCCGGCCCCATCCTTTGGCAATGTTCCCTGGGCGGGGCGGGGGCTATACGCAGCGGAGCAAGCCATCAGGGCCAATAGCACCGCCGATGCAGAAAAAACTGTGCTCCTCATAACCATCCCCGTCCATCGCCCATGCGCGTGAACGGCCATGGGACCATCGCCAACATCACCACCAGCGCAATGAGGTAGAACACGGCCACGCGCAGGTGCTTGCCGTTCTCTGTATTTGCCTTCTTGCTGGACAAACGGCCTATTGTGACCAGTACGATCACAACCAACATCATTCCCAGGTGCTCGAATTTCCAATAACGCTTGTAGTCCGATGCCATGTGGTCAAATACACCTTTGTTGATGTCCATGCCATAAAGCACGAAGCCCAGCACAAGCTGCACATGGCACAGGATCATTGCCCAAATGGCCACAGCCCGTTGCCAGGTAATTACCGGGCCGTTGCGCAGCCAGCCCAACAAGGCCGCAAAGCCCGCTACCGCCACGGTCAACAAGATGCCCCAACGCAACAAACTGTGGAAGAACAGGATGATCGGGACCAGGTCCACGGAAGATGAAACAGTGGGTGCATCATGCATGGGCAACCGTTTGAAGCGCGGTAAAAGTAGCCTTGGAACAACAACCTTGAAGGCATTTCCACCTGCACGGGGGCTTGAAATTTCTTCCCCGGCTACCTTCGCCGCCATGAACCAACTACCCTCGCTCCTGGACCATGGGATTGCCGCCGCGTTTGCCGCAGGCAAGGAAATATTGGACGTGTATGCAAGGCCCATCAACGTGGAACTGAAGGACGACAAGAGCCCGCTCACCGAAGCCGACAAACGCGCCCACCGGGCCATTGCGGCCGAGTTGGCCAAAACGGGCCTGCCCGTACTGAGCGAGGAAGGGAAAGCACTTCCGCCAGCTGAACGCCAGGCGTGGCCCATGTACTGGCTTGTGGACCCACTGGACGGCACCAAGGAATTCATCAAGCGCAATGGCGAATTCACCGTGAACATCGCCTTGATGGCGCGTGACAACGAGCCCTCCGGGGCGCTCGGCTCCCACCGCCCCGTTGCAGGAGTGCTTTACGTGCCGGTAAAGGACATCCTGTACTTTGCATGGGAAGGTGGCGGTGCTTACCGGCAGGACAGCGCCACAACCTTGGAAGGCAAAGGCACGTATGAACGGGCCGCCAGCGCCATGCGCCTGCCCATGCCCAACCACCGCAAAGCCTTTACCATCGTGGCCAGCCGCTCCCATGCCTCCCCCGACACCGATGCCTACATCGCCCAGATGGAAAAGCAGCACGGCCAGGTGGAAACAGTAAGCATGGGCAGCGCCCTGAAGATCTGCTTAGTGGCCGAAGGCGCCGCTGATGCTTATCCGCGCTATGCTCCAACAATGGAGTGGGACACCGCTGCAGGCCATGCCATCGTGAACGGGGCTGGAAAAACCCTCATCGACGTAAGCACCGGCGCACCCATGCGCTACAATAAAAACGACCTGTTGAACCAGTGGTTCATCGTTCAATAACCTCCCAACGCAAGGAAGAGAGATATGGCACAGCAGAAGAAAAAAAGCGCGAAGCCTGCGGTAAAAAGGAAGGCCGCCAAGGTGGCCGCCGCCAAGAAGGTGGTGGCCAAGGCAGCCCCTGTGAAAGCATCGGCGCACAAAGGCAAGCGCAAGGTGGCCCTGATCACCGGAATCACCGGCCAGGACGGTGCCTACCTCAGCGAACTCCTGTTGAACAAGGGCTACGAGGTGCACGGCATCAAGCGGCGCAGCTCGCTCTTCAACACCGACCGCATCGACCACCTGTACCACGACAGCCACGAGAAGGGCCAACCCTTCCACCTGCACTACGGGGACCTGACCGACAGCGTGAACTGCCTGCGCCTGGTGCAGCAGATCCAGCCGGATGAGATCTACAACCTGGCTGCCATGAGCCACGTGGCCGTCAGCTTCGAGCTGCCGGAATACACCGCCAACGCTGACGGCATTGGCACCCTGCGCTTTTTGGAGGCCATCCGCATCCTGGGCATGGAAAAGAAAACCCGCTTCTACCAGGCCAGCACCAGCGAACTGTACGGCGGCGTGATCCACAGCGCGCAGAACGAGGAAACACCCTTCTACCCGCGCAGCCCGTACGGCGTGGCCAAGCTCTATGGCTTCTGGATCACCAAGAACTACCGGGAGAGCTACGGCATCTTCGCCTGCAACGGCATCCTCTTCAACCACGAAAGCCCGCTGCGCGGCGAAACCTTCGTGACCCGAAAGATCACCCGCGCGGCCGCCAAGATCAAGCTGGGCCTGCAAAAAACGCTGTACCTCGGCAACCTGGACAGCAAGCGCGACTGGGGCCACGCCAAGGATTACGTGGAGGGCATGTGGCTGATGCTGCAAGCCAAGAAGCCCGACGACTTCGTGCTGGCCACCGGCGAAACCCACACCGTGCGCCACTTTGTGAACCTCGCCTTTGCCGAGGCGGGCATCAAGCTGGAATGGAAGGGCAAGGGCGTAAACGAAAAGGCCATCAACAAGAAGACCGGCAACGTGGTGGTGGCCATCGATCCGCGCTACTACCGCCCCGCCGAGGTGGACCACCTGGAAGGCGACCCCAGCAAGGCCCGCCGCGTGCTGGGCTGGAAGCACAAATACAACCTGGCCGCACTGGTAAAGGAAATGGTGCGCGAGGACATCAAGCTCTTCGAGCGCGACGTGTACCTGAAGAAAGGCGGGCACAAGATCCTGAACGAGGAGGAGTGATCGCCTGTGGCGATCGCACCTCCTCGTGTAAGGGCGCGAGATCTCGCGCCCCAACAAGAAGTAAGGGCGCGATAGATCGCGCCCCAACAAGATGAACAAGCAAGACAAGATCTACATCGCAGGCCACCGGGGCATGGTGGGCAGCGCCATCAAGCGCCGCTTGGAGAAGGAAGGCTACACCAACATCATCGGGCGCACCAGCGGCGAGCTGGACCTGAAGGACCAGGCCGCCGTGCGCGACTTTTTCCGCAAGGAAAAACCCGACCACGTGGTGCTGGCGGCGGCCAAGGTGGGCGGCATCCAGGCCAACAACACCTACCGCGCGCAGTTCATCTACGAGAACCTGATGATCCAGAACAACGTGATCCACCAGGCGTACGAAAACGGCGTGAAGCGCCTGCTCTTCCTCGGCTCCTCGTGCATCTACCCCAAGCTGGCCCCGCAGCCGCTGAAAGAGGAAAGCCTGCTTACCGGCTTGCTGGAGGAAACCAACGAGCCTTACGCCATCGCCAAGATCGCGGGCATCAAGATGGTGGAGAGCTACCGCCGCCAGTACGGCTGCGACTACATCAGCGCCATGCCCACCAACCTCTACGGGCCCAACGACAACTACGACCTGAAGAACAGCCACGTGATGCCCGCGCTGATCCGCAAGTTCCACACGGCAAAGCAGGAAGGGGCGGACACCGTGGAAGTGTGGGGTACCGGCGCGCCCAAGCGTGAGTTCCTCCACGTGGATGACCTGGCCGATGCCTGCGTGTACCTGCTGAAGAACTACCACGACGAACTCTTCGTCAACATCGGCACCGGCTCCGACCTCACCATTAAGGCGCTGGCGGAAATGATCCGCGACATCGTGGGCTTCCAGGGTGAACTGATCTGGGACACCACCAAGCCCGACGGCACCCCGCGCAAGCTCATGGACGTTGGCCGCCTGCACGGCATGGGCTGGAAGCACAGCATCGAACTCCGTGACGGCATCAAACAGGTTTACGAGGCGTTCAAGAAGTATGAGGGGGCGAAGGTGTGAGGGGATGCGTTGACTCCAACGGCTCAATTTCATCACATCAGGGCCTAACTTTGCAAGGCAATGGCCATCTCCATCAAACAAAACAGCAAGCAGGAAACGGTGATCACCATTTCCGGCAAGGTGGATGCGGAAGCCATTGAACAGGCCATCAAGTACCTGCGCTACTTGGAGCTAACATCCGGATTCAAGCCAGTAAGCCAGCACCAAGTGGATGAACTTTCCGGCTCCATAAAACGCTCCATGGCCAACAAGCGGCGCAAGCGGTTGGCTTCATGAAGCTGGTGGTGGACACCAACATCCTGGTCAGTTGCATGGTAAAATTCGACGGCCGTACCGCCGAACTTTACCTGAACCCACCTTCAACCCATGTTTATTACGCGCCCGAGGGCTTGATAGCAGAGATCACCCTCCACAGGGAAAAGATCATGAAGCTTACGGGGGCCACATCGGTCCGGCACGCCGAAATCTCCGAATTATTGCTTTCGCCACTGACCATCATCCCAAACTCCGCTATTTCAGCCAAGCATTGGGAACAAGCCTTCAACTTCGTCAAGGACATCGATGATAACGACGACCAGTTCGTTGCGCTCGCGCTTCACCTCAACTGCCCATTATGGACAGGAGACAAGAAGCTGGTGAACGGGCTGCGCAGGAAGGGATTCAAGTTGCTGGTCACAAGCGAAGAGCTTCGAAAAGCCGCACGGTGAACCATCGCCTGCGCGCCTTGGGCTGGAGGCACAAGATCGAACTGCGCAACGGGATCAAACAGGTTTACGACGCGTTCAAGAAGTACGACGGGGCGAAGGTGTGAGGATCTCGGATTGCCTGCTGTATTCGCGCTTGGTTGGTGCGCCCAATACGCCATAGCGCACCCGTGTTGAGGTTTACCTCCCCACTATTCCAGTGGCACGCAATTTTGTCATCTGGGTTGCAGATACATACCTTCGATTACCTTTTCTGCCTGGATGAAGTCCAAAGCCTTCACCTTGTTCCGCACTGTTGCGGTACTATTCCTCTGCAACCATGCTTTGAGCGCGGTGGGTAAAGAGTGTGTCGGCAGTATTCTTGTTACCCTAAAGCACGCTAACGACTCCTTGGAGGTCTTACACGACCCGAATATCTGGGGAGCTAGTCCATACGTTTCTGTTTCCTTAGGCGCCGGTGATACGGTCCTGCTTCAACAATACACGAGCAATTGTGGGGGAAATAGAGGCTTGTCCATCTATGCTGCCGATCCAATGGATAGCACTGCATATGGTGTGTCCTTGAATCCTGCCCCATTCAACACTTCGACATTCAAGCTCGCCCAAGCGGGGGCCTACGTGGTATCTCAATGGGGTGTGGACATCGACCTCATGGTATGGCTTTTTATCAGTGGGCCTGACCCTACTGCCGCCCCCGTGGGGTTGGTATTTAATAAGGTGTTTCCTTCGATGCCTTTCCCACAGGGTTACGTAGCCGCCAGCGATACTTGCTTCACTCCGTGCTCAACGCTGTACTTGCTGGACGGCCAGATTGTGAAGATGTTCCCCGTTTCCGGCGAATTGATCCGCCCAGGCGGGCAGGCGGTGGTCCGCTTTGCCCCGGAAGGAGATACCGTCACCTTCGATACACCGGCCGACACAGTGCCAATGGATGGATATTCAGGCTATGTGTTTTCTGAGGATGGCCTGTATTTGCTGTCCGTCGAAGACTCCATGTTCCTGGCACCGGCATGCGCCTTTGTACGGGTGAGCCATCAGCCAAGCCCGTACTTGGCCCTTTCGTTGACCATCGAACACGCAGATGGCACGGAACAGGAAGTAGCGTATGCGGAACCATCCAATGTCCCAACTGTCCACGTTGACCTCGGGCCGGGGGATTCACTTCGGATCGACCAGGTCGAGGTCACGGAACCCTGCAATTCAGCCCATTTGCGCATTTACAAGGGTGATGATTGGGGCCCGGTCTATTGGAGCGATTCGCTCCTCATGGATTCGGCGAGCACGCCTGCAGGTATTCACCTTGCGGAGTCCGGCAGTTATCTCCTAAGGCAACTGTCGGATTGCGGTATTGCGACAACCACGATGTATTTGACCATCAATGCCCCGGTACCTGAACTGGACCTGGTAATCGGCATTGTCCACAGTGACGGAACCGAAACTGAACTGTTCCGCAGCCATGTTCCCGTGGACCCTTTTCCACATTTGGAAACATACTTGGGATCCGCGGATTCGGTACGAGTATATTATGAAGAAACCGGTTGGTGCAGTTCGTACAAGTATCTGAAAATTCACAAACATGTTGGCCCCGGCGATGCTTCCACGTCGGACTACCTTTTGTCCGGAAGCGCGGCCAATTTGCCTTCGTACACATTCAACACGCCGGCCAATTACCTCATCGATCTCAATACCTACATTAGTGTGTGCTATTATAACCAGTTGGTGCATCTCAGCATCCATCCGCCACTGCCTGAGATTGCTCTCCGCGTGGACCTGAAGTTCGCCGACGGGACCACAACTCCGGTGGCTTATGCGGAAGCAGGCACGGTAGGCTTTGCAAGCGTGGAACTCGGCGCGAACGATTCGCTCAAGGTCCAGCGCTTCTTCCAACAAGCCATCTGTCCGGAAACCGTGCTAAAGATCTTCCATTCCAATGGGGACACAGCCACTACCGCCGATTCCGTGCTGTTGGATACCCCGTTGGATGCAAGTGGCTTGATGGTGCATGAGACGGGAGCGCTGCTCCTGATGCTGGAAGACACCTGCGACGCAGTTTCCGGATCAATTCAGTTGAACGTGTCCGAAGCCATTTCAACCGGCATTTCGAACCTTCAGGGAATGATCGTGCATTTTCAAAATGGCAATGGCCATCTTCTGGGCAATGTGAAGGGCGGCGGCGTTTTGCAGATCAGGAATGCGATGGGCCAATTGGTTCGGGAAATCCCCGTGAGATCAAGTTCGATGGCGGTTTCCGTTCCGTTCAATGATGTTGCTCCGGGCATGTATATCGCCACAATGCTGGGTCCCGCCGCGATCAATTCTTGCCGCTTCGTGGTTGAATGAGCGGGCCGGAACCAGACAGGCCTGAACACTGATCGTCTTCGCGGGGAACGTTCCCCGCCTACCTTCGGCCACCTTCCGCAGCGGGAATGCGTCGCCATCGATTTCACCTGGTCCTGTCAGCCGCGTTGTGCAGCATCATGGCCAGTGCCCAGCAGAACGACCTTCCGCTGAACCGCGACATCTACTACGACATTGACCGGAACGGTGCACAGAAGGCCAGCACCATGCACACCGGCATGCGCCCGGTGTTGGAAAGCCGGGCGGATCTGCACAACGTAATGGGCTACCGACCGGACAGCGGGCGCTACTACCTCTGGATCACCGAAAAGCTCTTCAAGGAACATTTGGTTAAGGTGGATGACGGCGGCTTCCGGCTCACCATTGATCCGGCGTTCCGTTTCGAATTGGGCAAGGATTACCGCGAGGGCAGCGCCTTTGCCAAGGACGGCTACATGGAGCAGAACAGCCGGGGATTCCGCATCGCCGCAGACCTGGGCCCAACGGTCTCCTTCCAGAGCATGTTCATGGAGAACCAGGCCAGCCCGCCCGGCTATCTGTACACCTACGCCCAGCTCAGCGGCGTGATGCCCGGCCAAGGGCGCATCAAAACCTTCAACACGCGTGGGCTGGATTTCGCATGGGCCACGGGCAACGTGAGCTGGACGCCACGCCCATGGCTCAACGCACAACTGGGCCAAGGCCGGCAATTCGTGGGCAACGGCTACCGCAGCATGCTGCTCAGCGACAACGCCTCGCCCTACCCTTACGTTAAGTTCAGCGCACTTACCAACAACAAGCGCTTCCAGTACACGGCCATCTTCGCCAAACTGCAACAGGTGGGGCAGGCCAACCGCTTGCCTACCGGCGAGGCGGCCGAATCGCTCTTCTGGTGGAAACGCGCCACCTTCCTGCACCTCAGCGCAAACTTCGGCCCGCTGCAGCTCGCAGTCTTTGAAGGCACCATGTGGAAGACCATCGGCGCAGACGGGCTGCTGCCCTTCAACGCCATGCAACTCAACCCCGTGATCGGCCTGAACACCGCCACAAACGGATTTGACGGGCGCAATACCCAGCTGCTTGGGCTGGACGCCAAGTACCGCATCACGGACAAGCTCTTCGCCTACGGCCAGTATGCCCTCACCGACCCCGGCCGCAACCGCTACGCCTGGCAGGCCGGCCTGCAGTGGTTCGACCTGTTCCACCGCGACCTGCACCTGCTGGCCGAGTTCAACCAGGCCACGCCTTTCGCCTACACCAAGGCCGATGCACGCATGAGCTGGACCAACAGCGGGCAGCCCATGGCCTCGCCCATCGGCACCGGCTACACAGAAATGGTGGTCTTGGCGGACTATGGCATCCAGCAGCGCTTTTGGTTCCAGGGCGAAGTGAGCGTGGTGCAGCACCCTTGGGGCATGAACATGGTGCAGGTGGCCGGCGGTGACATCTACGGCAGCGATCAAGCCCCCGCCACCACCGGCTGGGACCGTCGGCGCGTGTATGGCAGCGTGAACGCCTCCTGGCGGATGAACCAGATGACCAACATGCAGATCACCCTGGGCTACACCATGCGCGACCTGGACCCTGGACCCCTGGGCCAGGACAGCGGCTACCTGTACCTTGCCTTCCATACGGGATTGTTCAACCGCTACTACGATCTTTGACCGGCATCCCGCAACGTGAAGGAGCACGACTACATACTGCTGATGGGCTTTCTCACCGCGTTCCTCGTGGTGCTCTTCACCATGCCCAGCCTGATCAAGGTGGCGCGCATGAAGCATTTGGTGGACGAACCCAGCGAAGAACGCAAACTGCACCACCGCAGCATTCCCACCATCGGCGGCATCATCATCTTCGCCGCCATCATCTTCAGTTACAGCCTGTGGTTCCCTTCCGGCAGGTCCGCCTTCAGCGACCCGCACTCTGATTTCAGGCTCCTTTACGGCGAAATGGCCTCGGCATATGCCGACTTCAAGATCGTGATCGCCGCCATGGTGCTGCTGTTCTTCATCGGGGTGAAGGATGACATCATCGGCTTCTCGCCCGTGAAAAAGCTCGTGGGCCACTTCATAGTGGCCTACATCCTGGTGATCATTGGCGATGTACGCATCACCAACATGCACGGTATTCTTGGGCTTTATGAACTGCCCAACGCAATCAGCATCGCCTTTTCATTCTTCACCTACATCGTGCTGGTGAACGCCTTCAACCTGATCGACGGCGTGGACGGCCTGGCCGGCGGCATTGGGCTGATCAGCGCAGTGACCTACGGCTGTTGGCTCTATTGGACCGGCGATGTGGCCTTGGCCCTGTTGGCCTTCACCTTGGCCGGCAGCTTGGTGGGCTTCCTGGTGTTCAACACCCATCCCGCGCGCATCTTCATGGGCGACAGCGGTTCCCTGATCATCGGCGCCATACTCAGCGTACTGGCCATGCGCGTGGTGGACCATGACACTTCCCGGCTGCCGCAATGGCTGCGCACCGTGCCTACCCCGCTCTTCGCCATGTCCGTCATCGCCTATCCCTTGGTGGACACCTTCCGGGTCTTCATTGTGCGCATGGCCCGCGGTACTTCGCCCTTCCAGGCGGACCGCAACCACATCCACCACCGCCTGATGGCCTTGGGCCTGGGGCACCGCGGAACGGTGCTGGTCCTCTACATCTATGCCATCACCCTGATCCTGCTCAGCCTTACCACGCGGGACATACTCCCAAACAAAGGGCTGCTGATCCTGGGCATCGCCGCCTTCGGCTTGGCCATGGTGCCCTTTGCATTCCGCAAAAGGAAGGAAGCATGAGGCGGGGCCTTTGCTTCGCAGCGTTGCTGGCCTTTTCCGTTGCATACGGCCAGCAGGGGCTGTTGCCCTTGTCCACCACCGTTGATGCACCGTTCACTGCACTGATGCACCGCAGTGATGTGTCGGCGCACAGCGCCTTCCGGCCGTACTTCCGGGAGGACTTGGCCGCGTTGCCCGGCGCGGACAGCCTGCTCCATCCGGCGTGGAAACCGCTGATGCAGCGCACCACCGATCCCTCCCGGCGCCTGCATTTCGGGCCTGTGCTGGACGCGCTGGGCGGGGCGTCGTTCGGCGAAACTGAACCACCCAAATACCGCGCCGGAGCCGGTGCCTGGGCGGGATGGAACGCTTCCTCCCGCTTTACCCTTGGTGCGGACGTGGAAGGCTGGGCCGAAACATTCCCCAATTACTTGGACAGCTTGGTACGGGCCACGGAGGTGACCCCAGGGGAAGGCTTCGCCCAGCGCTCCGGCAACGGTTTTACACATTTCGATTGGAACGCCTACGCCGATTACAAGGCAGGTGAATACTTCCACTTCACCTTGGGCAAGGGGCGCAACTTCATCGGTGAGGGCTACCGCTCGCTCCTGCTCAGCGATGAGGCGTACAGCTATCCCTATTTCCGGATCACCACCACGGCCTGGCACATCCGCTATGTGAATCTCTTTGCCCTGATGGACGACATCTGCGGTGCGGGCGGGGACCCCACGCGCTTCGCCAAGAAGTTCACCAGCATGCACTACCTCAGCTGGAACATCTCCAACCGCGTGAACGCCGGCGTGTTCGAGGCGATCGTCTGGCAGGACAACGACCCCAAGTATCCGCGCGGCTTCGATCTCTCCTATGTGAACCCGGTGATCTTCTACCGGCCGGTGGAATTCGGCTTGGGTTCGCCGGACAATGCGTTGCTCGGTTTTGCCCTCAACGTGAAGGCCGGTAAGCAGACCTTGCTCTATTCGCAGGTGATCCTGGATGAATTCCTGCTTAGCCATGTGCGCGCCGGCGATGGCTGGTACGGCAACAAGCAAGGCGTGCAGATCGGTGCCGTTTCCCACGACGTGCTGGGCAAGCAGGGCCTGATGCTGCGTGCTGAAATGAACTATGTGCGCCCCTTCATGTACACGCACTCGGACACCCGCCAGAATTACGCCCACTACAACCAGCCGCTGGCCCACCCGTATGGCAGCGGGTTCATGGAAGTGCTGGCCCAAGGTGAATGGCGGCACGGGCGTTGGGTGGTGGGCAACGTGTTCAGCTACGCGGTGATGGGCAGGGACACGGCCACCGCCGCCACGGGCAGCTACGGCAATAACATCTATTTGCCCGAAGACGACCGCCCCGCCTTGCCCAATAGCAGCAAGAAACGCGATTTCGGCTACTACCTCGGCGAGCTGTTGCAGGCCACCGTAGTGCAGAATGAATTCCGGGCCGGGTGGCTCCTGGAGCCCCGCTCCGGGATCATGTTGGAACTGGCCTGGACGTTCCGCTCGGAAACGGTGGATGCGGGGCCGGGCCTGCGCACCAACTATGTCCGGGCCGGGATCTCCACCAACCTGCACAACAGGCACCCCTTCCAGGCCCAACGCTATTGAAGCCCTTGGCGGGCTGCAGGGCTATTGGGTCCAACGCGCCCTGCGGGCGCGTCTTCCAATAGAATTCAAAACCACGGATGGACGCAGATGAACACGGATCACGGACCCACCTACCAAGCAAAACAACCTTCCCTATCTGTGTTCATCCGTGTGGACCCGCCTGCCGGCCGGCAGGTCCGTGGTTCAAAAACAGTGTGCGAATGCGCCGCCAGGCGCATGGATAAGACCAGATAGCCCTGTGGCGGGCTGCCCGGTAAAACACCTTTGCCTTACATTCGCCGCCGATTTGGAACAAGGGCACGCATACTCCGTCCGCACCGGTTTTGCGGCGAAAGTGAGGGACATCGCCGTTCTCTTCAAACTGCGCTTGGCCTCCTTGGTGGTGGTAAGCGCCGTGCTGGGCTACGGCTTGGGCGTGCCATTGGGCGGGTTCAGCATGGTGGATGCCCTGTTGCTGGCCTTGGGCGGCCTGTTGGTCACCGGCTCTTCCGATGCCTTCAACCAAGTGATCGAGGTGGAGCAGGACAGCCGCATGTCCCGCACCAGCCAGCGCCCTTTGGTGCGCGGCAGCATGAACGTATCCGAAGCCGTGATCTTGGCACTTGTGGCAGGAACCGCTGGTACCGTGGTGCTCTGGACCACCTTCGGTCCGCTTACCGGCATTCTCGGGCTGCTTTCGCTGTTCATGTACGTGGCCTTGTACACGCCCATGAAGCGCCTCAGCCCGTGGGCAGCCTTCGTGGGCGCCTTTCCGGGCGCTTTTCCGCCGATGCTGGGCTACGTGGCCGCCACGGGACATTTCGGCCTGGGGCCCGGATTGGTGTTTGCCATGCAGTTCATGTGGCAATTCCCGCACTTTTGGAGCATTGCCTGGGTGCTGAACGACGACTATGCCAAGGCCGGGTACCATTTGCTGCCTTCCAAGGGCGGGCGCGACCGGTTCAGCGGATTCCTCATTGCGCTTTACACCTTTTTCGCACTGCTGGCCGGGCTGTTGCCTTGGGTCTTCGGCCTCACGGGCCACTGGTCCGCATTGGTGGCCGTGCTCTTGGGCCTGTGGATGCTACTGCACGCCCTGCGCCTGATGCGGACCCTGGACAAGGGGGATGCGCGGCGCCTGATGTTCGCCAGCTTTCTTTACCTGCCGGTGGTGCAACTGGCCTACGTGCTGGACAAGCTATGAGCGAAGCAGAGGACAACCTTGAGCGGCAAGCCCGGATGACCAAGGCGAAGAAAGGGATCACCTACTTGTTGTTCTTCTCCATCGTGATGTTTTTCGCTGGGCTCACCAGCGCCTATTTGGTGAGCAAGGGCAGCGCCACGTACTGGGTGAACTTCCATTTGCCGGCCGCCTTTTGGTGGAGCACGGGGTTCATATTGGTGAGCAGTGGCACCCTGCATTTTGCGCTGATGCAGGCGCGCAAGGGCAACAAGCGGGCTGTGGCCCCCTTTGTGCTGCTCACCCTGGTCCTGGGCCTGTGCTTCAGCGCCAGCCAGTTCAAGGGTTGGAAGGTGTTGTTTCAACAAGGCTACGCGCTGGTGGCCCAATTGCAGCATATCAAGGGCACTTACGGCTCGGACTACACCATTGAGCGCCGGGGCATCACCCTGGTGAAGGCGGACGACCTGTACTTCCTTCCGGGAGATACGGCCCACGAGCACCCGTTGAACGCGGAGATGGACAAATCCCGCAATGCGGCCAGCTCCTACTTCTACGTATTGACCTACGCCCACTTCGCCCACGTCATTGGCGGGCTCATCGCCCTGCTGGTCATGTTCATCAAGGCGCTCATGGGCCGGTATGGCCGTGAAGACCACCAGGGCCTGTGGGCGGGAACCATTTACTGGCACTTTCTGGCAGGTCTTTGGGTGTACCTGCTTTTGTTCTTGGCCTACGTTCATTAACATTGCCCACGAATTATCCCATCCATGTCAGGCGAAGCATCGAAAACGCTCAGCAACGACGTCCTTTGGGGCGGTGGCCGCTCCCCGTTCAGCATAAGCTACGGGAAGCTGATGATCTGGTTTTTCCTGGTTTCCGACGCGCTGACCTTCAGCGGCCTGCTGGTTTCCTATGGCTTCGCCCGCCACTCGCTCATGCCCGGCATGGAGTGGCCCGTGGGCGAATACGTGTTCAGCAAGTTCCCCGGCATTGAGGGCGAAATGCCCCTGATGTATGTGGCACTGATGACCTTCATCCTGATCATCAGCTCGGTGACCATGGTGCTGGGCGTGGAGGCCGGCCATCGCATGGACAAGAAAGGCGTGGTGAAGTGGCTCTTCCTCACCATCATCGGCGGCATTTTCTTCCTCAGCTCCCAGGCCTACGAATGGACCCACTTCATCCACGGCAGCCATGCCCGCGTCACCTTGGCGGACGGGCGCACGGCCTACTTGGAGGAAAACCCGCACCACGACGAAGCCATTGACCCCGCCACCTTTGCCATGACCATCGGCAGCACCCGCTCCAACGAAGTGGTGAAGGGCCCGGAGGCGTACAAGCTGTACCAGAGTGCCATCCATGTTACCAGCGGGGCCAATATGACCGAGAACGAGTACGGCCCGCCTTCCTATGCCAACTTCTTCTTCTTCATCACCGGGTTCCACGGCTTCCACGTGTTCAGTGGTGTGGTCATCAACATCGTGGTGCTCACCATGGTGATGAAGGGCGTGTTCCAGCGGCGCGGCCACTACGAAATGGTGGAAAAGGCCGGACTCTACTGGCACTTTGTGGACCTCGTTTGGGTGTTCGTGTTCACCTTCTTCTACCTTGTTTGATCCATTGAACCAAAACACACGGCACATGGAACGCGACGACATCATTGAATACAGCCTCGGGGCCGGCCACAGCGAGGAGCAGGGCCGCGTGATCCGCAAGAAGATCTACTTCGTCACCATTCTGCTCACGGCCATCACCACCTTCGAGGTGTTGCTGGGCGTGTTCTGGCGCACCTGGATGCCGGGATCCTGGCACTGGGTGAAATGGACGTTCATTGTGATGACCGTGGTTAAGGCCACCTACATCGTGATGACCTTTATGCACTTGGGCGATGAGCGGCGCAACATCCGGAGCTTCATCCTGATGCCCTACGCCTTGTTCCTGCTGTACCTCATCTTCATCGCCATCTGGGAATCCCAGTACGTTCACTGGGCGTTGCAAACATTCCTGTGAGCACGGGCGTAAAACCGGCGGGCAAGGGCCGGAAGGTGGCCCTGCTTCTGTTGCTGTTGGCAGTTATTCCAGGGGCCGGCTTCCTGTTCTGGGGCAGCCAAAGCCAATATGGCAAGTTGCCATACCTCGGAGAACGGGAAACCATTGCCCCCGGTGATACTTCCTACTTCACCGTTCCCCCGTTCCACTTCATTGATGAGGACGGCAAGCCCTTTACCGACCACGACGTGCAGGGGAAGATCTTGATCGTGGACTTCTTCTTCACACGCTGTACCTCCATCTGCCCTAAGATGGGCGTCCAAATGCAACAACTCCAGCTGCAAATGGATGACCTGGAATACAAGGACGTGCTTTTCCTGAGCCACACCGTGGACCCGGAGCACGACACACCGGCGGTGCTGAAGGAGTATGCCACCCGCTTGGAAGCAGATCCCAAGCGGTGGAAGTTCCTTACCGGCAACGCAGCGGACATATACAGGCAGGGCAACTTGGGCTACTTGCTCAGCGCCGGTGCCGACTCCTCCACTGCGGAGAATTTCGTGCACTCCCCACAATTTGTATTGGTGGACAAGCAGCGGCACATCCGGGGCATGTACGATGGCACGAACACCGAGGCCATGCGGAACCTGATGACCGACCTGAAGATGCTGCTCTATGAGGAAAAGCATCCGATGGCCAGTGCCTCCAACAAATCCCGGAAGTGAACAAGCCCGAACATTTCAGGGCAGGCACGGCGGCTGTTTGGGTGATCAGCGCCTTGGTGGTCGGCATGATCATCTTCCTCTACCTGGGTCCGAAGATGATCGTGGTTGCGGGCCTTTCGCCATCCACCCTGCCCAAACTCAACGCTTGCCTGAACGGTGCCGCAGCCTTGGTGCTTATCGCGGCCTGGCGGGCCATTTTGCGCAAGAACATCAATTTGCACAAGCGCTTGATGCTGACGGCCGTGGCCATCAGCGCGCTGTTCCTGGCCAGCTATGTGGTGCAGCACGGGAGTTTTCCGTCGGTGAAATACGGCGGGACCATGGGCTGGTTGTACTTCCCCGTGCTCATTTCTCACATCCTGCTTGCGGCTGCCATTGTTCCCATGGTGCTGATCACCTTGGTGCGGGCGCTCAGCAACCGCTTCGACAAACACCGCCGCATAGCGCGTTGGACCTTGCCGTTGTGGCTCTATGTAAGCATTACGGGCGTTGTAGTGTACCTGATGTGTGCTCCCTATTACTGATCCCCGAAAGATTTTCGTACGCTTACCTTTGTCCTGATGAAACCGCATCGCCTTCTCCTTGCAGCAGTTGTGGTGGCGTTGTTCCTCCTGCCAGTTGAAACGTGGGCACAGGGCTGTTCCATGTGCAAGGCTGTGGCTGCTACGGAGCCAGGCGGTAATGTCTATGGAGGGGCCCAAGCAGTGGGTGCCGGACTGAACAAAGGCATCTTGTTCATGATGGCCGTACCGTACGTACTGCTCTTCATCTTCTTCCGCAAGAAGATCGCGGGCTTTGTAAAGGAATTCAGGAGCGCACAAGGCTGAGCGTCGTGCCAAGGCACGTGCCCCGCCCGAAACACCGGATGCTGTTTCGCACTTACGGCAACTGCTGCACCCTCGTGGACGTAGGTGCCGTTCCGCCGATGTTCAGCAGTATGGCATCGCGGTCGTTGGCAGACCCGGTGTACTTCACCACGCCGTCCAGGTTCACGTCCGCCACTTTATAGCCGGTACTGGTGGCCGTGGGCGTGGATCCCCCGATCGCTTGCAACACGGGCTCCCGATCATTCCCCGTACCGGTGTAGCGCACATCGCCGTCATGCATCACATCCCCGGGCCAGAGCATGGTGCGCCCGTCAGTTGCCTGCTGTGCGTTGGTGCCGTAGGTGGCGGTTGCGGGCAGGCCGAAATCAATGCTCGAAGCGGAAGCACTGAGCGCCATGGCAGCTGAGGTCATGCAGCCCAAGTGGTTGCGGTGGCGCACGGCGATGTAATAGCTGCCCGCAGGCACTGCAAAATGTAGGTTGGCCGTTCCATCCGCTGCCACTACGTCCCCATCCCGTTGCAACAAAGCGCAATGTGCCGCCACGATCGTTGCCGGCACGGTGGAAGAACGCAGCTCCACCACCACCCAATCCACGATTGCGTTGTCGCCGGTTATGGAAAGGATCCCCGGACCGGCCGTTTCACCGCCGCCGCCCGGCAGTGTGAAGCCCAACGCGGTGTAGGGTTCGGAGGCGGGGACAGGGCCGACCTGGCGCAACTGGTCATTCATGTTGTGGTTCGTGCCGTTGTATGCACCGCCGAGGTACATCCGCACCGTGGCGGCAACGTTTGCCGCATTGCCCGATACGTTCACATTATCGAAGTACAGCCGCTGGCCGTAGCCGCTTGTGCCCACGAACCGAACTTGAACCTGGCCCCCGTCAAAAGCACTAAGGTCAATGTCATGGTGGGCCCATTCGGAGCAATTGGCCGGGCTCCACGAACTGCTGGTGTTGTCCGCAGCCGTGGCCAAACCGGAGCCCGATGCTTGGTACAAATTGGACCATGTGGCACCGCAGTCACTGCTGATGTCCACGCGGAAACTGTCGAAATAGCTCGCGCTGTACCGGGCGTAGGCATGGTCGAAAGTGAGGTGCACTCCCGTGTACCCGGACAGGTCGATCACCGGTGTGACCAGACCGTCCTGCTCACCCGTTGCACTGTACGAGTAGTAATTGATCATCCATGCCGTAGTGCTGGCACAGGCTGCCCCGTTGGCCACGGTGGACGTGGTCCATGTGGTGGATCCGTCGGGGTTGGTCAACGCCCACCCTGCGGGAACGGCGGAGCCGCCTTCCACATCTTCGCTCAGCGGGGCTGCCACTACAGTGGCTGCCACGGCGGTCAATGCATTGGTGGTGGCATCATCCCCGGCGAACTCATCACCGGCAAGCACGGTACCGGCCACCAAGGTGTGGGCCCCTGCTGCCAAGTTCGCAATGGGTGTGGAAAAAGTGACTTGTTGCACGGCCCCTGCGGCCAGCGTACCCGGGAATGCCTGAGAAACATAGGCACCGCCATCCAGTTGGTAGCGCACGGAGAAGCCCGACTGGGGTTGGATGCCGTAGTTGCGCACCGTGGCAATTACGGGCACGGGAGTGCTGCCGCAGGTTTGCACATTGCCTGCCGCAGGAATGATCGCCGTTACGCCCACATCGTTCTGTAGGGGCATGTCAAACGCTTCGGTTTGGTCGGTCACGCTGTTGGAACTTCCTTGGCTGGCGCTGTAGCCCAGTCCCCTCCGGGCAAATGCGGCCCAGATCAAGTTTTGGTTGGCACCACCGTACAATACCGCATCGGCTTGCAGAATGGCATCGCGGCCGTCCACAAAGCCGGGGCTGCACGCAGTAAGCTTCAGGCCTTCGATCACCAGGTTCATGGCCATGTTGTTTCCGCCCGTCCCATTGTACAGGTCAGGGTCGTAGCCGTACTGGTCGATCAGGTCCCAGGTCATTTCCCAAAGCATGGTGCACCAGATGAACCCGATGTCATGTGCATCACCATAGCTGGGGTTGTTCGTGGCCGCATAGGTGAAGTCGTTCACTGAAAAGGAGGTGCTGTAAGGCGAAGGGCGGATGCCGGGGCCCGTGATCGGTTCACCGAGCACGTACGTGCCGATGCCCCGGGCCTGGGTGCGGGAATCGCCGGTCTTCATGGTCATCATCAGTCCAAAGAAATCGCTCCAGCCTTCGCCCATTTGTTCGGCGTTGTCCAAGCAGTCCACGTTGGAAGGCCCGCCCACCAAGCGGTTGCTGATGCCATGCCCGTACTCGTGGCAGATCACGCCGCTGTCAAAGTCCCCGTCGCGCTGGGGGGTGGTTTGGTTCCACAGGAACATTTGCATGCGTGGGTTGCTGCCATCGGACGGGGTTCCAAAGTTCGCGTTGTTCATTCCGCTGCCGTCCTGGCCATCAGCGAACACGTAATCGGCACCGGCACCACCCCTTCCGTAATTGTTCTGCTGGAAGTTTCCGCTGGGTTCATCAAATCCGTACTGGTACCACACGTCGTGCATCATGTTGTTCCAGTAGAACAAATTGGTGAGCGCGGCATCCTGGTAGTTCGCAGGTGCCTGGGTCAAGTTCACGGGGAAATCAAAGTCCAGCGTGGAACCGCCGTCCGGGCTGTACCCGGTGCCATTGTTGCCGTTGGCATCCTCCTGGGCCAGCACGTTGTTCCCGCGTGTAATGGTGTATTCAGCACCCGCAGCTCCATTGGTATCATGCCATCCGTAGGGGGAAGCAATGCCGCCGGCCACCCATGGGGCATTCCGGATGGCCCTTGGGCCATGGGACGGACTTTCCACGGGTACCGGATACACATTGTAATCATTGGGTGCGGCAGGTGCGGCCGGAGCATCGGGGAGTGCCACTGGAGCATTGTGGGCAGCACGTTCAACCGCTTTGTCAAAACCGCATTGGGCCACCCAATCGTTGCGGTCCAGTTCCTTTCCGTCCAACGCGCTGACGCGTACATTCCACCAATGTGCCCCGTCCGTTTGGTAGTGGTTCACGTTCCACACCAAGCGCAACCTGCCGTCCACCGGTTGGTACATCAGCTGCACTTTCACGGGTTCATTTCCAAATTCGCTCCCATCGAAGAGGAGCAACTTTCCTCCAGCTTCAGTTGCAGTCAACGCGGGAGGGCGCACGCCTGGCAAGTCCTTGCCCAACACGATGGCCAGTGCCTGTTGCGCCGTGATCAAGGGCGATGCGGCGTCCACGGTTTTGGCTACGTAAGGCCATGCCCCGTTGTTGAACTTCAAAACATGCCCGTCGGCCGCCTGGTGCACCGCAATGTCACCATTGAACACCTCGATGCCTTGCCAGCGTTGGCGCAGGAACGTGTGGCTGACGCCCGTGCGCAAGTCCACATAATGGTCCTTCACCACCAAATCGGCAAGGTCCTCTGCCTTGTAATCATGGTCCACCAGGCGGGCACGGGCAATTTCCACCGGATCCTTGGACCTTTCCTGCGAAAAGGAGCAAAAGGGCAATAGCACACCCGCCAGAAAGGCAGACGTAAGCGTGATCCGCATGATTTTTAGGATTTGGGAGGGGCAAAGTATCCCAAGCAAACCTCCCGCGCAAGTTCATTGGCCAATTATCGCTGCATATGATGATAGGGATCAGGCCTTATTGGTGCGATAGGGCTAATTTTGCATCTCCAATGGATCGTGCGCCTTTACGGCGCAAGAGTTTCAGAACCAAACAAGTCCCTTTAGCTGATGTACCCGGAAGAACTGACCGCCCCCATGGCCGCCGAACTGACCAAGCTTGGCTTCGCCGAATTAAAGACCCCCTCGCAGGTTGATGCCGCTTTCAAGCAGGCTGGCACCGTGCTTTGCGTAGTGAACAGCGTATGCGGCTGCGCCGCCGGTGCCTGCCGCCCCGGCGTGGAGGCCTCCCTGCAACGTGATAAGCGTCCTGACCACCTGACCACCGTTTTTGCAGGCGTGGACACCGATGCTGTAATGCAGGCACGCCAGCATTTCCTGCCCTATCCGCCCAGCAGCCCCAGCATTGCCCTGTTCAAGGACGGCAAGCTGGTGCACTTCGTGGAGCGCCACCATATTGAGGGGCGCAGCGCGGGCATGATCGCGGAGCACCTGAAGATGGTGTACGGCGAATTCTGCTGATCACTGCCGGAGGTAGAACGGAAAAGCCCCGATTGAACGGGGCTTTTTCATGTCCATGCTAGCCGTGGTGAGGGTTATTGATCATCCTCGGTGAGCTGGGCTTTGCCAACATAGCGGCCGTTGACATACACCTCCACCTTATACAGGATCCCGTTCCGGTCGTATTTGTACACCTTCCCCTCCAACAGCCGACCTTTGCGGAATTGCCCCTGTTGGGAGATCCGGTGCTGGTTGTTGTATAGGACGTTCCACCCGTCGGCTTTGAAGGCCGATGAGTTCGGTGATTCCCCTGCGGCCAATGCCGGGGCGGGCTTGGCCTCAGCAGGCAATGGCGTTGCCACCATAGCGGCCTTGGGCTTGTAGCTGCGGAAGGAGCCGGCAGCTTCATCTCCACCATGGTATTCTGCCGTTTCCTGCACGTCCCCATTGGGATAATAACGCTTCAAGGTGCCCTCTTCCCTGCCCTTCTCAATGTTCACGGAAACCTCCAGGTTCCCGTTCTCATGGTAGTACTTCTGCACGCCGTTCCGCATGCCGTAAGGGTCGAACACGAACTCCTGCATCAGGTTACCATTGCTGTACCAGCGCTTGAACCCTCCAGTATTTCGGTCCATGTCCCACGAACCCTGCTCCTCCGGCCTGCCGTCCGGGTAGAAGGTGGAGTAAGTTCCCTTCGGAAGGCCTTTTACATAGGTCACTTCGCTCATGGTGCGTCCGTTGGGCCAATAGCGCTTCCAGATACCCGTGCGCTTGCTGTCCGCATAGCGCCCTTCCTCATACAAATTTCCGGCCTGGTAATCGGGCTTATCGGGAACCGGGCCCAGCAAGCGCCACCAACCCTGCTTCAATCCTTGGGCATCCACCTGGTTGATCGTGTCCGCCGCAATGGGCCCGGCCTGTGCGGTGGCGGGCCGGCCCGTATAGAACCATGCAACAGCAAGAGCAAGCAGCGGGAATGAAGAAATGGGGCGCATCGGGCAAGGTGGTGTTCGCCCGTGCGAAACGTGAGAGCGTCCCGCAGGGTTACACGGTAATCCCCCCTGGAGCCTTCAACAGCGGTTTGAGATGCGCCATCATGTCATTCACCATGGCGGACAGGTCGAACTGCGGTTTCCAGCCCCAGTCGGCACGGGCGGCGCTGTCGTCGATGCTGTTGGGCCAGGAATCCGCGTATTGCTGGCGCACATCGGGGGCGTATGAAATCTGGAAGCCGGGGATGTGCTTGGCCACTTCAGCAGCGATCTGCTCCGGGGTGAAACTGAGGCCCGCGAGGTTGTAGCCGGTGTGCTCCTTGACCTGCACCGCCGGGGCCTCCATCAGTTCGATGGTGGCGCGGATGGCATCGGGCATGTACATCATCGGCAGCATGCTCTTCGGCCCCAGGAAGCTGGTGTACTTGCCGTGCTTGATGGCCTCATGGAAGATGTGTACGGCATAGTCCGTGGTGCCGCCGCCGGGCGCGCTCTTCCAACCGATGAGGCCCGGATAGCGGATGCTGCGCACGTCCACACCGTAGCGGTGATGGTAGTAGTTGCACCAGCCCTCACCGGCCAACTTGCTGATGCCGTATACCGTGCTGGGCTCGGTCACCGTGTGCTGCGGCGTTTGATCCTTTGGCGTGGTGGGGCCGAAGGCCGCGATGCTGCTGGGCCAGTACACCTTATTCAAACGCCCTTCCCGCGCCAGCTCCAGGATGATGAGCAGGCTCTCCATGTTCAGCTTCCAGGCGAAGGCCGGGTCTTTTTCCGCCGTGGCGCTCAGCAGGGCTGCCAAGAGGTACACTTCGGTGATGCCGTGCTTGTCCAGGATGCGCTCGATGCCGTGGCGGTCCATGGCGTTCACCATCACGAAGGGTCCGTCCTGCTTCACCTGGGGCTCCTTGATGTCGCCAGCGAGCACGCTTTCATTGCCGAAACGCGCACGCAGGCCTTCCACGAGTTCGGTACCTATTTGGCCGCTGGAGCCGATGACGAGGATCTTTTTCATGCGGGTCATGGTCGCCCTTCAAGGGCATCTATGTATTTCAATGCAAACTCCCCGGGGGTCATCACCGGGATCCTGGACTCCTTGAAGCCGGGCACGTCGTTGGTGACGATTACTTGGACCCGGCCGTAGGTGAGCGCAGCCTGGTACTGCACCGCATCTTCGAAATCATGCCAATCGGCGCTTATCGCCCCCTCGAGCTGGGGAAGGTCCGTACTGGCCGTGGTGCAAAACGAACAGAGCGTGGCCAGGAACGCACGCAGCTTCTGCTTCGGCACGCCCTGCCTGCGAAGGATGTATTCCGTGTTCACCAGGCTCAGGCCCGTGAGCACCAGTTCCATGGGCTGTGATTCCACAGCCTTGAAGATCCGGGTGCTGTCCACATGGAATGGCCGGTAGGCATCCAAGACATCAAGCAGCACGTTCGTGTCCAGGAACACCCTCATAGCCCCTTTCGGTAAATGTGGGCCAAACGGGGATCCGCATCCAGGTCTGCTGCGGTAACCTTCCCGGTGAGCATGCCTGCAAACCGATCAATGGCATGCCCTTTTTTACTGTCATGGCCAGCGTGCTTGGCACCCTTGTCAAGCGAATCGATGAAGTCCTCCACCAATTGGCTCACTGAAGTGCGGTGGCGCGCGCTGTATGCTTTGATGCGCCGAATGCGCCGCTCCGAGATGCTCAGGGTAAGCTTGGTTTTCATCCAACGCAAAGATACGTACGCAGTGACGTGTACGTAACTCGTTCGGTTCCCAAGGAAGCCAGTGCCTTAAACCCCGAGGCCCGTCCGTAAATTCGCACCGATGGACCCGCACCGCTTGCGCAATCTTTTGCACCCCGACCTGCTCCGCAAGCGGTTGGAACACGAGGAAAGGCCCCGCACCACGTTCTCCTTCTACCGGTACGTGCGGTTAGCTGATGCAGGGAACTTGCGCCACGCGCTTTATGTGGAATGGGAGGCATTGGGCGTGCTGGGCCGCGTGTACCTCGCGCCGGAAGGCATCAATGCGCAAGTGAGCATTCCAACGGACAACTTGGACCGGTTCCGTTCTGTATTGGACGCAAGGCCGGAATTCCGCGCTGTGCCGTGGAAAATCGCCGTGGAAGATGACGGCAGGAGCTTCCTGAAACTGATCATCAAGGTGAAGAAAAAGATCGTGGCGGACGGCCTTGCCGATGATGCCTTCGACGTGACGAACGTGGGCACGCACCTCGATGCGGCCACCTTCAACCGCAAGATGGAGGCAGGTGCACTGGTGATCGACATGCGCAACAACTACGAGTGCGCCATCGGGCACTTTGAAGGAGCCTACCTGCCCAAGGCGGATACCTTCCGCGGGGCGATCGAGGAGGTGAAGCAGGTGATGAAGGAGAAGAAAGATGCAGAGGTGCTGTTGTACTGCACCGGCGGCATCCGTTGCGAAAAGGCCAGCGCCTACCTGAAACATGAAGGCTTCACCAACGTGAACCAGCTCCACGGCGGCATCATCGACTACGCACGGCAGATCAAGGCGCAAGGGCTGAAGAGCAACTACCTCGGCCAGAACTTCGTGTTCGACGAGCGGCTTGCCGAGCGCATCACCGACGATGTGGTGGGCACGTGCATGCAATGCGGTAAACCGTGCAACCGCATCGGCAACTGCCACGAGGCCACCTGCAACATGCTGTTGGTGCAATGCGAAGCCTGCGCGGGGAAGTACGCCGATTGCTGCTCCCCTTCCTGCCGCGAGATCCATCAATTGCCCATGGAAGCGCAGCGCGCATGGCGCAAAGGCCGCAGCACCCGCAGCACCAAGACCAAGGCCATCAACGACCCGGAGGGCCTGCGCAAGCGCATCCGCGAAGAAGAAGAACTGCTCGCCTTCAACGGCACACTCCATCCCGAACTGTCATCCATCACCCGAGAAAACAGTAGCCGCGCGTAGGATTGCGCGACGGACAACTGACAACCGACAACTGACAACTGACAACGCCGCAATGCCCATCTACCACACCCTCGGCAATATTCCCCACAAGCGCCACACCACCTTCAAGAAGGCTGACGGCGGCTATTACTACGAACAGCTCTTCGGCACCGAGGGCTTCAGCGGCATGAGTTCGCTGCTGTACCACGCACACCGGCCCACCCAGGTCACGCAGATCGGCAAGGTGCGCGACCTGACGCCGAAGATCGCCGAGGCGAAAAACCTGCGTGCGCTGAAACTGAAAGGCTTCAACATCAAGCCCGTGGCCGACCACCTGGATGCGCGGAAGACGATCTTGATGAACAACGATGCGGAAGTGGTACTGGCCGCGCCAACCGCCAAAAAAGTGGACTACTTTTACAAGAATGCCGACTGCGACGAAATGCTCTTCATCCACAAGGGCTCCGGGCGGTTGCGCAGCACGTTCGGCACCTTGGGCATGAAGCCCGGCGATTACCTGCTGATCCCGCGCGGCATCATCTACACCCTGGAGTTCGACACGGAGGACAACCGCTTGCTGATCGTGGAAAGCAGGCACCCCATGTACACGCCACACCGCTACCGCAACGAGTTCGGCCAATTGCTGGAACATAGCCCTTACTGCGAACGTGATATCCGGAGGCCGCACAGCCTGGAGACGCACGAGGAAAAAGGCGCGTTCCGTGTACTGGTGAAGAAGCAGGACGTGCTGCACGAGCTGACCTACGCCACGCATCCGTTCGATGTGGTGGGCTGGGACGGGTACAACTATCCGTACGCCTTCAGCATCCACGATTTCGAGCCCATCACCGGCCGCGTACACCTGCCGCCACCCATCCACCAAACCTTCGAGACCAGCGCCATGGTGGTGTGCAGTTTCTGTCCGCGCCTGTACGACTACCACCCGCAGGCCGTCCCGGCGCCGTACAACCACAGCAACATCGACAGCGATGAGCTGCTTTACTACGTGGAGGGCGAGTTCATGAGCCGCAACGACATCGCCATGGGCGATCTCACTTTGCACCCCGCAGGCATCGTGCATGGCCCGCAGCCCGGCGCCATGGAACGCAGCATCGGCAAGAAGGAAACCAACGAGCTGGCCGTGATGATCGACACCTTCAAGCCCTTGATGGTGACCGAGGCGGCCATGGGCATCGACGACGGCGTGTACTGGAAGAGCTGGCTGGAGTGAGGCGGTCAAAAATCAGATGATCGGTCCCTAATCGGTCCTCCCAATGCCGGCCGTCGCGCTTCGCGGAAAGTACGCTGCCCCCTGATCGCGACTTGTAAGGCCGGACCACCCACCCCGCAATTACCCGGATCGTGGTATTGCCGCCTCCGTCACGGTAGTGTCATTTTGCGCCCACGATGGAAACTGGTGTGGGAAGTTCGTGGAGGCAGCGGGGCACGGGCGTGCTGGCTTTTGTGATCGTGCTGTTGCTGATGCCCTTGGGCCATGCCTTGATGGTCTTGCTTGAAATGCTTGGCGCAGCCGTGTTCGTCAGTGCCTTGGGCCTGGGTGCCTTGGGCTGCGTGCTTCTCTGGTGGGGCGTGGCACGGCCCATGCGCGACCTCTATGCCACACTGCTGGGGGCATTGGGCGGCGTGCTCACTTGGACCGGCTGGGTGGAGTTCAGCTTCGTATGGATCGCCCACAAGCTCAACGTGCAGCCCTTGATGGAAAACGGCGAAGTGGCCACCAAGCCGGAATACCTGGTGATGCTCAGCTCCATCGGCCTATTGGGAACCATGACCATGTTGTTCATGTTCGCCCACACCCGCTGCCCGTTCTTCGTATGGGGCCAAAAGCGCATGGGCGTACACAAGGCCGTGGCCATCCCCAGTGCCTCGCAGCGCCCCTTGGCCATGATCGCCTTCATTGAGATGATCATGCTGGTGTGGACCTTCTACGTGGTGCTGCTGGTGTGCTATGACAAGAGCATCGCCGGGGACCGGCACCCCATCACCTGGATCGTGGCCTTCGGATCACTGGCCTGGAGCATCTACCTGTTCTGGAAATTAATGCGGATTAAAAGCTTCGACCATGCCGTGCGCTACGCCATCCCCACGGTGGTGATTTTCTGGAACTTCATTGAGATCATGGGCCGTTGGAACCTGTTCAAGGAGATCTGGGTACACCCCAAGGAGCACTGGTTGGAAAACAGCCTGCTGCTGGCCATGCTGGTGTTCTTCACGGCCTACTTCATGGTGAAGGGGCGGAAGGACCGGCAGCGCAGCGCGCGGGCGCGGTTGGCGGGGAAGGGCACGCAACGGCAGCAGGCTGCTCCTACTACGGCCAGGAAGCAAGCCCCCGTGCTGGAAGGTACGGTGTAGTAGCAGGTGGACACGGTGGGCGAGGTCTTCACCTCGTCCACCGTGTCTACTTGCATGAGCGGAGCCTACCCCGATACACCAAAAAAGCCCGATCTTTGTAACCTATACCTGCAAAATAATTCCGCACCCATGGCCATAGAAAGCATCACCCCCCAACTCGAAAAGCTGGTTCCCGAAGCTGCGGACTTCCTCCCTTTGCTCGGTACCGACTACATCGAATTCTACGTGGGCAACGCCAAGCAGGCCGCCCACTTCTACAAGACGGCCTTCGGCTTCCAGAGCTTGGCGTACGCCGGCCTGGAGACGGGCGTGAAGGACCGTACCAGCTACGTGATCGAGCAGGACAAGATCCGCCTGGTGCTCACCACGCCGCTCACGCAGGACCACCCGATCAACGACCACCTGCGCAAGCACGGCGACGGCGTGAAGGTGATCGCCCTGTGGGTGGACGACGCCACCAAGGCTTGGGAGGAGACCACCAAGCGCGGCGCCAAGAGCTACATGAAGCCCACGGTGGAAAAGGACGCCGACGGCGAGGTGGTGAAGAGCGGCATCCACATCTACGGTGACACGGTACACCTCTTCATTGAGCGCAAGAACTACAAGGGCACCTTCCTGCCGGGCTTCAAGCCGTGGAAGAGCACTTACAACCCCGGCCCCACCGGTCTGAAATACGTGGACCACATGGTGGGCAACGTGGGCTGGAACGAGATGAACCCGTGGGTGAAGTTCTATGAGGAGGTGATGGGCTTCGCCAACGTGCTGGGCTTCGACGACAAGGACATCAGCACCGAGTACAGCGCCTTGATGAGCAAGGTGATGAGCAACGGCAACGGCCGCATCAAGTTCCCCATCAACGAGCCGGCCGAGGGCAAGAAGAAGAGCCAGGTGGAGGAATACCTGGACTTCTACAACGGTCCGGGCGTGCAGCACATCGCCGTGGCCACGGACAACATCGTGAAGACCGTGCGCGACCTGATGAGCCGCGGTGTGGAGTTCCTCAAGGTGCCCAGCACTTACTACGAGGGCCTGCTGGAACGCGTGGGCCCCATCGAGGAAGACCTGGCTCCTTTGGCCGAGCTGGGCATCCTGGTGGACCGCGACGATGAGGGCTACCTGCTGCAGCTCTTCACCAAGCCGGTGGAGGACCGCCCCACGCTCTTCTTCGAGATCATCCAACGCAAGGGCGCCAAGAGCTTCGGCAAGGGCAACTTCAAGGCGCTGTTCGAGGCGATCGAACGGGAGCAGGAAAGCCGGGGGACGCTATAGGTGCTTAGACTTGCCGTCTGTGAAATGAGGTTTCCGGTAGACCAGACAGTCCAGCAACTCCTCAACAAGAGGCTCGAGGAGTTGGAGAAGCACTTCGATGCGGATGTGCTTTCATACTTCGGACCAATCGCCGATGGGAATGAACAACTCTTCCTTCAGCTACTAGAAGACCTCTCTGCGGATCCCGCCAAGCGGAAGAAGCTCATGGTCGTTTTGACGACACCCGGTGGTAGTGCGATCGCCGTCGAACGCTATGTCAACATGATCCGGCATCACTATGATGAATTGGATCTTCTTGTTCCCGATTACGCGTATAGTGCAGGCACTATCTTCTGTATGAGCGCGGACAACATCCATATGGATTACTACTCGGTGCTCGGACCCATCGACCCCCAAGTCCTGAACAAAGACGGCAAGTGGGTCGCGGCATTGGGATACTTGGATAAGGTCAATGAGCTGTTGGAGAAGGCTCGTGAGAAGAAGCTTAGCCAAGCTGAATTCCTTATTCTGAAGGACATTGACTTAGCGGAGTTGCGCGGATATGAGCAGGCCAAGGCCCACACCATCGACCTGCTCAAAAAGTGGTTGGTGAAGCACAAGTTCAAGAACTGGACGACGCACAGAACCAATCCGGTACTTATTGGCCAAGCCGTCACCGAGGACCAAAAGCTGGCTCGTGCTGAAGAGATAGCTGCCGCGTTGAGTGACAACACCAAGTGGAAGACACACGGCAGGCCGATCAATCTGGAGTCGCTGAAGGAGTTGCGCCTGGAAATCGAGGATTACTCGTCATCCCCATTTGGTCGTCGCGAACTCGTAAGGGAGTACTCCTTGCTGATGTTCGACTATATCCGGCGAAACAGCTTCACCAGTTTCATTCACACTAGACACTTCATTTGAGCATGGAACAGGACAAACTCTCCAGCCAACTTGGTCAGCTTCTCAAGGCAGAAGAGAATCGCCTTGGCCAAACAGAGGAACGCCTCATGCTCATCGAAGCACTTGAGGAGTTCAAGAGATTGGTGGAAGAGGGCATGGTGAAGCCACGCGGGAACACCCTGCTGCCGATGGACAAGCGTTTCGTTGAAGTGGTCTTGTTCAATTCTGCCATCTGATGGGCGCCAAGAGCTTCGGCAAGGGGAACTTCAAGGCGCTGTTCGAGGCGATCGAACGGGAGCAGGAAAGCAGGGGGACGTTGTGAGGTGGACAACGCTCGCAATCCTGTTCTGCTTGCAAGTGTGGCAAGACACGTGCTTGGTAACGGTTGAGTAGCCGTTGCCCAATCCGCCTGTTCGAATGTCCATTGGTGCCTGGCCACTACTCCTTCATCAACTTTACGGCTCCGCGCCTTCCATTGGCGTAGAAGAGGACCAAATAGCCTCCAGGCGCGAGTTGGCCAATGTTCAGTTGATCACCGGAAACTTCCGCAGAACCTTGGAAATGATGTTTATTGGATGCTACGATCCTTCCCATTGCATCCACGAGTTCCCATGTGACCATTGATGTTGAGCCCTGCGGAAATTGGATCGTTATCATGCTCGATGCAGGATTTGGGAATACCGAGATCAAGTCGCCCGCCTGGTCATGTACCGAAATACCTGTCGGATCCCAGGTTAGATACCGTAGCAGCACCGGGTGATGACCACCACCGGCAGCAACGATCAGGCGGCCATCGGGTTGCATGGCCACGCACACCCCTTGTGCCGAGGGCATGCTTGGAATGCCGGTGAGCACAATGCCGGAGCTGCCGTAGCCCGGATCCAATTGACCGTTTGGGGACAAGCGGACCACGGTTACTGGCATGCTGGTCATATTTAGCCCGGAGTAGCCGGTAAGGAGGATCGCATCGTCCGGTTGAATGACAAGATCCCTTGCCCCATCTTGTCCGATCGAAATGGATATCCGGCTAACGCCATTGGACCCGAAGCTTGCATCCAAGATTCCTCCCGGGGTGAACCGCGCAGCAAACATGTCATAGTTGAGATAATAGTCGGTTTGGCCAGCAATAATGATACTACCATCACTTTGCACCCCAAGTCCTCCGATCATCTCGTCGCCCGGGCTCACGCTTAAGGTAGCTATACCCTGATCGCCGAAAGCGAGATCAAGATCACCATTGCTCTGTAGCTTGACCAACCCCACATCATAGGCACCGCTCTGGCCGAATACCACAGCCATCAACAGGCTTCCATCCTGTTGAACCATGATCCGCGGCGCCCAGTTGAATCCAAAGGCAATTGACAGGTTGAAAATGCCATCGGCGTGGAACGTACTATCCGGTATACCATTAGCGGTGAATCGGAATACAGCGATTTCTGAAAGGTCACCTGAACTTCCAGCAACGAGAATATCCCCTTCAGCGTTCAACGCGATGTCATAAGGCGACCCGTAGGAAGGTGGTGGCGTGCTGGCCATGCCACCAGTGGCGAAGGTGGCATCGAGCGTTCCGTCCGGAAGGTAACGGGCCAGCTTTAGTACTCCAAAAATATCAACCTGTGATTGCGCTGCAACGATGATCTTTCCGTCCGGTTGAACGGCGATTGCGCGACCCTCATCCCAAAATGTCCCGATATCTGTTTGAACAATGCCCTGGTTCCCGAAAGATTGGTCCGGTGCCCCGTCCGGCAGGCACCTCACCAAGTATATGTCCCATCCCTGTCCGGAATTGATGCGTCCGGTCACCAAGATCTTCCCATCGTTTTGGATGGCCATGTCCACAACAGAGAAGTAGCTTGTGTCCATGTCCAAAAAGGCCATTCCTCCTATGCCAAACGATGTGTCCAACTGTCCGGCCTGGCCATAAAGGCCGAAACAGTAGAGGAAGGAGGCCAATAGGCTAACGCGTGCAATATTCATTTTGCAAACGGCTTGATGTTCCGATAAAACTACCCCCAAGCATAAAGGTGGGTGTGCAATTACGAGGAATGGGCAATTTCAACTGGGAACCGGTCATGCTTGGCATCAATTGCCGC
Source organism: Bacteroidota bacterium (assembly GCA_018266685.1). Classification (GTDB taxonomy): domain Bacteria; phylum Bacteroidota; class Bacteroidia; order Flavobacteriales_F; family PHOS-HE28; genus PHOS-HE28. The sequence continues at coordinate 58,547 of JAFDZY010000255.1, forward strand.
AGAATTAGCTGCGGAAGCCACACTACGGAGTGCCCTGCCTGCTTGGTGACGCGTCAAGCAGCTCTCCCGAATGTCGGACCCGGAATATGCAGCATGATGACTACTACGACCCGGAAGCGCTTTGCCACAGTGCGTTTCACGCATTTTCGTTTCTCACCGGGAACATGGCCCCGCCTTCGTCACGAAAATGCCTGTGGCCGTGCGTTTCCCGCTCTCGATACGTCCCCTGCTGCATAATCCGGGTCTGAACAAAGACCTTGCTATTCTGAAGCCCGACGTCAAAATAACAAGGCAGAAGCATGTGCCCAAGTTCATCGAAAAGCAGTGTCCACGCTTGGTGAAGTCCGCCAGCTTCTCTTCTCCCTCAGGCCGTCTTCGCTGCCAAGGGATGCCCCAACCAAAGGATGGCGAAGGCCAGTGCCACCACCCATACCTCACCGAAGAACCCCTTCCAATCGTGCAGGAACACAAACTGCACCAGCAGGAACACCACAACGCCGAGGTTGAGCCAACTGCCCCACACGAACGTCTTCGGTACGAACATCATGAGGCAACCGATGATGGTGACGGCGCCTAACAACTGCCGTAGGATGGGCGCGGTGCCGAAGGGCTCGAAAAACGCCACCATGGCGCTGCTGTTGGTGAGCATGCCCCAGCCTGCGCGCAGGCTCATCCAGGCCATGAAGAGAATCAATGCGCCACTGAGGATGCGTAATGCCATGTTCATGTCCATGTGTTTGGAAGGTTGATCGAGGGGTGTTTTCCGGAAGAGAACGCCATAGCATACAACGGGACGTTGCCATAACGCGAGGGTCGTTCGCCCAGATCGAATACGCGATCGAAGCCTGCGTTGGCGAACTGCTTCACTGCTTTTATACGCGGCAGCGGGAACGGCACCCACGGGATCAACGGACGTGCCGTGTCATATTCAATGATCACCACGTTGCGGGTCAGGTGTGCAATACGGGCCAGCAGCGCCTCCTTGCCTTCCACGAAGTGCAGCACGTTCGCCAGCAGCACGCCATCCATGGGGCCGGGCAGCGGGTCCTGCACATCGGCGTTCAGCGCGGTGATCCGTACGCCGTTGTGCGTGGCGGGTACGGCGCGCAATGCATCCTCATCGCTGTCCACGGCCGTGATGGTGCTTCCGGGCGGCAGCAGTTCCGCCAAGGCCCGGGTGAAGGTGCCCGTGCCGCAGCCCAATTCCAGCCAATGGTTCGGTCGTGAACGATCCACGTGCAACGCGGCGATCAGGGCACCGGCCTCCGCAACGGTCATGATCCGGGATCAATGGGCATGGACCACTTCGAGGCAGATGATGCGCCCATTGACAAGCCCTTTACGGTTTATTTGTCGGGGGCAGTTCCCCGATTTCCGCCCGCACCTTTTCGTACCACTGCTCCACCACGGTGGTATCCATGCCCATGCGGCTTTCCTTGCGGAACTGGTTGCTCTGCTCCAGGATCGCCGCCATGGCCGCATTGTACCGGGCGTTCATGAACTCCGTGGGGTTGCCACGCGGAGCCTGCTGTTCAAGCTCCTGTTTCAGCTGCCGCGCGTGCAGTTCGTAGATATCGAACAGCACTTGGAAGTAGGCCACCATCGCAGCCTGGTCCCCGTTGGGGTCGATCCAAGACTTGGCCCGGTCAAAGTAGGCGGCCACCTCGAACTTGGTTCTGGCGAATGCACCGGCCTTGGTGAAGTTGGTGGACAGCATGCACAGCGACTCACCGCCCAGGCCGCTGTATGCCTGTGGCTCCATCTTGAAATCGGAACCCCGAAGGGGCTGAACGGCGGACCAATGCAGCGTATCCGGACCGGATTGCGCAAAAGACCCGGAAATGACCGCAAGGGTCAGGATCGTGGTCACATTCCGCATGGGAAACCACCATTTACTATCCAGCACGAATAAAAACGCATTCCCACTTGCATCACCCTTTTTCCACCACCTCCCCCGCCTTCCGCATGCCGGCCTTGCGCGCCTTGCGGATCCTGCAGGTCACCACTTTGTATTCCGGGCACAGGGCTTCGCTGTCATGCACATCGCTGGTGATGATGTTCAGCATCACCTCCGGAAAGTGGAAGGTGCTGCTGAGGATGCCGGGCTTCACCTCGTCGGTGACGCGCGCCTTGATGTCCACCTTGCCGCGCGGGCTTTCCACGCAAACCATGTCACCATCGGCGATGCCGTTCTGTTGCGCATCCGCCGGGTTGATCAAAAGCACATCCTCGGTGAGCACCTCCACGTTGCCGGTGCGGCGCGTCATGGTGCCGCTGTTGTAATGCTCCAGCTCGCGGTTGGTGGTGATGATGTACGGGTAGTCCTTTCCGTTGGCGCGCACCTCGGGGCTTTCCACCCAGGGCTTGAAGATGAAGCGGCCCAGGCCGCGCTTGAAGGTATCGGTGTGCAGGATCTGCGTGTCCGTACCGTCGGGCTTCACGGGCCACTGCTTGCCGTTCTCGCCCAGCTCTTCCCACTTCACCCCGGCGAAGAAAGGCACGATGCGGCTGATCTCTTCCAATACCCAGTCCGGGTGGTATGTGGTCTTGGCATTGCCGCTGCGCGTGCCGGTGCGCTTCGCGTAGCGCTCCATCACGTCGCAGACGATCTGGCCGTCGGACTTTGTGCCTTCCAGCGGCGGCACTACTTGGTTCACACGCTGGATGCGGCGCTCGCCGTTGGTGAAGGTGCCGCTCTTCTCCAGGAAGCTGGCGGCGGGCAGGATCACGTCCGCATACCGGGCCGTTTCGGTCATGAAGATCTCCTGGACCACGAGCAGTTCAAGGCTTTCCATGGCCTTGATCACCTTTTGGGTATTGGGGTCGGTCTGCACCACGTCCTCGCCCATGAGCCAGAGGGCCTTGAGCTGGCCGTCGATGGCGGCGTTGAACATTTCGGGGATTTTCCAGCCGATGCGCGTGGGCATGGGCACGCCGTAGTGCGCCTCATACTGCTCATTCACCGCGCTGCTTGTGAGGTCCAGGTAGCCGGCGCCCTGGTGCGGCTGCGCACCCATGTCGGCCGCGCCCTGTACGTTGTTCTGGCCGCGCAGCGGGTTCACGCCCGTGCCGCGCCGGCCGATGTTGCCGGTCATCATGGCCAGGTCGGCGATCTGCATTACGGCGAAGGTGCCCTGGTAATGCTCGGTGACGCCCAAGCCGTGGAAGCTCATGGCCGCCGGAGCCTTGGCGTAGGCGATCGCGGCCTGGCGCACCAGTTCACGGTCCACGCCGGTTTCGCGTTCCATGGCGGCCATGTCCACGGCCATGACCTCTTGCAGGAAATCATTCCAGCCCTCGGTGCGCCGGTCAATGAACTCCTGCTTCACCAGCCCCTCGCTGATGATGTAGTGCATCATCATGTTCAGCAGGGCCACGTTGGTGCCTGGCCGCAACTGCAGGTGGAAGTGCGCGTAGCGGGCGAGCTCGGTGCGGCGCGGATCGATCACGATCAGCGTCTTGCCCTTCATCACGTGCTGCTTGATCTTGGCGCCGGTAACGGGGTGGGCGTCGCTGGGGTTGGCGCCGATCACCAGGATGGCGTGCGTGTCGTTCAGGTCGTCGATGCTGTTAGTGGCCGCGCCGGTGCCGAAGGTCTCCTGCATGCCGAGCGCGGTGGGGCTGTGGCACACGCGCGCGCAGCAGTCGATGTTGTTGGTGCCCACCAGTGCCCGCATGAATTTCTGCATGAGGTAGTTCTCCTCGTTGGGGCAGCGCGCGCTGCTGATGCCGGCGATGGCATCGGGGCCGTGCGCGTCGCGGATGGCGATCATCCGGTCCAACATGTAGTCGTAAGCCTCGTCCCAGGTGGCAGGTACAAATTCCCCGTTGCGCTTGATCAGCGGCGTGCGCAGCCGGTCGGGGTGCTCGTAGAACTTGAAGGCATAGCGGCCCTTCAGGCAGGTGTGGCCTTGGTTGGCCTCGGCATCATAAGGCGCGGTGATGCCCGCCACGGTGCCGTCCTTCACCTTCACGTCCAAGTTGCAGCCCACGCCGCAATAGGTGCAGGTGGTGCGCACCACTTCATCAGCCACGGTTTCCTTGGCGCGGAACACATCGGTAATGGCGCTGGTGGGACAGGCTTGGGCGCAGGCGCCGCAGCTCACGCAGTCGCTGTCGAAGAAGCTTTCATCGGTGCCTTTCACGATGTGGTTGGCAAACCCGCGGCCGGCCATGGTGAGCACCATTTCGCCCTGCACTTCATCACACGCACGGATGCAGCGGTAGCAGCCGATGCACGCGCTGAGGTCGCTCACCATGTACGGGTGGCTGGTGTCCATGGGCGTGGCCAGGTGGTTCCAGCCCTTGGGGTAGCGCACTGCATCCACGTCCACGCCGAGGCGTTGCACCACGTTGTAGAGCTCGTTCTTGCCGTGGTCCTCGGTCTTCAGGCGCTCGGTGTCGTAGTCGGTGAGCACCAGTTCCACGATGTTCTTGCGCAGCCGCTCCATGCGCGGGCTGTTGGTGGTGATGTACATGCCGTTGCCGATGGGGCTGTGGCAACTGGCCATCACCTTGGCGGGGCCATCTTCTTTCAAAGCCACTTCTACGCTGCACACGCGGCAGCTGCCGAAGGGCTCCAGGTTGGGCGCATCGCAGAGCGTGGGCACGGGGTCGGGACCTTTGTGGCGGCGCATGAAGGCGAGCATCGTCTCGCCCTGGATGATCGGATAGGCCTTGCCGTCGATGAAGGCGGTGCCCGCGTCGGTGGCGGCCTTGTTGGCGGTGGTGGGTGCGCTGGCTGTTCGCCCTGCGGGCGTGCTGGGCGATCCGTGCTTGGCGTTCGGCGTGTTCATGGCGAGTTCGGTTAGCGGCTCACGGCGGGCCTACGGATTGTTCTTGAATGCAGGTTGAAGTTCATCGGCGAAATACGCCAAGGCGTTCTTCACGCCCAGCGGCAGCCCGCCGCCCAGGGCGCAGAGGCTGCCGATCTCCATGGTCTCCAGCAGGTCGTCGAGCAGCTGCCGGTCCATCAGGCGGCCTTCGGTGGCGCCTTCGATCAGCTCCTTGCCGCGCACCGAGCCGATACGGCAGGGGAAACACTTGCCGCAGCTTTCCACGGAAGCGAACTCGAAGAGGTGCTTGAGGTACTCCACCATGGGAAAGTCCGCAGGGATGGAGAGGATGCTGGCATGGCCCAAGAGAAAACCTTCCTGCTGGAAGCTCTCGAAATCGATTGAGAGCGCGTTGACCTTGTGCAAGGGCACGATGCCGCCGAGCGGTCCGCCGATGTGCAGGGCTTTCGTGGGGCGGGCAAAGCCCTGGCCCAGCTCATCGATCACACGGGCCAGCGGGGTGCCGCACTCCACTTCGTACAGGCCGGGGCGCTTGAAGCCACTGTCCAAGCACACGAGCTTGGTACCCTTGCTTTTTTCGGTTCCCAGCTTGGCGAAAGCCGCACCGCCTTGCTGCACCACCCAAGGCAAACAGGCCAGCGTCTCCACATTGTTCACCACGGTGGGCCGGTTGAAGAGGCCCTGCTGTGCGGGGTACGGTGGACGCGTGCGCACCTCGCCGCGCTTGCCCTCGATGCTGTTGAGCAGCGCGGTTTCCTCGCCGCAGATGTACGCCCCGGCCGCTTTGATCACGCGGAAGCGCCAGTTGAACCCGCTGCCCTTGATGTCCTTGCCGATCCAACCGTTGGCAGCCAAATCATCGATGGCTTTCAATACAATGTTGCGAGCCTCGGGATATTCGGCACGGATGTAGAGCACACCGGTATCGGCGCCCACGCAATACCCGGCGATCATCATGCCTAACAGCACCAAGTGCGGGCGCTGCTCCAGCAGGTAGCGGTCGCTGAAGGCGGCGGGGTCGCCCTCGTCGGCGTTGCACACGATGTACTTGCGCGGGGTGCCGTTGCCCGTGGTGTCTTCGGCATTGCGGCAGGCTTCCAGTTTGAATCCCATGGGGAAGCCTGCACCGCCCCGCCCGCGGATGGTGGCCAGCTTGATCTCGTTGAGCACGTCCGCGCTGTCGCTCTTCAGCACCTTTTCCCACAGGGCATAGAACGCGGACAAGGACGGCATGAGTGCTGTAAGGATGGGCTGCTCCATGGTGGTGCCCACGTGGTGGTGACCTCCGTTGCCCACGCTCACCTTCTTCTTCGCCTCCACCTCCTTCACCAGTTCCCCCACCTTTTCAATGGCGTTGCCGCTGTAGTTCAGCCCGCCCACGTTGAAACTGCTGTTCTCGTGGCAGCGGCCCATGCAGCACATGTGGCCGATCTCTTCTTCCTTGTAGTGCTTGCGCAGCTCATCATGCACGTGCTGCTGCGTGCCCGCCACCAAGCAGGCGCTGCCGTTGCACACGTATGCTTTCTTGCCTTGGTTCTCCTTGTTCAGGAAATCGTAGAACGAGGCCGCGCCGTAGGTCATGGCCTCGCCGATCAGGAAATCCTTGGAGATGGCGGTCAAGGTGGCATCGGTGGGCGAGCCGCCTTCCTGGTCGGCAGCCTGCTGCAGACGGTCCCAGAGGGAGTCGTCCAGTTCCTTGCCGTCGCGGCCGGAGAGGGAGGTGATGTTCTTGGACATGAGGCACCAAAGTAATGCGGAACGGGTCGGCTCGCCTAATTTCGCGGCCATGCGCACCCTGTCGCTTTTCGCGGGCATCACGTCCTTACTGCTGGCCAGCACCGGTTGCACCAAGGAAAACCAGGATGACCAAGGCTACAGGCCCGCCGGCATCACCTTCCGCACCGACTCCGGCTACACCTTCCAGAACGACACGGTGGGCTTGGGCGACACCCTGCGCATCGGTGCCATGGTGGCCAAGGGCTCAGAGGACCTGGACGTGGTGTACGTGGAAATGCGCGTGAACGGCGGCAACTGGGCCAAGCAGGACACTTTCCCCTTCACGCAAAACCCCATGGCCGTGGATTTCCAGGCCATCATGGGCAACGTGCAGCGCACCGAGGATTGGAGCGTGCTCGCCGTGGAGCACAATGGCGATGCCACCCGCCGCAGCCTCACCTTCACCGTGCAATAGCAGCAACGCGAGCGGTACTTTCGCGGCGCTTTCCCAAAGGCATCCTTTTCCCATGTACCGTACCCACACCTGCGGCGAGCTCCGCCCTGCCGATGCCGGAAAAACCGTGACCCTTGCCGGATGGGTCCAGAAAAGCCGCGCCATGGGCGGCCTCACCTTCGTTGACCTGCGCGACCGCTACGGCATCACCCAGCTCAGCTTCAATGCCGAACGAGACAAAGCCCTCTGCGACCAAGCCAACGAACTGGGGCGCGAGTATGTGGTGGAAGCCACCGGCACGGTAAAGGAGCGCGAGAGCAAGAACAAGAACATCCCCACTGGCGATGTGGAACTGATCGTCACGGAGCTGAAGGTGCTGAACAGCGCGAAGACCCCGCCCTTCACCATTGAGGAAGAGACCGACGGCGGCGACGACCTGCGCATGAAGTACCGCTACCTGGACCTGCGCCGGGCCAACGTGCGCAAGAACTTCGAGCTGCGCCACCGCATGGCCATCGAAACGCGCAACTACCTCAGCGCACAGCACTTTTTAGAGGTGGAAACGCCCGTGCTGATCAAGAGCACGCCGG
>JAFDZY010000256.1 GCA_018266685.1 Bacteroidota bacterium
AACGACAACTCGGGCGGCGGCTGCACCTTCAACGGCACGGCCGAGTTCACCAATGCCGGCACCGGAAGCCTTAGCCTGGACTATACCGGCGCCGATGCCTTCAACGGCGATGTGCGGTTGAACAACACATCCAGCGGGTCCATCTTTTTCGGGCAGAACGGCGGTACGGCCACGCTGGCCGCGGGAAGTACCATTGCCGTAGGCAGCATGGGTTTTGCGGCAGGGCTGCTGTGCCTGCGGAATTTCACCCAGGTTGGCACCATGGCACAGAATATCGTGGTGGGAAGTGGTGCTTCCTTGTATCTCTACAATGGTTCCACATTCAATGGAGACCTGAACGCTTCAGCGGGCAGCTTGTTCCTGTGGGGAACCACCTTCAATGGGGCCGGCAAGTTCACCAAAACCGGCGCCAGTACCGACTTTTCCCCCGGAGGGTGCACCTACAACGGGCCGGCGGAGTTCATCATTGCGTCTGCCGGCCACCTCGGCCTGGCCTATAGTGGCACGGATTTGTTCAACAACGAGGTGCGTGTGAACAGCACCTCCACCGGGATGATCAGCACCTGCTACGGCTCCGGCACGGCCACGCTGGCCGCTGGCCGCACCATTGCAGTAGGGGCCTTGGGGTTCCCAGGTGGCACCCTTTACCTGAGGAACTTCACACAGTTGGGCACCGCTTCGCAGTCCATCATGCTGGGCGATAATGCCACCATGTACTTCAAGGGCGGCAGCACCTTCAACGGAAATACCGCCTCCAGTGCAGGCAACATGTACCTTGATGGCACGGTGTTCAATGGAACGGGCTGGTTTCGGAAGACAGGCCCAGCCACCAATAATAATGCGGGCGGCAATGTGTTCAATGGCACCGTGGAACTCCTGTGTACCGGTGCAGGCCAATTCCATCTGGACTATTCGGGTTCGGATGTGTTCAACGCGGACCTGCTGCTGAACAACACCGGCAGCGGTGGCATTTTCTTCGGTACCGGAAGCGGTACGGCAACATTGGGAAGCGCGGCCAAATTGGGCATCGGGTCACTGGGGTTCACCAACGGCACGTTGCAGTTCAAGAAGCTCATCAAGTTGGGTTCCTCACCAGCCGCCTTGGCCGGGACCGCGGCCACCACGGTCAACTTCATGCAAGGGTGCATGTTCAACGGGGACCTGGTGGTATCGGCAGGCAACCTGCAATTGTGGGGCGGCACGTTCAACAGGAACTGCACGTTCACCAAAATGGCGGCGGCATCCAATAGCTGCTATGGCGGAAATACGTTCAATGGTGATGCCGAGTTCAATAACTACGGCCAACTGAGCCTGGCCGTGAACATGGCGGACACTTACATGGGCAATGCCATTTTCAGGCGGTTGGGTGCCGGCTCCTTCATCCCGGTCTACAATTACAACGCCAGCTTCGCGCGGGACGTGAGCACGGTGGGTTCCACAGGCACGGTGCTTTTCGGGAACGGCACCAGCGCACGCACCATTTTCAACGGAAGCGGGGTGCAAGTGCTCAGCAGCGACGCGGCCTACCCGCCCACAGTGCGCAACTTGGACGTTAGCCAGGCCGCAGGCGGGGAACTGCAGTTGGCCGGCGGAGATGTGAATGTCAGCCAAAGCGTGGCCTTCAACAGCGGCATCATTAAGCCGATGGCGGCCTCCAGTGCAGGTCCCGGCTTGTTGGTCATGGGCTATTTGGCCACCATCAGCCAGCCCGCGCATGCAGGCAGCCATGTGGACGGCTTCATGCGCAAGGAGGGCAATACCGCCTTCACCTTCCCGGTGGGCAATGCGGGCATACTGGCCCCGGTGTCCATTGGCGCACCGGCCAGCATCTTCCATCATTTTACGGCCAAGTACGTGCGGCAAGACCCGCATCCGGTGTATGACGTAAACCTCGCTGAACCTGGGCTGAACCACCTGAGCCGCTGTGAATACTGGATCGTGGACCGCACCGGCGGTACCTCCAATGTATCGGTGTCTTTGGCCTACGACAGCCTGCGGAGCTGCGGCGTTACGGACCTGCCGTCCCTTGCCGTGGCGCGCTGGAACGGAACCATGTGGATGAACCACGGCAATGGAGGGGTAAGCGGGTCCCTGGCTTCGGGCACGGTGACCACCGCGGGGCCGGTAAGCACCTTTGCCTCACCTTCCCCGTTCACGCTTGCATCGCGCAGCACCGCCAATCCGCTGCCCATTGTGCTGCTTTACTTTTCCGCACAGGAGGAAGGCGCTCATGTACATGCCGCGTGGGCCACGGCATCTGAACGGGACAACGACCATTTCACCGTGGAGCGTTCCGTGGACGGTGCCGACTTCCAACGCATCGCGGACCTGCCTGGCGCGGGCAACAGCAACGGCATCCTCCACTACGGGTTCAACGACATGGAGCCGCTTGATGGAACCAGCTACTACCGGTTGAAACAGACCGATTTCAATGGGGCCTTCAGCTATAGCCCCGCGGTGGCGGTGGTGCGGTCCGGCGGGCGCGGCGACCTTATGGCATGGCCAAATCCGGCCACCGATGCCGTACACGTACAGGCCGGCAATGGAACCGCCATTGTGCAGGTGGACCTCTTCGACATGGCCGGCAGAATGCAGCAATTTGGCAGCTTCGACCCCATAACGGGCACAGTGCAGCTCGCCGGCGTTTCACCAGGGCTGTACGTGCTGCAGGTGGCTTTGTCCAACGGTGCCGTGAAGCAGCTGCGCTTGTACAAGGAGTGACCGGTCACAGTCATCACTTCCCCTCCAGTTCCCGCGCCAGCTCATCCATCTTCACCACCGTGTTCCAGTTCCGCGCGGTGTTCACCACGCCGATGCCCTTGTCGAACTTCCCACCCAGCTTGCTGGTGCCGAAGCCGTGCGGGGTGTGCAGGTAGCACGCGTGGTAGGCGCCGATCGCCGTTGGCAGCACCTTCAGCGACTCACCTTCCACCGCCAACGCCTGCAACTTGGCCACGGCCTCAGCCTTCGGTTTTTCCGCCAGGAGCACCGCATGCACGTGCTTG
>JAFDZY010000257.1 GCA_018266685.1 Bacteroidota bacterium
AAAGGGGGTTGTTGCGTAGGGCGGCGCCGGGGCCGGTGCGCGGAAAGGGCCCATGGACGAGGGCAGCGCGAACACCTGCACAATAGAAACTCCCCAAGGTGACGGACCGGTTCGCTGCCGTAGGTATGCAAAACCATCTGGAGCGACCATCAAACGGTTGCCTAGCTGGTCCGGTCCTGGCATAGCTTCCACACCCGATCCGAATAGAACAAAGGCGGACCGCTGCATGGCCGCCTCTGTCATGTTGGACAATTCCACCTGGCAGAAGTACGGCTGGATGCCTGTCCCCACGGTATCCCATGAGTCATAATACAAATGCAGGTCATCACTGGAAAAATCAAGATCATAGAAGTACCGAATGCGCACCAAGTTGTCCTCGTGTACCTGCCCCGCCATGTCCAACAAATTGCGCTGCGTGGTCAGTTGTGCCAAATGGCTGAATCCTCCGGTTTCACTATTGAAGTGAAACAGCTCGATCGCATTGGAATCCAGGTCGTTGCGCATGGTGATGGCACCGAGCAGATGGCCCGTGGAAGAAAACTTCATTGGCCGTTGCAGGTCGGCATTGATGGGGTTGGAGGTTTCGGCCACATAGGGCCGGCCTGCATGGGATGTTACCGGCACAGGGTCCAGTCCGGCATTGGAAAGATGGAAGGCCAGAAGGGCATCGCCACTGTCGGCATGCTGGGCGATCCAATAGCCTTCTCCTGCGGCATCGGTGGTGGCGGTGAGCTTGGCGGTGGTGTGTTGCATGTACCAGGTGGTGCCCGGCGCCACCACTGCACCGGCACCTCCATTTTCGGCCAGGTCCACTTCCACATATCCGGCGCGTGCATCCGGCGGCATTTCATTCACCAGCACAAGGTAGCGCTGCGGTGCTGCAGGCATGGGCAGGATCAAGTAGTTGCCGTTGGGCGCATTCCAGCCCAGTTCGGCGGCCGAGGCACCGGCAAGCAGGTTGAATTGGGCATTGCGGATGCCGCTGTCATCAGCCAAGAGCAGGAACTGTCCGGAGGTGTCGCTGATGCACGCGCTCCGCGAAGAACTGTTGTAGGGCGAGGGCACCATGGCCATGGTACTGTCGGCGAAGTGCATCCACATGCCATCCGAGAACACCCAGTTGGCGTTGCGCGCTTGGCCCCAAACGACCATGGAGGCCAGCAGAAACAGGGGAGTTGCCAGCGTGCGCATCACGGATGGTAGTTGCAGGTGAGCTTGCCGACGAAGCCATGCGATGCCGCACCGTAGTAGATCTGCAGGTTCGGGGTGTAGGAGTGGCCGTCCAGCACGCAATCGCAATCCGGTACCGGATGGCAGCCTTCGTTCAGTACGGTGCCGTCCGCGGGAGGAAGGGGTTCCGGGCCGAGCACAACGCCATACCCCGGTTTCTTTATGGCCATGGTTGTTCCGGCAGGGTCCGTTGGAACGCCGCCCTGCCATTCAAAGACTGTGCCTGCTATGTCGGTTGAATAATCCAACCCTTCGCCCATCAAATAAATTCGGTACGTACACGGGCAGTCCGTGGCAATGTACACGGACGTCTGCCCAAAGGATGCGCTAATGCCAAGCATGCACAGCACCACAGTCAGGCATGCTGCCACACCCTTCGCAACGACCTTGGTTGCCCGGTGGCCGTCAAATGAAAAAGTGGAAGGTCTCATTTGCACGTGACCTTGGAGTGGAACGAAGGTACACGAAGTTGGCGCCATGTTGAGAACAGGCTGCCTCGGGGAGCGGCCTTTCATGGCCCGGGCCTCACGGCGTGTCCTTCGGCGGTGCCTTGTAGGGCCTGCCGCCCGGCCCGCGCAGGTCAATGTCGCGCTCCATCCGCCAACGGCCTTTGTCCCACGTGTAGCTGTCATAGCTCATGTCTGGCGCCATGTATGCGGGCTGGCCGGCAAGCTCGGGCCGTGTGGGGGAGAGGTGGTCCAGCACAATGGCCTTGCGCGAGGCATCCCAGCGGAGCTGCATGCTGCCTTGTGCGCTGTAGGAGAATACCTGCCGCAGGCTGCGCGGCTTTTCCGCGGGGAACAAGGCCGCGCCGAACTTGGGCTGGGGCCCGCCGAGGTCCAGCACATCGATCACCTTCCTGGTTTCCACGCCGCTAAAGCCTTTCCAGCCCAACAACGTGTAGTAGGCATGGCTACCGTGCTTTACAGGCACCACCTCGTAGTACACGGCACCGTACCAGTTTTCCGGCGAAAGAAGGGCCGATGCCGGGCGGGCGATGCGGTCCGTCATGTCGCGCAGTGCATACAGTGCCTGGCCCTTGCGCTGCTTCACGAGAAGAAAGCCCTCGTACAGGAAGGAGCCGTCGCTGTGCTGCACGTTCCAAGTGAAGAGGCGAAAGGTGCCATCGGGTGCATCCACATGGCTGATGGGCACGTCCTTGAACCGGGCGCTGAAGGCGGTGTCCGAGCCAAGGATGGCGCCCAACAGCCGTTTCACGTTCGCGCTTGCGCTGTCGCGCCCGGCATCATTGGCAGCTGCCGCAATGGCCTTGATCTGCGCCGTGAGGGGCGCATAGCCTTGCGCGTGCAGCCCCTGCATTGCAAGCAGGAGCGGTGCCAGCAGGAAGTGGGCCAGGGTGCGGCGGTTCACGGCTATGCAACGTGGATACATCGGCGAAAGTACCTGTGGCCCTTCATCTTTCCCGGCATCCCGCGGTGCGCAATACCGCCTGTGGTGTTGACAAGTGGCACGGCGCTTGGTCCAAGCCCCCTCCACGGGCCGGTAGTTTTGGCCTTCCCGCATGAAACGTACGATCCTATTGCCCGCATTGCTCCTGCTGGGCCTGCTCTCCATGGGCGGCGGGCCGCCGCTGCGCAGCCCCAAGGCCACCGTGCCACCTTTCCTGGACCGCCCCAGCCCGTGGGCCGATTCCGTGCTCGCCACGCTCAACCTCGACCAGCGCATCGCGCAATTGCTGATGGTGGCCGCATACAGCAACAAGGACGCAAAACACACTGCCGAGATCGAGGGGCTGGTGCGCCAGTACAATATCGGCGGGCTGATCTTCTTCCAAGGCGGGCCCGTTCGGCAAGCAGTGCTCACCAACCGCTACCAGCAGGCGGCGCGCACGCCGCTGCTCATCGGCATGGACCTGGAGTGGGGCCTGGCCATGCGCCTGGACAGCACCCTGCAGTTTCC
>JAFDZY010000258.1 GCA_018266685.1 Bacteroidota bacterium
GAAAAAGGCACATACGTTACCATGGACAGCATAGTGGTGCGGGGCAGCGCACGCATCAACCCGCGCTATTTGCAGGCCTACATCGGCATCAAGCCGGGCGACCCTTACAATGAAAGCTTGGTGCGTGATGTGGATGCGCGGACCCGCGAACTGCCGTTCGTAAGCACCCGGCAACCGGCCTACCTGCTGTTTGCACCAACGGAAACCAAGCTGTACCTGTTCCTGGATGCCCGGCGGGCAAGCAATTTCAGCGGTATCATCGGCCTGGCCCAAGATGCGGTTACGGGCAAGGTGCGTTTTACCGGCGACCTGGACTTGAAACTGCGCAATGCCCTGCACCGCGGCGAAGCCATGAACCTGAGCTGGCGCAGCTTGCAGGACCGAACACAAAACCTGCTGGTGGGTTACAACCACCCCTTCCTTTTCAACAGCCCGTTTGGCGCGGACCTCAGCCTGAAGCTCTTCAAACGCGACACCTCCTTCCTGGAGGTCACCTCGCAGGCAGCGTTGGAATACCTGATGAAACGCGGCGACAAACTGAAAGTCTTCGTAAGCAGCAAAAGCAGCCAGCGCCTGGGCCAGCAATTGGTCTATGTGCCCGGTCTGGCGGACGTGAAAGTGACTGCATACGGCCTCGGCCTGGTGCATGAACACTATGACTACCGCTTCAACCCACGCAAAGGTCTTGGCGTGGACATCCAGGGCTCGGTGGGCCGCAAGCGAACTTCCACCTCCACGTTCAGCGACTCCGCCAGCACCGTGCAGCACAGCGTGCAGTATGAAGTGGCTGGCGCGGTGGTAAAGCACTTCCCCGTGGGCAAGCGCGGCACCATCCGGTTGGCTGCCCAAGGTGCCAGCATGGTGAATGGCCAATTGTATTCCAACGAGCTGTACCGCATTGGCGGCATTAAAACACAACGTGGCGTGGACGAGGCCAGCATTTATGCCTCCTCCTACGCCATCGGCACCCTGGAATACCGCTTCCTGTTTGAGGAGAACGGAAACTTTTTCGCCTTCGTGGACCAAGGTTGGTGGGAAGACCAAAGCCGTCCTGCCCTGCTCACCGATACACCGCTCGGCTTTGGTGCCGGGGCAAGTTTCGAAACCAAGGCCGGCATCTTCTCACTAAGCTATGCGTTGGGAAAGCAGTTCAACAACCCGGTTGAGTTGCGCAACGGAAAGGTGCACTTCGGCTTTACCAGCCTATTTTGAGCCAAGGCAACGCGGTTGTGAATTGCTGTGTCTTGAAATCGGCAGCATTGATCCTCCACTTCAGGTTCAGCACCTCCACCCAGCCAGCAACGCTTGCCCGACGTTCAACGCTCCTTCCCCGTGCTGCTCACTGCGGCCCTGGGTGCTGCGACTTCCGGCGTAAAGGCCGGGGACACCATCTCCTTCCCGCCCGGCAGGTTCCTGGTGGACCATGCGCTGCATTTGATCGTGGCAAATATCCCTGCATCACAAGTAAACCTGCAATGGCCCGGGCAGAAGGCTGCCCTCCTGGCGGATTCCATTTACTTATTCATGCCTCCCGTGGCCGCAGTGGCCACAGGGCAACCCTACAACCTGTTGGACGGCGCGGGCATGGCCTACCAGCTTTTCTTCAGCGAATTGCCCCTCATCGGAATCACCACGGAAGGCCCCATTGTGGACGAACCGCAGGTTCCAGGCCACTTCGTGCTCTCTCACGGCAGCGGCCAGTTGATCCAGGCCGATCTGGGCATTGAATACCGGGGAGGCTCCTCACAGTTCTGGCCTAAAAAGTCGTACCGCATCGAGTTCCGCAACGATACCGCATGGAATGAGGAACAGGACGTTCAACTGCCAGGCATGCGGTCCGATGACGATTGGAACCTGCTGGCCGCATACAACGAGCCCTTGCGCCTGCGCAACGTGGTATGCAACCAGGTCTGGCGGATGATCCATGTGCCCTACTACCAATCCCTTGAGCCCGATGCCGTGAACGGCGTGCGCATGGTGCACGCGGACCTTTTTGTCAACGGTACGTACCGGGGCATCTATGCAGTAAGTGAACGCATTGACCGAAAGCAACTAAAGCTGAAGGAATACGACGGAAACATCCGCGGTGAATTGTACAAAGGCGTTTCTTGGGGAGCATCCACATTTTCCGAAGCCTCGCCGTATGATAATGCCGAAGGATCGTGGTCCGGTTTTGAATATGAGTATCCCACGGAATCCACGGACTGGGCCAACCTGCACGATTTCGTGCAATTTGTGCTGCAAACACCGAAAGATGAATTCCTGGACGTCTACTCCACCCGGTTTGTACTGGGCAATGCCGTGGATTATTTCATCCTGTTGAACTTGCTCCGTGCGTCGGACAATACCGGCAAGAACATCTACATCGCCCGGTATGATGCTGAAACGCCATACTTCTATGTGCCCTGGGACCTGGACGGAACCTTTGGCATCGCTTGGGACGGAAGCTTGGCCAACATCACGGACGACTTGCTGATGAACGGGTTCTACGAGCGGCTGATCCACGATTGCAGGCCTGGAGGATTCTCGGACCAGCTGCGGCAACGCTGGAATGAACTGCGAACGAATACCATCTCCTCCAGCAACATCATTGGCCTCTTTGCCCAGGAAGAATCCCTGTTGACCAACAATGGAGCGTATGCAAGGGAATCCATGGCCTGGCCCTTGTTTGAGCATTCCCCTGCACAAATGACCTATTTGTCCAACTGGCTGGATGCGCGGCTCGCATACTTGGACAACCGCTTCAACGCGCCATGCGAACCAAGCGGAATTCAAGATCACGGCGGGCCTGCCATTTCCATCTATCCCAACCCGGCAAGCAGCCACTTGGTACTGTTGTCCGGATCTCCCGGATCATCCTTACTGCGGCTTACCGATGCGCTGGGAAGGATCGTGCTGGAGCAACCCCTCGCCGGCCCCCGCAATGAGGTGGACGTCTCGATGATACGGCCTGGGTGGTACCAGGCCACAGTGGTAGGGGCCGATCGTGAATTTACACAAATGCTGGTGATAAACTAAGCTGGAGCCAGCACAAATGGCGGCATGTTGATCATTCCTTTGCCATTGGGAAATGAAGCAAAGGGTTGCCCATTTTGCATGGACTGAAGTGGCTCGCTCCACAAATTTGCACCACAAGGAGCGGACCGGGCGCCCAGGATGCAAGCATCGCCGTGGCAGAACGTTCCTGTCGATCATGAGGGGGATTGCGCTTGTGTCGCTGCTTTCCATCGGAATTTGCGCACAGGCCCAACAGGATGATCTGGCATCCGCCGCTCCGCCGCACAAGCAAGTGCTTGCGGACTTTCTGATCGAGTGGTTAGAAGCGCGCTATCCGGGTGCACCTTCGGAAGGATGCGTGCTTTACGTCTCCGTGAAAAGCCAGCGCATGTACTACGTGCGCGACAAGGAACTCGAAGCGGAGTATGTGATCAGTACCGCCAAGAACGGATTGGGCGAACAAGCCAACAGCAACCGCACACCACAGGGCCTGCACCGCGTAGTATCCAAGATCGGCGCGGGGGTCCCGGCGTTCGGCATCTTCAAGGCCAGGCAATACACGGGCGAAATAGCCACGCCGGACAGCGCCCGTGACGACCTGATCACCTCGCGCATCCTGTGGCTGGACGGCTTGGAACCCGGGGTGAACAAGGGTGCAGGGCAGGACAGCATGACGCGTGCCATTTACATTCATGGCACAGCCGATGAAGCCACGCTGGGCAGGCCGAGTTCCCATGGTTGCATCCGCATGCGCAACAGCGATATCATCCGGCTGTTCGATCAAGTGCCCATCGGCACCCTGGTGGTGATCCTGGACAACTAACCGTCCGGGCGCTGCTCCACCAATGCTGGAACAGCAAGGAAGGCACGCGGCCCGCTCCTAACTTAGCGGCATGGAATGGATGAGCCTTTTGTTGGGGCTGTTGGCCGGGGCGATGACCGGGGCCTACTTCATGGCCCATCGCGACAAGAGCAGAGGGAATGCCTCCATGGAGGAACTTCGCCGCGCATGGCAAGCCGAACGTGCTGAAACAGGCAGGATCAACGCGGAAAGGGAACGGCATGCGCAAGACTTGAACAAGGAGCTTCAGCAGTTGAACGGACAGCTCGGACACGAGCAGCAGCGCAATGCCGGGCTTGGGGAAAAATTGGAAGCCCAGCGCGCCGAGCTCGAAGCACTGAATGAGCGGATGACCAAGGAATTCAAGCAGATCGCCAATTCCCTGTTGGAGGAAAAAGGCAAACAGCTCACCGACCGCCAGGAAGACCGCTTGAAGCTGCTCCTGAACCCTTTCGGCGAAAAGATCAAGGAATTTCAGGAACAGGTGCGCACCGCCTACGAAAAGGAAGGCAAGGAGCGCTTTCACCTCAAGAACGAAGTGGCCAAGCTGGTGGAGCAGAACCAACGGCTGAGCCAAGAGGCCGACAACCTTACGAAGGCGTTAAAGGGAGACCACCAGAGCCAAGGGGCTTGGGGCGAAATGATCCTTGATAAGATCCTGGAAGATTCCGGCCTGGTGAAAGGGCAGGAATACACCATGCAGGAAAGCACCACCCAAGCGGATGGTACGCGCCTGCGGCCGGATGCAGTGATCCACCTGCCCGAGGGCAAACAGCTCATCGTGGACTCCAAGGTCTCGCTGGTCCACTACGAACAGTACAGCGGCGCCGGTGACGATCCGGAACGCGCACGCCATTTACGGCAGCACGTGGAAAGCATGCGCACCCATGCCAAGGGCTTGGCGGAAAAGGATTATACCAAGCTCTACGGCGTGCAGAGCGTGGACTTTGTTCTGATGTTCGTGCCCATTGAGCCCGCATTCCTGCTGGCCCTGCGCGAAAGACCCGCGATCTTCCAGGAGGCTTACGACCGCCAAGTGGTGATGGTGACGCACAGCACACTGATGGCCACTTTGCGCACCGTGCACGGTCTTTGGAAAAACGAGCGGATAGCGCGGAACCACTTGGAAATCGCGGACCGTGCAGGCAAGCTCTACGACAAGTTCACCGGCTTCACCGAGGACCTGATAAAGGTGGGCAACCAACTGAAGCAGGTGAAGGGCGCCTACGATGAAGCCATGGGCAAATTGAGCGAGGGCCCCGGCAATCTTGTGCGCCAAGCGGAGAAGCTGAAGGAACTCGGTGCCAAGACCAACAAAGCCGTAAATCCCAAACTGCTTGAACGCTCGGCCGAAGAGCATTATAACGCATGATCCGCAAGTTGCAATTCATCGTGCCCGCCGTGCTGGCCGCTGCCAGCTTATCAGGCTGCGGCGGATACGTGCCCGTTGCCGCCGGGGACAACTTCGCCTTTTTATACGGCAAAGGTGCAGCAGCCATCCGCTTGGAGGCACGGGTATACCAACAGGCTGCAAACGAAGCCGTGATCTATTACAAATTGCGCACTGCCGACCTGCTGTACAAAGGTGACGGCGGTGGCGGCCCCTACCAGGCCCGCTTGGTAATGAGCTACCAAGCCTACAACCCCGGTGACCCCAAGCGGATGCTCGACAGTGCCAGCACATTCATCAAGGATGAGCGCATGGCAGCCTCCGACGACAAGGCATTGATCGGCAGCATGCCGCTGAAAGTACAGGGCAACTCTCCGATCCTGGTCCGTGCTACGGTGCACGACCTGAACCGCAACGCGGAAAGCACCATTTTGCTGCGCGTCGAAGGCGGATCACCTGCAAACGGCCAAACGTTCATTCCAATCGGGGCCAATAGCCTACCGGTCTTCACCGATTTCGTTGCACCGGGCACCAAGCTCACCGTTCGGGCGGAAAGTCATGCGGGCGCCATGCTCCAAGCGGCGCACTATCCCCCGATCACCAAATTGCCTGCACCGGTATTTGCCGATACACCCCCGCCAGGGATCGATGGCCCGCCTGACAGCACGTTCACCATGCCCGTGCAAATGGATGGAACGTTCACCTTTACCACCGGGGCCTACGGGTTTTACCACTTCTGGGCTGATACCGCGAGTTCCGCCGGATTCACGGTTTTTGTTTCCACGGGCAGCTTTCCGGAAGTTGCCACAGGGAAGGACATGGCAGCGCCGCTTCGGTACATCACCAGCACCAAGGAGTGGGAAGCGATTTCCCAAGCCACCGACCCGCGCAAGGAAGTGGAACGTTTTTGGACCGATGCCGCCGGCAGCCGCGACCGTGCACGCGAGGCCATAGCCGCATACTATGGGCGCGTGGAAACCGCGAACCGCTATTTCTCCAGTTATACCGAGGGTTGGAAAACTGACCGCGGACTGGTCCACATCATCTTCGGCACTCCGTCCACGATCCGCATGGACGAAACCGGTGAAACCTGGACCTACGGTGACGAAACCAACCTGATGAGCATGGTGTTCCGGTTTATCCGGCGCAACGACCCATACAGTGACAATGACCTGATATTGCAGCGCAACCCGCAATTCAAAAGCGCATGGTACCGCAACGTGGAAAGCTGGCGGAACGGGAGGATCGTGCAAAACTGAAAAGCAGGGCCCGGGGCAGCCAGTGACCCACGGGAGAACTTCATAAGGGCAGGGAAGAAGAACACAGATCACAGTTGTAAATGACCAGGGAACTACGGAAGCAATTTGCTGGCACCAAGACAAGCACCATGCGGAAGGACGAGTTGATCTGCGGGATACATCCGGTAATGGAAGCGCTGAAAAGCGACAGACATGTGGAGAAGCTGCTGGTGCGCCGGGATGCCGGCGGGAAAGGGATCCAGGAGCTGAAGAACTTGGCCCGTGAGCTGGGCGTGCCTTGGCAGCCGGTGCCCGTGGAAAAACTGGACCGGTTAACCACCACGGAACACCAAGGTGTGGTGGCTTTCATCAGCCAGGTGGCCGTGCAGGACTTGGACGGCGTGATCGCGCAGGCTTATGAGCAGGGCGAGGACCCATTGATCGTAGCGTTGGACGGCGTAACGGACGTACGCAACGTGGGCGCCATTTCCCGTAGCGCGGAATGTTTCGGCGCACATGGATTACTGGTGCCCAAAACAGGCATCGCCCGGCTGGGCAGTGATGCCGTAAAGAGCAGCGCGGGTGCCCTTTTGCGCAAACCCGTATGCCGGGTGGACGACCTGGCCAAGGCATTGGAACGCGCACGGGAGCATGGCCTTCGCATTATCGCGGTAACCGAAAAAGCCGAGACACCAATTGAAAATTGTGCCTTGGAGGGCCCCCTTGTGCTCGTGATGGGCGCTGAGGACACGGGTATCTCGCCGTTGATCCTGCGCAAAGCGGACGCACTCGTACAGATCCGGATGGCCGGCAACATTGGATCATTGAATGTAAGCGTGGCCTCCGGGATCGCCCTGCACGAGGCGCTGCGGCAGCGAACCGCCAAGGCAGCCCATTAACGCCAGGCGGGCGGCGCGGCCATTCCCCTCCAGGGTGTCATGCAATGCACCCCAAGCCCGGGGCATTCATCGAAACCTTCGGGGCATTGGTCAGGTATAAGCCGCAATCCATTTGCAGGAGTTCTCCGGAACAAGCCATTCAGTTGGGCTTCGGCAGGTGCGAAAATGCTCCAGATGCCTAAACCATTGCTCCTTTTTGCCTTTTTCACGTCCATAGTAGGCCACAGCGCATCCGCACAGGAAGCCACAGGTTTCCGGATAAACGGGCTCACCAGCGCGGAGAGAGACTCCTTGGCGCAACAGATACAAGGAACAACGGACCTGGAACTGGTCTATGCGTGCGTGCCCGCAGGTGTACTGGTCTTCGGGGCCAACACGGCCGGTACCTCACGGGCCGCATTGCGATCCCAGGCTCTTGGCATCATGGCTCCCGTGATCGCGGCAGACCGCATCGGTCCAGTGGAACTTGACCTGCAAGCTGCTGAGGCAGCATGTGAAACCGCACGAGGAGAATGAGCCGTAGCCGTACACCAGTTGCCGTGCGGGCGCTCACGGCTTTGCTGCTTGTTCCCTTCATGGGGCACATGGCATTCGCCCAGTTGACGGTAAGTCCGCAAACGGACCTGGAACAACTGGCGCGGACGATCACTGGCCCCGGGGTCTCCATTTCCAATCCGCAGGTCACGTGCCATGCTGACGGTTTTGGCGAGTTCACCTACACCGGTTCCTTGCTGGGCATTGACCAAGGCGTACTGCTCACCAGCGGTACCATTACCAATGCCATTGGCCCCAACAACGTGGCCAACAAAACCTTTCAGCAACAAACCGGCGGCGACCCGCTCCTGGACATGGTTACCGGGCGCACCACGAAGGATGCCTGCAAATTTGAGTTTGACATCATACCGGCAGGTGACAGCCTGCGGTTCGACTTTGTGTTCGGCTCCGAGGAATACAACGAATGGGTGGGTTCGCAGTACAACGATGTTTTCGGCTTCTTCATCAGCGGCCCCGGCATCACAGGCGACCCCGGTGCCGGCAACCAGCACAACATCGCCTTGATCCCGGGCACCGGCCAGGCGGTCACCATCAACAACGTGAACAATGGCTCCAACCAAGCCTATTATTTCGACAATGCCGGCGGGCCTTTCGTGCAATACGACGGCTTCACCACGGGCCTTACCGCAATGTCCGCCGTACAGCCGTGCCAAACCTACCACCTGAAACTGGTGGTTGCGGATGCCTCAGACCGTAAATACGATTCCGGTGTTTTCATCGCCAAAGTGAAGAGCAATCCGGTTACCATGCAGCTGATCACGCAGAGCGGTGCGGACAGTTTGATCGAAGGTTGCAACAACGGCAAGGTGCGCTTCACCCGCCAAGCGGTGACCAGCCAGCCGATGACGCTGCACTATTTCCTGCAAGGCACTGCGGTGAACGGAACCGACTATACCGCCATTGCGCCAACCAATCCCGGAACTGCAAAAACCATCACCATCCCGGCGAACCAAGCCTATGTGGACCGACCGATCACCACCTTGATCGATGCCGTGCCGGAACCGTTGGAAACGCTGCTATTCATCTTGGGCAACCCCAACTGCCCCAACTCCTTCACGGACA
>JAFDZY010000025.1 GCA_018266685.1 Bacteroidota bacterium
CAACGCGGCCCGCGCAGCGGGCGCTTATTCCGGCATGGCAGCGGACGAGCTTGCTCATCAAAGCGGACATGTCGGAACAAGCAGCAGACGCGAAGCGGAATTTATACGTTGAAGCCTCTCCGCCGTACGGCGGAAAAGCCCGCCTCGGGCAACCCCTCCCTCTCCGCCATAACCGACCGCGACACGGTCAATGCAGCATGCGTTTCCTTTGTGGCCCATGTGGCCCACGATCAACGGCCTGGTACAAGGCCAAGCTCCCCTGCTGCTGCTCACCTTCGCGGCGTGTACGGCAACGCAACCCGCCATCAGCGGGAATGAAGACTACTATTCCCAGCAGGAGATCCGCTATGCAGACCATGTGTACACACCCACCGTGCACACGGTGCAGCTGTTCAAGAAGGGGTTTGAACTCTCCCCGCCCATCATTGAGCTTGGCGGCACGGATCCACTGGTGCTGCGGTTCGATGACTTTTCATCCGACAACGAAAACTTATCATACGCCTTGGTCCATTGCAATGCGGATTGGCAGCCCAGCGACCTGGCCACCAGCCAATACATCAGCGGGATGCCCAGCGACTTCATCCCCGCCGCACGCCAAAGCTTCAATACGCTCAAACCCTACTTGGAATACGAAGTGGAGTTCCCCAATGACATGATGCGGCCCACCGTTTCCGGCAACTACATCGTCAAAGTGTTCCGGAACAACGACCAGGATGACCTGGTGCTCACGCGCCGCTTTCTGGTTTTTGAGAACAAGGTGCAGATCGATGCCTCCATCGTGCCCACGCGTGACATTGAGCACCGCGAAACGGACCAGCAGCTCGACCTGGACCTGCGTTACCCGGGCATCAACGTACCCGACCCGTTCAGTGACCTGAAAGTGGCGGTTCTGCAGAACATGCGCTGGGACGATGTACACACGGGGTTCCGCCCAAAATTCATCCGCGACAGCGAACTGATCTACGACCAGCCCAAGGAGGGCGTTTTTCCCGGTGGAAACGAGTGGAGGGGTGTGGACCTCAAGAACACACGCTACTCCACCTTGCGGGTGGGCCAATGGACGCGGGCGGAGGACGGATTGGATGAGGCTGTGCTGCTGCCCGATGAAAAGCGCGAGTTCAAGGTATACCTGGACCTGCCGGACATCAATGGAAAATACTTGGTAAAGAACGACTTGGTAAAGGACGATCCGCTGAGCGCAGACTATGTGTACGTGGATTTCACCTTGCCAAGGACTGCGGAAGAGCCCGGAGGTGACGTCTATGTGTACGGGGCCATCAGTGACTTCCAATGCAAGAAGGAATTCCGCTGCACGTGGGATCCCGTGAAGAAAGCCTACACCTTGCGCGCCTTGGTGAAACAAGGCTACTTTGACTATGCATACGCCTTTCTTCCCGCAGGCTCTTCCAAGCCGGACCTGGCACTGCTGGAGGGTTCACACTTTCAAACGGAAAACGATTATGTGGTCCTGGTGTATGTCCACGACTATCCGTTGGGCTGCGACAAGCTGATGGGACTTCGGTTCCTGAACAGCCGCAAGGGCTGAGTTTTTTACCGGCGAAGGAACTTGGCGCGTTTTCGCAATGAAGGCACATCAAGCACATAGGCTCCCGGCACCAAGCTTCGGATGTCTAGCAAGCCATGCGGGGACAGTTTCCCGCTGGCCACCAGCGCCCCCCTGGCGTTGAAAACCAGGAACGGCACATCGGTTTGAATGCACAGGTCCGTGGTGAGCAAACCATCACCGGGGTTTGGCCAGATCGCAAATGCCCCATACGGCTGGTGATCCGCCATGCCGGTGGTGCAGTCCGTTACTTCCGCAAAGATCACCGTGTTGCTCCCGCTGTTCGGCACACAGATCCGGTCATTGACGGAATCGTAATCCAGGTCTGCGGGATTATTAAGCCCAGGAACGGCAAGGTCCACGGCCGGATCGGTAAACGTGTTCCCAAACCGGCTGATTCGATCAGGCGACCAACTGGCCACAATGATGCGCCCTTGGCAATCCAGCGTGATGCCGTCGATGTTGGAGAGTGAAGTGGTGAAACTGCCCATTTCCAGTCCGCTGTTGCGGTTGTACGCCTTGATCGGGGCATTGCTGCCCCAGCACGCCACCCACAAGCGGTCCATGCCTTCATCCCACACGATGCCATTGGGCGTGCTCACTGTGTTTGCCACGAGCGTTGTGTACGTTCCTTGGCCCGTGTTCACCTTCAAGATCTTCTTGGCACTGAAATCAGTTACGTACAGGAACATCCCGTCGCTTGTAATGCCGTTCAGGAAGGTGGCGCCCACGTTCAGGTTGAAAATTTCCGCGCCATTTGCGGTGGAAAAGCCGCGCACCGATCCGCCCATGCACGCAAACAACGTATCCCCCTGAAGCTCCAATCCGTACGGGGCCGGAGAAAGAGTGCCTGTGAATGCCGACACAACGCCGTCATATCCGCGCTGCAAAATGGTGCTGCTGCCGGTATTGCTGATGAAATAGCGCTGGCCTGCGGGATCGTTCTCCACGCTTTCAGGACCGTTGTATTGTGCACGCATTGTGCACGGAACCAGCAGTAATGCACCAAGCAAGAGCTTCATTCCCGATTTTCAAGGGGCGCAAAGTACCGGCGCAGTCCCCCATCATGTCAACCGGCGCCGTGGTTTTCCACCATCCGATCGTTGACACCTTGTCCAGTTGCCGCACAACCGGCGTGCTGGCGTGTTAAACTTGCGAAGCATCCTGCAACATGCCCACTGCCATCAGCCACGAGTTCCGCGTCAGCGTGCTGGCACGGTTTGAGGCCGGGCAGAGCGAGCCTGCTGAAGGCCGGTTCCTGTTCAGCTACCGCATCACCATAGCCAACCGGGGGCATCGCGCCGCGCAATTGCTGCACCGGTTCTGGACCATCACGGACAGTTTGGCACCGGCGCGCGAGGTGGAAGGGCCGGGCGTGGTGGGCAATGTTCCCGTTTTGGAACCGGGGGAACAATTCAGCTACACCAGTTACTGCGACCTGCGCAGCGGGCTGGGCCGGATGCATGGCCGGTACCGCATGCGGCACTTGGACGACGGGAGCGAGTTTGACGTGGACATTCCTGCGTTCGATCTGCACTTCCCCTACACGGCCAACTGAGCGCCGGGTATCTTTGCGGGCCGAAATCATTTTCCTGCACCATTCCCCTATCGCCATGAGCAACGCCATTTTCACCCCTCCCGCACCGCACAATGAGCCCGTGCTGGGCTATGCCCCCGGCAGCGCTGAGCGCAAAGTGCTTCAAACCGAATACGACCGCCGGATGAAAACGGTGATCGACGCGCCGATGTGGATCGGCGGCAAAGCGGTGGAAACCAAGGACCAGCGGCGCATGAGCCCGCCGCACAACCATAAGCACAAGCTGGGCATGAGCCACCATGGCGATGCCAAGCATGTACGCGCAGCCATCGACGCGGCGCTGAAGGCTAAGCGTGATTGGGAACACATGCCGTGGCAGGAACGCGCCGCCATCTATCTGAAAGCCGCCGATCTCATCAGCGGCCCTTACCGCGCCAGCATCAACGCGGCAAGCATGCTTGCACAGAGCAAGAACTGCTTCCAGGCGGAAATCGACGCAGCATGCGAGTTCGCCGATTTCCTGCGCTTCAACGTATCGTACATGATGCAGATTTACCGGGACCAACCGGGCAGCGCAGCAGGCATGTGGAACCGGTTGGAGTACCGCCCCCTGGAAGGCTTTGTCTTCGCCCTCACCCCGTTCAATTTCACCAGCATCGCGGGCAACCTGCCCAGTGCACCTGCCTTGATGGGCAACACCGTGGTCTGGAAATGCGCCAATACGCAGATCTACTCCGCCCAGGTGATCATGGAGATCTTCCGTTTGGCGGGCTTGCCGGACGGCGTGATCAACTTGATCCATGTGGACGGCCAGGTAGTGGGCGACACCATTCTGCGCCACAAGGATTTTGCCGGCGTGCATTTCACGGGCAGCACCAAAGTATTCCGCACCATCTGGGGCGAGATCGGGCAGAGCATCGGCAACTACCGCAGCTATCCGCGCATCGTGGGTGAAACCGGCGGCAAGGATTTCGTGGTGGCGCACGCCAGTGCGGACCCGCTCGCCGTAGCCACGGCCCTCTCCCGCGGGGCCTTCGAGTTCCAAGGACAAAAGTGCAGCGCCGCCAGCCGTGCATATATACCGGAAAGCTTGTGGCCGCAGGTGAAAAAGGCCCTGCTGGAGGACCTTGCCTCGATGAAGATGGGCGACCCGCGCGACTTCACGAATTTCATCAATGCCGTGATCGATGAAAAAAGCTTCGACAAGATCACGGGCTACATCGCCGGTGCCAAGAAGGACAAGCAAAATGTCAAGGTGATCGCAGGCGGCAAATCGGACAAGGCCAAGGGTTACTTCATTGAGCCCACCGTGCTTGAATCCAAGGACCCCAGGAGCGTCACCATGTGCGAGGAGATCTTCGGGCCCGTGCTCACCGTGTACGTGTACAGCACCAACCGCTGGATGGACACGCTGAAGCTGGTGGACGCCACGGGCGAGTATGCGCTCACCGGGGCCATTTTCGCACAGAACCGGGCCGCCATTCTCCAAGCCACGGAAGCCCTGCGCCACTCAGCCGGGAACTTCTACATCAACGACAAGCCCACCGGGGCCGTGGTTGGGCAGCAGCCGTTTGGAGGCGCGCGCGGCAGCGGCACCAACGACAAGGCCGGCAGTTACTTGAACCTGGTGCGCTGGACCAGTGCTCGCACCATCAAGGAAACCTTCGTTCCGCCGCTGGACCACCGCTATCCGTTCCTGGGCTGATCGCCATCAACGATCGATCGTGGAGCGCGGGGCAATCAAGTCCCGCGCTCTTGCGTTTATCCGGGTGCATCTTCGCACCATGAAGGAGAAGATCCTCCGTTTTATCCCCAAACGACTGCGCAACCGCTATGGGGCGGGCTTGTTAGCCCTGCTGCTGTGGATCTGCTTGTTCGCAGACTACGACCTCTTCACCATGCTGAAGCTTCGGCACCAGTTGGGGCAGATGAAGGAACAGCGCGACCTGTACGCGGCGCAGATCGCCACCACGCGTGCCCAGCTGCATGAAATAAGCAGTGATCAGGCCCTGCTGGAGAAATTCGCCCGCGAACAGTACCTGATGAAGCGGGACAACGAGGACATCTTTGTCCTGGTGCCTGGAAAAAAGTGATCAACACAGCGGCCAAACAGGCGGATCATCCTGTGGCAAAAACTACGCTGTGACTTGGTTCACCATGGTTCTTCCCCGGTGTCTCCTTTGAAAGCCTTGAGGCTGTAGCGTAGCTGGAGCAATACATAACGTTGCAGCAGGTTTGTCGCAGAGGTCTGGATCCAAGTATCCCCCACATCCCGGGCCACACGTACATTACGATTGAGGATGTCGTTGACCGCAACGGTGAATTCCAGCGCATCACCTTTCAGGAACTTGTGCCCGATGGCGGCGTTCCAAACCGGCACCTTTCGATCATAGGCAGCACCCAAACCCGCGAACTGCTCATAGTTTACCTCGCTTGTCAACAGCCAACCCTTGAGTGCGGTCAACTTGAATGAACCGGAAAGCATCCCCTGATAATAACTGTTGCTCAACGTGGAGCGCAGATTGTTTCGCGCGGTATTGAATTTGGCCGTGTAACTGATGTTGCCCTCCACGTTCCGGCTGAAATTGCTTCCCAGCTCGACACTCGCATGCGATGTGTTGCTCCAGGTCAGGCTCCTCGTTCCATTCACCTCCCCCGGCAATCGCTCCATGCTGTTTCCCGCACTCAGGCTGAGGTCGCACTTTATCGCCGAAATGGGGATGCCGTAGTTCACATATGCTCGCGCTGACACATAGCCTTCCAGGTTCTTTGGCAACGTGAGCTGCGAACCCAACGGCAGCATGGTTCCGTCGGCAAGTGTGCTATCCGCCATAGGGATGTATGTAATTTCGCTGATGCGACCAGACACGTTCTCCAGTGTAAGCAGCGCGAAGAAAGGCTTTGTCCGGGTGCTGTCCATGGTGTGGAAGCGGAGGTTGAGCGTGTGCTGATAACTCTGTTCCAAGCGGAGGTTCCCCATGGTCAGGTGCAAGGGGTCCCGGTTGTCCAGCACCATCTGCAATTGCGCCAGGGATGGGGAGTTCGTGCTGCTGCGATAGGATAGCTCCAGGTTGGTGGTATTGCCCCATCTCCTAACGAACCTGGCATTGGGGAGCGGTTTGGCGTAAGAACGGTCCACGATTGCCTTGAACGGGTAGGTCTGCTCGCTGTGCATCGCGTTGATTTGGCCGTCCAGCCCAACGTTGAAGTCAAAGTCGGTGCCCTTATAGCCGTACATCACGCCACCGGTCATGTTCCGGATGCTGTTGTCCGCCTTGTTGCTCAACGCCGCATTCAATCGTTCATTCCCATTGTCCGCCTCAATGTCATGGGTCAGCTTGCTGGCATGGGTCAGCATGATGTTCGGTGAGGCGGTGAACTGGATCTGTCCATGCCCGCCCAGCGGTTCGGTGTAGCTTATCTGAATGCTATGGCTCTGGCCGGCATTGTCGCTGGTGGCAAGTTGATCGATCAAGGTGCCACTGCCGGCCGTATCAAGGAGGAAGGAATTTTGAGCGAGCAGCGTGCCTTTGCCTTCGCTACTGTTCAAGGAGGTGGTCAGGTTTACGCTGAAGGTTCGGCCCGGCATGGCAAAGCGATGGTTGAACAACAGCGTGTTGCCAATGCTCCATCCATTCTGGCCGAAAGTGCTGTGGTTGTCTGTGGAGCTCAATTGCAGGCTGTCAGCATTGCGCACATGTGAGACCTGCGCCAGGTCCGTCGAACTCCTTTGGAAACCCAATTGAGGGGTGATGATGATCGAATTCGCGCTGTCCAGTCGTGTTTCGATGCGGAAGTTGAGGTTATGGCTGAAATCTTCGGACGACCCGTCCGAGTTGCTTTTAGTGATCTGGGTGGTGGTATCGCTCAAGTAATTGGTGCGTTCGCTGTTGGAAGAGCTGATGCTGCGTTGGCCTATGAAGTAATAATCACCTGAGAGTTTCGTCTTCCCGAACTTGTCGTTGAGGTTCAGCCCGATGAAGCTGACTGTGTTGATGCCCGGCCCGCCTTGGCCAGCTTCCCACTGCTGGGAAATGTTGTCGCGAGCTCCCATCAAACCGATGCGCCGCGCCCCATCGAACCAACTCAAGGAAAACGCTCCTTGATAGCGGCTGTTTGTACCATAACCAAAACTGGCATTGCCGAAAGCTCCCTGGTCCATGCCCCTTTTGGTCACTAGGTTCACCGTCTTCGCGCTTTCTCCGTCATCCATGCCTGTGAATTCGGCTTGGTCGCTCTTCTTGTCGAAGACCTGCACCTTGTCGATCATCGCCGCAGGCAGGTCTTCCAAGGCCTTGATCGCGTTGCTTCCAAAAAACTCCTCACCATCCACCAGCACTTTCAGCACCTGTTCCCCCTGCGCGGTCAAGCCCCCGTCCTTGCTCCGGATCCCTGGCATCTTGTTCAACAAGTCACTCGCCGAGGCATCCGGCAACAACTTATATACGGCGGCATTGTACACGGTGGTATCCCCCTTCTGCCCCACACGCGGTTGCACAGCCACTTTCTCCACGGCCTTCAACTGCGTGCTGGTGGCCCGCATCCGGATCTCCATGCCCGCCACGTCGGTGTTCACTGACAAAGGGCCGTCAACTAAAGCAAAGCCAATGAAGCTGGCTCGTAGCCAATAGCTTCCTGTCTCAACTGATTTGAAGGTGAAGTGCCCATCCCCATCTGATAATGTGGCCTGGTGCCGCGTGCTGTCGCTCGTATCGATCAATTGCACCAAGGCATTTGAAAGCACGCTGCCATCGGAATCGTCGAAGACCGTTCCCGATACCGAAAAGGACTGGGCCTGCAACACGGTAGCCACCAAGAGTGCAAAACCACCTGTGGCAGACCGGGAAACAAGGAGTGTTGAAGGCGGCACCAAAAGATGCATGCCGCAAGTTACACATGTACAAAATCGGCTCCTTTCCGGTCACCGCTACTGAAGGCACCGGAATACCGCGTTAAAGCCAATACATGCCTCAGTGGTGGTGCCCGCCTGGCCCATGCACATGGCCGTGTGCCAGCTCATCGGCCGTTGCCTCGCGCACGTCGGTTACCTCCACATCGAAGTTGAGGGTAACACCGGCCAGCGGATGATTCGCGTCGATCAGCACTTCGTTGGCCGAAACTTCTTTCACCGTTACCAAATGGTGCTCACCGGCTTGGAACTGCATGCCCACTTCCACTTGCTGCCCTCCGAAACTGGCCAACGGTATCTTCTGGAGCAATTGGAGGTCAAACTCCCCGTAGCCCTGTCCGGGTTCCACCACCGCTTTGAACTTGTCGCCCTTGGCCTTGCCCTCCATCTGCGCTTCCAAGCCCGGCACGATCATTTGGCCGCCTTGCAGGTAGGTGAAGGCTTCGTGCCCCTTGGAGCTGTCAATCACTTCCCCTTCATTGTTGGAAAGCGTGTAGTGGAAGGAAACCACGGAATGGTTGGAAATCTTCATGGAAGGATGTCTGGCGATGTTGGCCAAGGCACAAAGCTAAAGGCGAACCGGAAACTGATTGGCTCCACCGATCAATGTGCAGGGGCGATATCCCGGCACGTTCAAAGATGGACAGGTGCCCAGTACAGCGTGAAGTAGAACGCGGCAAAGCCCACAAAGCCGATGAGCATGGCCCACACCCACGCCGGTATAGCCTTGGGCGTTTCCGAGCCGGTGACCATGAACACATCACTGCGCTCGCTACCATACGCGTTCACGGTGATGGGAATGCGATCGTCCACCACTTCGCCCGGTTTTAGGCCCAGCACCGTGATGGCCGGTCCGTTGCGCACCTCGAAGGGGATGGTGCGCACCCCTTCCACCCCGCTGGTGCTGCGGGCCACGATCCGCAGGGTGTGCGGCCCGTCGGGTAGTTTGGTGGTGTCAAACAGGAATTTCACCGGCGGCGCGTACTCCGCAAAGGGCACGGGCTCATCATCCAGGAAAAGCTTCACGGTGCGTTCAACGGCCATGGTCGGGGGTGGGTGTTTGGAAGATGGCCCGCTTGATGTGGTCCGCTCCATCCTCGTTGGGCTTGATGAGGTACTTCAAGGCAAAAAAGAGCGTGACCAGCACAATGGCAATGGACACATAGATGATCGGCATGTCCCAACCACTTTGGGGGCCGGTGCCGTGCGTGATGCCCTTGAGCAACTTGGGCTGCTGGCGTTCGCAAGCCTCGCACGCCCATGCCGGTGCGGCCAGCAGCAGGCCGAAAAGGAAAGCAATGGCATTCTTCATGGCTACTTCACGGATTGTGGGGCAATAACGGCCCGTTGGCTCTTCACGGTGGCGGCATCGGTGGGCGGCGCATCATTGCCAAAATGGGACTTCACATAGTTGATCACCGCGGCGATCTCATCGTCGTTGAGGTTCTCAGCTTGTGGCGGCATGGGCCCGTAGCCCGGCCTGCCCGTGTATCCACCCAGCACAATGTCCACCATTTTCAAGGCGTCCTTGTCGTTCACCACAGGGCTTCCGGCCAGCGGGGGGAAGGCACCAGGCAGGCCCTTGGCATCCGGTTGATGGCAGGCCGCGCACACTTGGGAGAACACGGCGGAGCCGTCCACTGCGGCAGGTGCAGCGCCGGGCGCTGCAGCAGCAACCGCCTTCCCGTTGGGCGCGGGTGTTTCAATGAACTCGGGGGCCACCGTGCCTGACGGCAAGGGCGCTTGTTTCAAGGAGAGCAGGTAAGCCACCAGGTCCTTCGCGCGTAGGGTGGCGATCACCTTCATACCTGGTTTGTCCAGCTTGTCCGCAGGAACGGCTACTACCACATCACCGGGTTTCACTTGGGCAGAATCCACTTCCTGGAACAACCAGCCGTAGCGGGGCATCACCGAACCCTTCACAACCATGCGCGGATTGTACAGGTGCAGCATTTGCCACGCCTCACTGGCCTGGCGCTTGCCCACGTTGGTAAGGTCCGGCCCGGTACGCTCACTGCCCAGCAACGATGGCGTGGCCTGCCAGATGTTGGGGCGCTCCTTGCTGAAGTAATAATCACTGGGGATGGAGGGCCGATCCCCCCAGGTCTTGTCCATGGCAATGTTGCGCACCTGCTGGGTGTGGCAGCCAATGCAGCCTTCGGCCACATACACCGAAAGGCCCCGCCGCTCCTGGTCAGTCATTTTGGGCATGTCCGGAAGCGGGGCATTGTTGTCCTGCATGGTCAGTGCCGGCGCCACGGCAATGCCGGTGCTTAGCAGGGCGAACACCAGCAGGGCTACGTTCACCAAGTTTGCGTGGTCCTTGTGGAAATTGATCATGGCTTCAGGCGGTCAGGGGTTCCAAGGCCTTGGGTTGTGCGGCGGGCAGCGGCTTGCGCACCATGGCCACGAAATTCCAGGCGAAGATCAAGTGGGAGATGAACATCAATGAACCTCCGATCGCACGCCAGGTCCAGTATCCCCGCGTGGCGATCACGGTGTCAATAAAGGGCACTCCTTCCAGCCAGGCGATGCCCTTCACGGTGCCGCCTGCCATCAAGGATACCGTATAGGCGAAAAGCCCGATGAAAGCCAACCAGAAATGTGCGCCCACCATGGCCTGGGACGGTTCCCGGCCGGTCATTTTCGGCAGCAGCGCATAGATGCACGCCCACAGGATGAAGGTGACGATGCCGTACATGGTCATGTGGGAGTGGGCCACGTTGAAATCGGTGAAGTGCCAAATGTTCTGGGTGAAGCGCATGGCTTGGAAGCTGCCTTGGGAGCTGCCGAGGCAGTAGAACACCACGCCCACCAGGAAGAAGGGAAGCACATAGCTGCGCCCGATGGCGCTCCAACTACCCTTCATGGTAAGCAGGAAGTTGGCCGTGCCGGCGAACACCGGGATGAACATGCCCACGCTGAACACGATCGCCACCGTTTGCAGCCACCAGGGCAGCGGGGAGAACACAAAGTGGTGCGTGCCGATCAACGTGTAGAACAACACCTGCGTCCAAAAGGCCAGCACGCCCAGCGAATAGGAGTAGATGGGTTTGTTCAGCGCCGAGGGCAAGTAGTAGTACACCAGGCCCAGCGTGAAGGTCATGAACCAAATGCCCACGCCCATGTGCATGTAGTAGCCTTGGATCACCGTTTCACCCAAGCCGTTCTGGAACATGGGGAGATAACCGATGGTGGCCACCACGATGGTCCAAACCAGGGAGGCCAGCAAATACCAGTTGCTCACATAAATCTCCGCCACCTTTCGGCGCTTCACCGTGTTGTAAAAGTTTCGGAACGTGATGATCAATGCAAGTGCAAAAGGCAACATCGCCGGCCAGATGTACTCGCGGTACTCACCACCACCGTTGTTGATGCCGGCCATCAGGCAGAGGTTGCCCGCCAGGATCGACAGGTTGATCAAGACCAGCCCCCACCAGCCTGCGCGGTAACTGTGGATCACGGTGCGTGATGTGCGTGCGATCACGAAATACGCAAGGCCAATCATGGCTAGTGATGCCCAGCCCCAGAACACCGTATTGGTGTGCACGGGCCGCAGCCTTCCAAACGAAAGCCAGGACACTTCATCCAGGTCCGGGAACACGAACTTCAACCCCAGGTACTCTCCCACCAAAGTGCCGAACACCAGCCAAAAGGTGGAGGTGGCCAAGTAGGCGATCACAAGGTTCTGTAGCTCCTTGGGTACGTCCAAACGGAGCCGGGAATAAATTTTTTCGTCCACCAATGGATTGTCCGGCTCGCTGGTGGCCCTGGTGATCAAGGATTTCGCATCTACCGCCGGTGCGCTACCGCCCAGCTCATCGCCGCGCAGGCGATAGCCATGGCCATGATCACCGTTGCCGCTCCCCCCGCTCTCCGCTGCTTCCGTGGAAAGGTTCCGCTTGCGCTTGGAATCCTTGATCAGCACGGACACCCTGGCCGTAATGATCAGCGCCGCCACAAACAGCACCAGACCCAGGATCACCATGGTGCCCACAATGCCTGGACTGGAAAGCCATCCAGCCGTTTTTTCACTCTGCGCCCAAAGTGGAGCGCTCAGGGAAACAGCACATGCCGAAAGCAGCAATCGCCATCGGGTGCCGGTAGGGGCCGCTGGCCCGGAAGGGTAAATTGACCTCATAGTTTCACGTACGTTGTTCCGTTGCTCAAACCATCCACCAGGCTGTGGATGCTCGTATCATCAAGGATCTGGCTCATTTCCGCCTTTACCTGCGCAAATTGCTCGTGCAGCGGGCAGGGATCCAGGCCGCTGCACGAACTCAAGCCCATGGTGCACTGCTTGTGGAAAGCTACTTCGCCAGTGGCATCCATGATCATGCGCAGCGTCACTTTTTCCGCTTCCGGGGGTGACAGGTGAAAGCCTCCATTGGGCCCGCGTTGCGAGGTTACCAACCCCGCACGTACCAAGTCCTGAAGCACTTTGGCGGTGAATGCCTTGGGTGCGCCGGTATGGTCCGCGATCTCCGAAAGCGTAAGCCACTGCCCTTCCCTTGAAGCACGTGCCACCACCACCGAAGCGCGTAGTGCGTACTGATAGGTTTTGGAGAACATGACTTGGATGAACCGGGGGCAAATGTATTCGCCTGATCTAATTCCGGATATACAGGTCTTTATTTTCTTGCCGAAGTCCACAACACTGCGTTATTGCCGCAGTAGCTGCATCCACATCCTTTGAACAAGGCCAACGGGTTCCCACCCATGTACGAACTTCGCCGCGATGAGCCAAGAACGCCTCTTCACCGACTTTCCCAACTTTGATGGTGCCACGTGGGAAAAACTTGCTCTGAAGGAGCTCAAGGGCAGGGAGCTTTCCAGCATCGATGTGGTGCTTCCCAACGGGGACCGCATGCAGCCCATCGGCTTGGCCAATGCGGGGCACGCATCATCCGGGCAGAACCATCGGCGCGGGGTGAAACGAGCGGGCAATCCGTGGCGGATCACCGCAGCCATTGATGCCGCAACGCCTGAACAGGCCAACAACGATGCACTGAAGGCACTGCTCGGCGGTGCGGATGCCATGGAACTGCGTACCGCGCATGCCCGGCTCGCCCCCGTATTGAACGACGTGCTCCTCGGCGCCATCGACCTGAAGCTGCATCGCGGCAACGAAGAGCAACTGCTGGAAGTGCTGCACTTAGCGGAACACCAGAACGTGCCTCCGGCAGATCTCAGCCTTTGCACAGACTTCCCCCTTGATGCCATGGTGGATGTTGTCCGCGAACGGATTGCGGCCTATCCCCTGCTCCGATTGTTCGAGATCAGCGACGGGCGCAAGGCCGGCGATGACCCCAACCAAGCTACGCAACACGCCATCAGGCAAGGCATGGCCCTTTTGGAGCGCTTGGTACGCAGCGGCTGGCCCATCGACGAGGCTTCGGCCCGCATCCAATTCCGCCTGCACCCTGGAGACGACCTCTTCCTGGAGGCCGCGCGCATCCGGGCATTCCGGGCAGCCTGGGCACAGGTGGTGCAAGGCTTTTCGCCGGAACACGCATGCAGTGTGAACGCCTTCATCCAGTGCGAAGTGCAGTACACAAAAGAGGCGAAGTCGCCTTATGACCAGGCCCTGCGCGCCACCCTGCAAGGCCTCAGCGCGGTAATCGGCGGCTGCGATGGGCTCACCATCCCCGATTTGCCCCTGCCGGAAGGAGCAGCATTGGGGCGGCGCATTGCGCGCAACATCAGCTTGCTGCTGCGGGATGAAAGTTTCTTGGGCCGTGTGGCCGATCCGCTGGGCGGGGCGTACGTAGTGGAGGAAATGACGGATACTTGGATCAAGGAGATAGTTGCCGGTTGCCAGTTGTCTGTTGTCAGTGCGGGGAGCTTGGGATCACCGACAACGAACAACGAACAACTGACAACGGACAACCGGCAACTGGCAACCCAACTCCCAAACCGGGAAGAGATCCCGCTGCGATCCCGCTACACGGCGGAAGACACGGATCAGCTCGAACACCTGCGCTTCGGTGCGGGCGCCCCGCCCTACCTGCGCGGTCCTTACGCCAGCATGTACACCGTGCGGCCCTGGACCATCCGGCAGTACGCGGGTTTCAGCACGGCCGAGGCCAGCAACGCCTTCTACCGCCGCAACCTCGCTGCCGGGCAGATGGGGCTGAGCGTAGCCTTCGACCTGGCCACCCACCGCGGCTACGACAGTGACCATCCGCGCGTGAAGGGCGATGTGGGCAAGGCCGGCGTGGCCATCAGCAGCGTGGAGGACATGAAGATCCTCTTCGACAGCATCCCGCTGGACAAGATGAGCGTGAGCATGACCATGAACGGCGCCGTGTTGCCCATCATGGCCTTCTTCATCGTAGCCGCCGAAGAGCAAGGCGTAGCGCCGGAACAGTTGCAAGGCACCATCCAGAACGACATCCTCAAGGAGTTCATGGTGCGCAACACCTACATCTACCCGCCGGGCCCGAGCATGCGCATCGTGGGCGACATCTTCAGCTACTGCGCGAAGAAGATGCCCAAGTTCAACAGCATCAGCATCAGCGGCTACCACATGCACGAGGCCGGTGCGCCCGCCGACCTGGAGCTGGCCTACACCCTGGCTGATGGCATCGAATACGTGCGCACCGGCCTGGCCGCGGGCATGGAGGTGGACGAGTTCGCCGGGCGGCTCAGCTTCTTCTGGGGCATCGGCATGGACCTTTTCATGGAAGTGGCCAAGATGCGCGCCGGCCGGCTACTCTGGGCCAAGATGCTGCACGAAATCGGCGCGAAGGACAAAAAGAGCCTCGCGCTGCGCACCCACTGCCAGACCAGCGGCTGGAGCCTCACCGCGCAGGACCCCTTCAACAACATCGCGCGCACCACGGTGGAAGCACTGGCGGCAGCCTTGGGCGGCACTCAATCGCTGCACACCAACTCGCTCGATGAGGCCATCGCGCTGCCCACGGACTTCAGCGCCAAGATCGCCCGCGATACACAGCTCTACTTGCAGCAGCAAAGCGGCATCACCAAGTGGATCGACCCGCTCGGCGGAAGCTGGTACGTGGAAAGCCTCACGCACGAACTCGTACACAAGGCTTGGGCACGCATCCAGGAAGTGGAGGAACTCGGCGGCATGGCCAAGGCGATTGAAAGCGGCCTGCCGAAGATGCGCATCGAAGAAGCCGCCGCGAAACGCCAGGCGCGCATCGATACCGGCAAGGACCACATCATTGGCGTGAACGTGTTCCAAGTGGCAGAGGAGACCAAGTTGGACCTGCTGGAGGTGGACAACACGAAGGTGCGGGAGTCGCAGATCGCGCGGCTGAATGCCATGAAGGCTGCGCGGGATGAGCGGAAGGTGAAGGAGGCGTTGGAGGCACTTGTGAAGGCGGCTCAAGTCGTGAGTCGTGAGTCTGTGAGTCATGAGTCTGTGAGTCATGAGTCCGGACTTCAGGACTCACGACTTCAGGACTCACGACTGATTTCAACCAACCTCCTCGAACTCGCCGTAGCCGCCGCCCGCGCCCGCGCCACCTTGGGGGAAATCAGCGATGCGCTGGAGCAAGTCTTCGGCCGCTACAAGGCCACTACCCGTGCCATCAGCGGGGTTTACGCTGCGGAAGCCATGAACGACACCGATATGCAGGAGGCCATGCGCCTCGCCGATGAATTCGCCAAGCAGGAAGGGCGCCGCCCGCGGATCCTCGTGGCCAAGATGGGCCAGGACGGCCATGACCGCGGCGCGAAGGTGATTGCAACCAGCTTTGCCGACATCGGCTTCGATGTGGACATCGGTCCGCTGTTCCAAACGCCGCAGGAAGTGGCGAAGCAGGCCATTGAGAACGATGTGCACGTGTTGGGCATCAGCAGCCTGGCCGGTGGCCACAAGACTTTGGTGCCCGAGGTGATCAAGGAATTGCGCGACACGTGGAAACGCCCCGACATCCTGGTGGTGGCCGGTGGCGTGATCCCGCCCAACGACTTCGAGGTCCTCAAGCAGGCCGGATGCTTCGATGTGTTCGGGCCGGGAACGAAGATCCCCAAGGCGGCGGTGGGGATTATTGAGCGGTTGATGAATTCATGAGAGAGCCTAAAACCGTTCTGTTGATCTGGAACCCGAACAAGTGGGAATGGGAGAGCTTGGACGATATGGTCGAAGAGACCGCTCGTTCAGGCTCCTGCCTTGACCAGTGGAGCGTTGGACGATCGCGGGATATTGCGCCCGGCGACAGGTTCTATCTGATGCACCTTGGGGCCGAGCCTCGTGGCATCATGGCATCAGGGTGGATCATGAGTGAACCCGAATCAAAGCCGCACTGGGACGGGTCCGAACGCTCTACACTGTACGTGGATATCGAATACGACCGATTGTTCAAGCCGGAAAGTTGCATCCTTCCTCTTGCTCAGTTACGTGAATTGGGTCCATCACAGCATTGGACACCACAGACTTCCGGCACTTTTGTGAAGGAAGAGCTTGTTGGCAAGGTGGAAGAGGCCTGGAACTCGGTCAGCCCATCATCCACTGCGGAACCGGCCACACAATTCATCGAGGGCACCGCCTTCACCGTTCGGATGACCCGTTTTGAGCGCGACCCGAGGAACCGTTCTGCATGTATCGCCCATCACGGGATGAAATGCGCCGTTTGCGGCTTCGATTTCCAAGCACGCTATGGTTTATTAGGGGCGGGCTTCATACACGTGCATCACCTGAATCCGCTGAGCAGCACCAAGAAAGCACATCGCATTGACCCCGTCCATGACTTGCGGCCTGTATGCCCTAACTGCCATGCGATGTTGCATCGGAGGAAGGATGTGCTGAGCATTGAGGAGTTGAAAGCCCTTATCAAGTAGTACGACCCCGAAGCTCCCACACATGCCCCCATCCATGCTCCTCCCTTTCCGGCTTGACCATGTTCGGTGCATCTCTGCTCATCACTGTCATCTGCCATTGAAGTCTCCGCCCCCATGTTGCCCAGTAGCGTGATCGGGGCCTGGTGACCCGCCTATGGCGTTGGCACCATAGTCAGGAACACAGCCCACAGTGGGGCTGGAAGGCTAGCGGGAGCGTTGGAAACCTCGTTCCGCGTGACGGGGCTCAGTGATGGCGATACATTATTGGTTGATATTAATGATGTTTTATAGCATCACTAATTAATGATTAATCAATCTATGATGCTATCACACAACTATATTGAACAAAAGAAAATATAAATGCGTATATTTGAGGCCCGGAAGCAGCGTTAATGAACTTTACCAACCATTGTGATGGCCATAAGCAGCATTAATTGGGAGCAGATCACCGACCAGCAGGTCGTGGCCAGGCTGGGCAAGGAGATCAAGCGCATGCGCTTGGAGCACAACCTAAGCCAGGCCGAAGTGGCCCGTCGTGCCGGATTGGACCGCACCACGATCGTAAAACTGGAGGCCGGCCGCGCCGCCACGCTGCTCACCTTCGTGCAGGTGCTGCGCGCCATGGGCCGCCTGGAATTGCTCGATGCCTTCCACCAAGAGCCGCAGCCCACGCCGTACATGCTGGTGGAAGCCCAGGAAAAATACCTGAAGAAGCAACGCAAACGTGCATCCCGGAACAAGCCCGCCGTCGTTCCCCCCAAACCAAAAACGAGCTCATGGTAACGCACGCACAAGTGAAGCTTTGGGGCCGGACCGTTGGCCTGGTGGTATGGGACGACCGGCTGCACCGCGCCCAATTCCAGTACGACCGGTCCTTCACCGCGAGCGGCCTGGAGGTGGCCCCCTTGCAGATGCCGCTGGGCAAGGCGCGTGGCGGTGAGGAGGTCTTCGCCTTCGGCAACCTGCGCGACGAGACCTTCAAAGGACTCCCGGGCCTGCTGGCCGATGCGCTGCCCGACCGCTTTGGCGATACGTTGCTGAACGCCTGGCTGAAGCAGCAGGACCGCCCGCAAGGCTCAGCGAACCCGGTGGAAAAACTGTGTTTCCTGGGGCACCGCGGCATGGGCGCACTGGAGTTCGAGCCGAGCCACGCCGAGCTGGAGGCGAGCAG
This sequence comes from Bacteroidota bacterium, assembly GCA_018266685.1. Lineage (GTDB taxonomy): Bacteria > Bacteroidota > Bacteroidia > Flavobacteriales_F > PHOS-HE28 > PHOS-HE28. Next base: position 17,993 of record JAFDZY010000025.1, read on the forward strand.
TGAAGCCCTGCGCGTGGACGAGCTGGTGCGCGTGGCGCGCGAGGTGCTCTCCAAGAAGGAAGCCTTCAACACCAGCCGCAGAAAGGGCGAGCAGGAAGCGCTGATGGACATTATCCAGGTGGGCACCTCGGCGGGCGGTGCGCGGGCAAAGGCGGTGGTGGCCTACAACCACAAGACCGGCGAGGTGCGCAGTGGCCAGATCGACGGCCTGGAAAACTTCAGCTACTGCCTGATCAAATTCGATGGCGTGACCAATGCTGCACTGGGCGACCCGAAGGGCTACGGCCGCATTGAATATGCCTACCACCTGATGGCCGTGGCCTGCGGCATCAGCATGATGCCCAGCACGCTGTTGGAGGAACACGGCCGGGCGCACTTCCTCACACAGCGCTTCGACCGGGTGCAACACGCGAAGACCGGCGAAACGGCGCGCCTGCACATGGCCACCTTGTGTGGCGTGGCCCACATGGATTTCAACGACCCGCTGCGCTACAGCTACGAGGAGGCCTTCTCCGTGATGCGCCAACTGGGCCTGCCCTACCCCGATGCAGCGGAGTTCTTCCGGCGCATGTGCTTCAACGTGATCGCCCGCAACTGCGACGACCACACGAAAAACACTTCGTTCCTGATGGACCCGCAAGGCGAGTGGCACCTCAGCCCCGCCTACGACATCACCTTCGCGTACAACCCGGAGAACCTTTGGCTGAAACAGCACCAGATGAGCATCAACGGCAAACGGGCGGGCATTACGCGCGCCGATCTGCTGGCGGTGGCCAAGGACATGCACATCAAAAAGGCCGGGGCGATCATTGATGAGGTGGTGGCCGGGGTAAAGAAGTGGAAAACCTTTGCGAAGAAGGCCGATATGGACACGAAGCAGGTGGAGGCGATCAAGTCGCTGCTGTTGCTCAAGACCTAACCGCTGGCGTATGCAGCACCTGCTCTCGAACTTCTCAAAGCGTTCCGTTACCCCGAAGTACCCGATCGTTGAAATGCCCCGCTCCGTACGGTCCAATTTCACCCTGTTCTTCCTGTTCGAGGGCACATGGTTCATTAGCTGGATGTCCCTTTCCATTCGGACTGATAACTGGTGGTTCGCACTGCCCTTGTTCATCCCGGTCTTCTTCAGGGAGCGCATCCTGAAGTTGTTTCATCGCTGGCACCGGGTCGGACTGATCACATTCACAGGGGATCAAGTGTCCATTGAAGTGAACGGGGCGATCAAGACCATCAACTTTCCGGATCAAGCCAAGATCAGACTTTGGACGGTGGTTACCGCACAAACTGGAAGCAGCAGGCACTTGCCCCAATTCGCAACGATAGTTGGCATACAATTCGAACCCACCGAGCATCTCCTCGTTTCCAATGAAATGTACCTTACTGCCGAAGACAAGCTCCAATTCATGGAACCGCCGCCAAGTTTCGGCTCATGGATCTTTCAGGCTTGCAGGCAGTACAACATCAAGGTAACCACCCAAGAGGACCAACCATGGGCCGACTGGTTGGAGGCCCGGTGAACCGAAGCCCCGGAAGCAACGACCATTCACCCCATCCTTAATTCGGCCGCGTTGCGAACCACAGGTGGTGCTTGGTGCCTTTATTGCGGTGTGCGAACACTTTCTGCTCTTCCACGCGGAAGCCAGCCATGTCCAAGCGATGCGTGAAGGGGTCGTGGGGATGCGTGGACCAGACCGCTAACACGCCACCAGGCTTCAGGGCCCTATATGCTGAACGCAGGCCACGATGAGAGTAGAGGCGGTTGTTGCTCGCCTGAGTAAGCCCTTCAGGGCCGTTGTCCGTATCCAACAGAATGGCATCGTAAGTGCTCCTGCCGTTTCGGATCAGTTCCAACACATCACCCACATGCAGAATGGTGCGCGGGTCGTTCACCGGGAATCCGGCCCGTTCGCCCATGGGGCCTTTGTTCCATTCCACCACTTGGGGCACCAGTTCAGCCACCACCACTTTACCCTTCTCCCCCACCAGCCTAAGCACTGCGGCCAATGTGAACCCCATGCCAAGCCCACCGATCACCACGCTGGCCTGTGCTGCATTGCCCACCTTCTGCAAAGCAAGTTCGGCCAAGGCATCCTCAGAGCCATGGTGCGCCGTGGTCATTAGTTCGCCGGACATGCCGGCTACTTCAATGGTGAAGTCGCCGCTGCGCTGATAAAACAAGAGTTCACCACCACCGCCCGGGACCAACGCCCGATCCAGTAGTTTATTGACACGCATTTTCATGGGAGGAGTGCTCTGCGCATGTGCGCTTTAGGGGCCAAGGTGGTGATAAGACCCAAAACCCCGCGTTCGCGCATGAATTTCCTTGGTTGAAGAGCCAAAAGGCATGCTGATCGAGCACCACTTGAAAGTAGGGAAAGGGCCATTCTCGATGATCGCGGATAACCATGCGTCCTGGGAGATGGCATACTCAGCAGCCGGCTCCGGCAAAATGATCATTGACCATACGGATGAGTTTCGGAGATCGCAATGGCCAGGTTGCGGGCTTAATCGGCATTGCCAGCGCACGCACCCATGCCTGAAGGCCCTGCCCCTGTATTCCTTTGCACACAAAACGAAGGCCTGTGACTAGCTGAAAATGCCGATGTTCGTGTTTGACCATGGCAAAGCATAAACTGGACCTGCACGACTTCTTCAACAAGGGCGCTGAAATCGACCGGGCGCTGGGAGATGCCTTGCACCACTGTGTGGACCGGCGAATTCCCCTCTTGGAGATCATACCCGGCAAAGGCAGCGGCCAGCTCGGGAAAAAAGTGATCCGCTACTTGCAGCAACCGGCCGTGAAGCGGTTGTACCACCGGATCGAAAAAGACAGTGGCAATTTTGGGCGGCTGTTCGTGCGGTTTAAGCACTGAGC
>JAFDZY010000259.1 GCA_018266685.1 Bacteroidota bacterium
ATGGTCTTGATCTTCTCGATCCGGTACTTGGCCATGAGCAGATCGAACTCCTTGAAGCAGGTGTTCAGTTCTGCGACCAGTTCGGCGGGCGTGACCTTCTCGCTCAACTGTGTGAAGCCCTTGAAGTCCGTGAAAAGGATGGTGACCTGTTCGAAGTGCTTCGCTTCGGCCTCTCCCTTCAATTTCAACTCATCGGCCACCTCCCCCGGCAGGATGTTCAGCAGCAGTTCATCGCTGCGGTCCAGTGCTTGTTGTGTGCGCCGACGCTGGCGATGGACAACGACGCCGAAGACGAGCAGGCCCAGCCCGGCGAACAGAAAGACGTTGCGGCGGGTGCGTTCCTTTGCAATCGTGGCTTCCGCGTTGCGCTGTTGTTGCGCGGCGAGCAAACTATCCGCCACCTGTTGCCTTGCATAATCGGCGGTCAAGACAGCTTCGCTGAGGCTTCGGGCCTTCTCCGCATTGCTCACCGAGTCCAGCAAGGCATGGTAGCGTTTGTAAAAGCGCAATCCTTCGCGCGTGTTGCCCATGCCCTCATAGGCGAGGGCAAGTGGATACAGGTTGTCCAGTTCTTCTTTCTCAAGGTGATGGGCCTCGGCCATGGCCAGCCCCTCCGTGGCCCAATGCACGGCGGCGCCGTACTCCTTCGCTTTGGCATGTGCCAAGGCGACCTGGGAACGGATCCAGCTTCTCCCTGCCGGATTGCCCTGTTCCTGATCAATGACGGCGAACGTATACATGAACTCGGCCAAGGCACCAGCGTAGTTACCGACGTCCATCATCAGGTCACCACGGGCCCAATTGATCAATCGTTCTGGATCGGCAGCTCCTGCATGCTGCACCACGTTCGTGGCACTGTCCAACCAATTCAAGGCCTTCGGCCGGTCGTTCATGTCCTTGTACTGCCCCGAGATGCGCAACATCAGATCCACCGTCTGGCCGGGATACCGGTGGCGTACCAGTGCCAGCGCCCGTTCATAGTAGGTCAACGCCCTGTCATTGATGCCCTGTGTTTCGAAGGAATTGGCCAGCTCGGTGTTCATGCGCACCTGGCCGAAGCTGTCGTTCACTTGTTCGAAGCCATGGAGCGCCAGGAGCAGGTGCTCCACCGATTCGCCTTGCGCACCCACTTCATCCAGTTGCATTCCGAGATAGGCATGTGCCAGGGCGACATCAAGCATGGTGCCGGAGCGCTTCAATGCAGCTATGGCTTCCTTGGCCAGCGCAATGGCTTCCATGTGCCGCCTACGATGGTTCAACGCGGAGGACCACGCCAGGGAGGCCAGTGCCTGTTGGCGCATAAACACCTTGTCGGTCAGATCCATCCGCACCCCGTTTGAAAGCGTGAGCGCCTGGCGAATGGTCAACGTGCTGTCATGGTCCATTGCATACGCCAACGCCGGTACGCGCTGCCTTGCGGGAAGCGTGGTGTCCGCCCAGATCGCGCGCAAGGAGTCCAAGCGGAGCTCCTGTGCAACACTTTGGCCCACCAGGGTCAAAGCCCAGCAGAGGATGGCAGAACGTAGCATGGCCATTGTCCTTCCTGCCTATGCGGGAGCATGTGTGCCGTGATCCGCCTCCTCGTCAAATCCCGATCGCCCGGGATCACATTCTCCGCGACCCCTCTCCGTTTCAGCCTGACCGAGCCCTTTGAAAGCCCCTTTCAATGCTTCGTCGCTTGGCTCCACGAACCACATCTCCATTTCTCCCTTGCCCTTCGCCTGCACTTTTCCGCGCGGGGTGAAGGTGAACTCAGGAGTTGTCAGTTGTTGGTTGTCGGTTGTCCGGCTGCCGACGCCGGCGCTGACAACTGACAACTGAGAACTGACAACTGACAACTCAGAACTGACAACCCACCGGTACGTCGCCTCGCTGATGTTCACTTGCCCCACCTCGCCGGACGATTCCATGCGTGAAGCCGTGTTCACCGTATCGCCCCAGATGTCGTACTGGAATTTCTTCACGCCCACGATGCCGGCTACCACTGGACCGGTATGCACGCCGATGCGGATCTCGAAGTACGGCAAGCCCGCCGCGATCTTCTTCGCCTTGCCCTCAGCGATGAAGTCGCGCATCTCCAACGCCGCGTTCACCGTGTCCACGGCGTGGGTGGTGTTGGGCGTGGGCAGTCCGCCGGCGGCCATGTATGCGTCGCCGATGGTCTTGATCTTCTCGATGTTGTGCTTCCCACAGATCCGATCGAAGGCGCTGAAGCACTCGTGCAGGTCGTGAACGAGGTCTTTCGGGCCCATCTGTTCGCTCAGTGCCGTAAAGCCCTTGAAGTCCGTGAACAGTACAGTGACCTGGTCGATCTGCACGGCTTCGGCGGATCCTTTGGCCTTCAATTCCACTGCGACCTCTTCCGGTAGAATGTTCAACAGCAGGTCATCGCTCCGTTTCTTCTCCGCACGGAGTTCCTCGGTACGTGCGACCACCTCGCGCTCCAAGTCCTTGTTGCGCGTGTGGATGTCGCCGTAGGTCATGTATTCACCTTCCCGTAGGCGGTAATCCGGATCACTGCCATGTACGTGCGCCACCCACCAGCGCCCATCCATCCGTTTGAGCACCGTGG
>JAFDZY010000260.1 GCA_018266685.1 Bacteroidota bacterium
ACGGCGCAGTGCTCGGAGATGTTGTCCCCGTCGTATACGAAAACCTGGATAGTGGTTTCCGTTGCGGGTTCCTCGTTCACGGGCACCAGCGAGCCCGGCGGAAGGCCCGCTTTTTCACTGCGCAGTTTGGCCATGGGCTACGGGTTTGGGCGCGTATGGTCGGTTTGTATGGAGCGGCGTATGGGCAGTGCAAAGGGAATATGGTTTTCCAAACAGCTCTCCAGCACCGCCTGGTTCAGGTCGTAGTGCATGCGCCGCGCGGTCACGGGGTCCTTGGCCCAGACGTACATGCGCAGGGTGATGGCCCCTTCGTGGATCTTCACCAAGCGCACAGTGATGGTTTCGTCGGGCGCCTCCATGGTGGTGGTGGTTTCCGGGCTGGGAATGCGGTCGGGGTGCAGCATGGCTTGGTGCTGCATCAGGGCCATGGCCATGTTCACGTCGGCGTGCTGCGCCAGTTCAAACTCGATGAACTCACAGGTCTTCTCATCACGGATGGTGCTGTTGATGATCCGGTCCTCGCTGAGGATGGAGTTGGGGATCACCAAACGGCGGTTTTCAAAGGTGAGGATGGTGGTGTGCCGCAAGTTGATGTCCTCCACCGTGCCGAACACACCCGCCTCGCCCGCCTGGATCATGTCGCCCACGCGGAAGGGGCGGAAGGCTACGATGAAGATGCCGCTGATGATGTCGCTGAGCGCCTTTTGCGCCGCGAAGCCGATCACCACCGCCAGGATGCCGGCCCCAGCAAACAAGGTGAATGCGAGGGCGCGCAGGGAGGGCACGGTGTACACGATGGCCACCATCGCCAGGATCACTACCAGGGTGCGCACGCCGTTGCGGAAGAAGCGGTAGCGCGTCATCTCCTCGCGGCCCTTGGCCTTGCTCTTGGCGTAGGCCCGCCGCAGCCCGAAGTAGATCAGCCGCTCCACCAGCCACGCCGCCACCAGTATGCCGATGATCTTCAGCAGCAGCAGCAGGTCCATGCCCACGCTGTACAACAGGCCGGTGGCCTTGGTCACTTCGCCTTCCATCCCTTGCTATTGGACGCGAACTTACAGGCGGCAATGTGCCGGTTCCAGCCGGAAAGCCAAAGCGATCAACAATCTGCCGTGTACGGATCACGCGTCTGCAAGGGAGGTGCGCAGTTCCACGCCGCCTGCAATGTCCTTGCTTTCCTTGCCATGGCGGAACACGCGCATGCCGCGGCCTTCCACCGTGAGCTTTTCGCCCTGCACATGCAGCAGTGTGCCTTCGCGCAGGCCCACCACCACGGCTTTGCCGTTGATCTCCAGAAATTCCGCGATCCGCTGGTCGCGGCTTTCACCCCCTTGGCCGGGAATGGTGGCCTCCGTGTAGTGCGGGTTGATCTGGAACGGCACCAGCCCCATGGCACGCAACGTGGGCACCTCGGTGATGGGCATGTCGTTGGTGGTCATGATGGTGGGGCAGGCTACGTTGCTTCCGGCGCTCCAGCCCATGTAGGGCAGGCCGCCCATCACGCGCACGCGGATGGCGCGCACCAGCTCGGTGCTGTACAGGGTGCGCAGCAGTTGGAAGCTGTTTCCGCCACCGATCACCACCGCTTCGGCCGTGGCAAGGGCCTTCACCTTTTCCTGCTCGGTGTGCAGGCTGAACAGTTCGTGGCCGAGCTCCGCGAAGACGGCACTCGTGCGTGCGGCATAGTCGTCCATGCTGGTGGTGACTGCGGCAAAGGGCACGAATGCGATGCGCTTGGGTGCGCCAAGGAATTGCGCAATGTGTTCCCGGCCCCAGCCTAAATAGGCTTCACCGGGCATTGTGGAATTGGACAAAAGCAGCAAGTTCATCTGATCAACGGTGGATGCCGCCAAGGTAGGGGGATTGTGCGGAATTGAAGACCCGTGTGGCACCAAGCTCCGGCAGCGGCGGGCTTCCTTGCCTCATTCTTCCTTCACCGCACTTCCTCGATCTCGATCCTTCTTTCCTTCGCCGCGCCCACGCCGTACACCGAGTTGCGCAGGTCGTCCAATCGGTCGCTGACGTCGGGGTTGGCCGTGCTTTTGCCGAACGGACTCTTCACCACCGTCAAGGTGCCGCCGTTGGAAGCCGTGCCGTTCAGGTAGGGCAGGAGTGCGCCGCCGTTCGTGCGTTCCAAGTAATGCACCAAGCTTTCGATCCGCCGCAGCGAGAGGTTCTTGTTGTAGTCGCTCTTGGCCAGCGGGCTTGCGTAGCCGCGCACTTGGAGGGTGATGTGCTGGCCTTCGTCCAATGCGGATTTCAGCAAGGTGATGAAGTCGTTCAGCAGGTTGAAATTACCTTCCACCTGCCGGGTGAAGAATGCATCAAATGCGGTGGTGTCGCCCGGCTTTGCCTTCCAGGCTGAATCGTATTCCGCGCGTTTGGCAGCGTAGCTCCGGAACGTCTGTGCATAGTCCAGCGTGGTGGTGGTGTCCCAGCTGCGTGGGTCCGGCTCATCGTTGTGGAAGTAGAGGCGGATGGGCAGCTTTTCGCGCAGCGAGGTGAGGCGCTGTTCCTGTTCGGCGCGCACTTCCGCGGTGTCGGGTTTGGGCACTTCCACCACTGCGGCGTGCGGGTAGCTGAAGCGGAACAGGTCGTTGCAGCAAGTTTCACCTTCCTCCGCAAACGCCCCTTTGCGGTTGCTGGTGAACCAGCCGGTGCCGGAAGTCGCATCCACCGCAGGATACAGGTCATTGGCCTCGCTGTTGAACGGTACACCAAGGTTCACCGGTTGCCCGGCCCCGTTGTGCTCCAACAGGCTTTTGAACAGATCATACCCGCCCATGCCCGGCAGAAAATCGGAACTGAAGTAGAGTGTGTTGTCTGTTGCGTCCAAGTAGGGTGTCACTTCATTGCCTGGTGTATTCACAGGTGGTCCCAGCGGTTTCCGATCAAATAGTTCAGCCCCTGCAATACGTCCGCTCCAAATGTCCATGCTGCCTGCACCTCCGGGCATATTGCTGGCGAAGAAAAGCGTTTCCGTGTTTTCAAAGTCGGCCACCATTGGCTGCGTTACCGTATATCCCGGCATACGCAGCACCACTTTGCCCGTGTCGTTTGCCTGTTGCAGGTCCACGGCGCGGATGCTGAATTCGCCCGGTGCTTCTTCCCGGGAGAAGTAGAACCACTTCCCATCCGTGCTCCAAGTGCCGTTGGCGTTGCTGCGCCCGTTGTTCACGTTGGCGGGCAGCGCAGCGGGTTCAGACCATTTGCCGCCTTGCTCCGTTGCCTTGAAGATCCGCGCGTGGTAGTTGGTTGTGTCCTTCACTTCGCCGTCAGCATTCACTTCCCCGCGCAGCGAAGTGAAGTACAGCGCGCTGTCCGGCCCGGTGCGCCCGCCGAACTCGCTGCTGAAGCTGTTCACCGGCATGGGCAGATGTTCAATGGTCACTAAGCGGTCCGGATCGGCGGCCATCGCCTTGGCCAGCTTGCATCCATCCATGCCGTTATCCGCGCGCTGCGCGGTGAAGCCCTTCTTGTCGCGTTCACGCTGTTTTGCCTTGGCCCAGGTCTTCGCGGCCTCGTCATATTCCCCGGTGCTCATCTGCATTTCGGCTAACCAGCGCAGGGCTTCCGGGTGTTTTCGTGCATGGTCCTTCTTCTGCACCTTGTCGTAGAACAGGGCGGCTTCGCCGTACTGGTTGCTCAGGCGGCAGGCTTCGGCGTATTTCCATTGCAGCTCCATCAGGCCGGACGTTTTGCCCAAGGCTTCGCCGTAGTACCGCGAGGCCCCGTAATGCTCGCCGAGCGCCATGGCCTTGTCGCCCCAGGTGGTGAACTGCTCGGCGCTTTGCGCAAGCACGGCACGCACTGTAAGGGCAAGCACCACGGTGGCAAGTGTGTGTATGTGGCGGCGCCCCTGCATCACATTTGGACAGGACAGGCTTTGTAGCGCACCGGCACGGGCGGCCGCTTGCGGAACACGCGGATGGCGGTGATCTCAAACCCGCCCCGGTTGCGGCTCGCGGGTTCCAGCCGGCTCAGGTTGATGTCGTAGCTCAGGCCGAAGGTCCAATCGTCATGTTCCAGTCCGGCATACAAATAGCCGGCATCCTTGGCACGCATGTACAGGCCGGCCTGCACGGTGCGCACCAGGTTCCAGCGGTCCAGCAGGATGTAGCGCACGGCACCCCCGATGTCAAACTCCCGGAATTTGCCTTGGGCCTGCCATTGCAGCTTGGGCAGCACGTCCAGCTTTTCGCCCACGGGGAATTGCGCACCAGCGTGGATAAGCGTGCGGGTGTCCAGCGGCGATGGTGCGGCATCGAAGAGCGAAACATCCGGCGTGGTAAGGTTGAAAAAGCCAAGCCCTGCGGTGAATTGCCGCCGCTTCTCCGGGGAAAAGGTGTAGCCAAGGCCCGCATGCAGGTCCATGCGCGAACGGGCGCTCCGCGTGAACTGCTCCGCGTTGCCCAAGGAGGGATCGTAGCTGAAGCCGTTGTATTGGGCATCGAAGCGAAGGGCATTGTAGTCGATGGACACGTTGGTGTAGCCGGCTTGCATGCCCATGGTGAGCGCATGTGCCGTGGCGAAGTGCTGCGTCCAGCTCAGGCCGAGGTCCGCATGGAAGGTGTTGAGCCGCGATGTCCCCGCCTTGTCGTTGTAGATCCATGCACCAAGCCCCAGCCCTTGGACACCGGCCAGGTTCGCCGCATCACCGCCAATGCCGAAGGTGTTGTACGGAACGGTGACGCTGCGCCATTGCTGGCGGAAGATCGCGCCCAGGCGGTAGTCGCCGTCAAAGTTCCCAATGTTGGCGGGACTTTGGGCATAGGGGGCGTTAAAGAATTGGGAGAAGTGGATGTCCTGTGCGGAAAGTCGCAGTGAAGAAGTAAAGAAGAGAAGAAGCGCAATGGTGAAGAAGGAATGCCGCACCAGCGGTTCGCCCGGCCGGGCACCACGCACTGCAACCGGCCGCATTCCTTCCTTCATCGGATCACGGTGACGTTGCCCTTGTGGAAGTAGTTCTGCCCGTCCACGCAGCGCACGGTAAGCCAGTACACGTAAACGGCGGGATCCACCGGTTTGCCCTTGTAGCTGCCGTCCCATCCCTCAGCCTGGTCCGTGGTGGCAAAAACCACTTCGCCCCAGCGGTCAAAGACTTTCAGTTCCATGGAGGCGATGTTGCGGCCCCGCACAAAAAGCACGTCGTTGTTGCCGTCACCGTTGGGGGTGAAGGCGTCCGGCACGAAGATGTCAGGCTCATCACAGACCAATTCATGGACAAATACGGTCACCGAATCCATGCTGGAGCAGATGCCGTCGCTCACCGTCACGATGAACGTGGTGGTCTGATTTACCGTGGCTGTTGGTGCAGCAACAGTGGCATCGCTTACGGCGCTTGCCGGTTGCCATAAATAGGTCACTCCGGTGGATGGCGTAGCGATCAGGTGTACCACCGTGCCCGGCAACACCAACGATTGATCAACGCTGGCCGTAACGCCACTGCCGCTCATCAGGCCCACGTTCACCAAGGCACTGTCGGCCCATGTGCAGCCGCTCGGTGTGGTTGCCGTGGCCACGAACCATGTAGCATCTGCGGGGCTTACCTGCACTTGCGTACTGCCCTGCCCGGATATGACCAGTGCCGATGGCGACCACTGGATGGTGGATCCGGCATCGATGCCGCTGAGGCTGATTGTGGCCGTGTCATCGGTGCAGATGGAGATGCCCGGTGATATGGCCGCCTGGTACAATTGGGCGGTGATGGTGATCTGCCCGGTAGCAGTGCATCCATTGCCATGCCTTGCCTGCACGTAATAGGTTCCCGGGCCGGCAGGGGAGATCAAGGCGGTGCTGTCCGCAGGTGTGGCGTTCAACGTGTCCAAATAGAACGGGCTGGAGGACCAGGTCCAATGGTCGGCGGTCCCTTGGGCGTCTGCGATGAGCACCAGGGAATCCACCGGGCCGCAGAGTGAAATGTTGGTGAGCGGTTGCAGCAACGGCGCGGCAGGGAGCACGGTAATCTGCATGCTTGCCGTGTCCGCCCCGTTGCACGCATTGGGATTGGAAGCGATCAACTGCACCGTGTAGACTCCGGGCGCATCATACTGGTGCACGGGGGCTTGTGCGGTGGATTGCGCGCCGTCGCCGAAGTCCCAGGTCCAATTGACGCCCAAGTTGCTCAAGTTGCTGAATTGTACTTCAGCCCCCGCGCAGAGCGGGCCATTGGCGGCCAGGCCGGCGATCACCAGCGGTGCTTCAAAGTCGAACTTGAAGACACCGAGGTTGCAGTTGAATGAGTTGTTCGTGCTGCTCCATGCCCCGGGCGTGGTGGGGAAATCGTCATGGCTGCCGCAGCCCGCGCACACTGCGCCGTACACGCGCCCACGCCGGTCAAACCGGCTGGTGCCGCCGTCCACATGTTCGTGGCTCTGGTTGCCGCCAAAGTAGGTGGCATAGGAAAGCCCGGTCATGTTGATGTCATACACCGCGAGGTAGAAATCGTTGCCGTCGGTGGTGCTTTGGAAGGCGTCCGGCGTAACGGGCAGCCCGGTGGTGGTGAGCGACCCCATGATCGCACTGCCCCAGCCGCAGATGTAGATTTTGTCGCAATAATCCACCAGGAATGCGGTGGGGGAAAGGTTGGGCAGGCCCACGCCGGGCCCGGACAACGCGCCCACGCGTGAACTCCACACCGTGGCCGTGAGGCCATTGTTCAACTTGGCCAGTAGTTGGCCCCCGCTACTGGTGAAATAAGGTGCCCCTTGGATCAGGTCGCCGGCTGTGGCACTGGTCTGGCCAAAGAGGTACACGCTTCCGGCATCGTCCAGGTCCACAAAGTAGAATTGGTCGTATGCCGTGCTGCCGTAATAGGTGGAGGCCAACAAGGCAGAACCTGTGGGATTGAATTTGGCCACGAAAGCGTCTGCCTGGCCGCCATTGAAGGAAGTGCCCACCACGCCGCTGGTAACAGGCAGGTTCAGTGAGCTGGTCCCCCCTGTGATGTAAATATTGCCCGCCGGATCCTGTTCCAACGAATAGGCGGCATCGGCCAGTGCGCCTCCAAAGAAGGTGCTCCATGCCAAGGTGGTGAGCGAAGGGTTCAGCTCGAAGAGCACGGCATCATGGCTCCCGCCGGAGTACAAGGTGCGGTAGGCTCCTGCGGTGGTGGGGAAATCGGCGCTCTGCGTGCAGCTGGCCACCAGGATGTTGCCGTTGGCGGTTACCTCCACTTCGCCGCGCATCTCATCGGCGTAGTTGAACTTCAGCGCCGGAGCGCTGTTGATGCCGTCATTCGCGCTGCCGCCCATGTACGTGCTTGCCATTAGCTGCGAGCCGTCCGCGCTGAGGCGGGCCACGATCATGTCCGTGCCCTGCGGATAAGTTGTGCCAATGCCCTGCGGGGTGAACACCGTTCCGCCGCCGAAGGTGTTCTGCACCGCGCCGGCCGTGGTGGGGAAATCAGCGGAACCCGTGGTGCCCAGCACGATCAATTCCCCGGCGGTATTCACCACCAAGCTATGGGGAAGGTCGTCGCCGCTGCCGCCAAGGAAGGTGCTCCAAACTAAAAAGGAACCGGAGGTGTCCCATTTGGTCAAGGCGATGTCCGTGCCGGGGTTCTGGTTGCCCGCGCCACCGTTCCAGGTAACGTCGTATGCACCCGTGGTGGTGGGGTAGCCCTGGCCGAACGCGCTGCTGCCGGAATACAGGAAGCCCAGGTCATCAAAGGTGGCGGAGTAGCCGAAGTTGTCCGTGGTGGAACCGGAGTAGCTGCTGAACGCGAGCGTGGGGTCGATCACCAATTCCAATGCTGGGTCGTAGTTGCCCAGGTCAAATGAGGCCACGCCGTTCTTCAGCACATAGCGACATGCCACGCGCTGTTCAAGGCCATCCTTTATTTGGTAGGCCAAGGGCACCTCTTCAACCACGTCGCCCAGCGAGGTGGCTATCTGCAGCTGGCCGTCTTTCAACGCTATGGCATCCGCACCTTCGTACTTGAAGCGGATCACGCGCGGATCGGCCCCCGGGGCCACCACCAGGTCGTATTTCATCACTTCACCGCCGGAGCGAATGCGCAAACTGGTGCCTTGGTAGAGCGCATGTTGCACCACTGCGGAAAAGGCATGGGCGTTTGCGGCCCAGCGGTGCGGATCGTTCCCCAGGAAGTAGTTGTATGAACCGCGCTGCACGCCGATGCCTTCTGTGCGTACCGGCCCGGTAGCATCCAGGAAGCGAAGGCGAAGCGCATGGTGGTGGATGGTTCTGGATGCTTGCGGGTCAAAACCATTGCCCCGGCCTGCATGGAGGCGTTCCAATCCCTGTGCATCATACCGGTCTATCAGGAATCCTCCCTGTTCGCACCAGATCACCGCATCCGGGGCTTCGGCACGGAACAAAACCTGGCCCGGCCATTGGCCCCGGTTTTCCACGAACCTCAGCACGGGCTGCGCCGCGAGGTGCATGGAAACCAGAAAGAAGGCTAGGAGCGGGAGGCGTCCGTGCTGCATGCGGGAGCACCAAATTTACCGCACCGGACCATGCGAATGGAAGGGGTGAGCCCTGGTGGGTGCCAAATGGGTATCTTGCCGCTCGATTTTTACATCTTGATGATCTCCAACTCTCCTGTGCGCAGGGCATCTCTCCATGCCCGCGCAGCCCTCGGCCTGTTCCTGTTGGCGCCGTTCCTCCTGCATGCCCATGAAGGCATGTGGCTGCCCACCTTGCTGAAAGCGGTGGAGGGCGACATGCGCACGGAGGGCCTTCAGATTTCCGCAGAGGACATCTACAGCATCAACCACAGTTCGCTCAAGGATGCCGTTGCCCTCTTCGGCGGCGGCTGTACTGCGGAGGTGGTGAGCACGCAGGGCCTGATCCTCACCAACCACCACTGCGGCCACAGCTCCATACAGGCGCGCAGCACCTTGGAGCACAACTACCTGCGCGACGGCTTTATGGCAGCCACCTTGGCCGATGAACTGCCCAATCCCGGGCTCACCGTAACCTTCATCGTGCGCATGGAAGATGTTTCGGCCCGCATGAACGCACTGTTGTCGCCCAGCATGAGCGAGGAAGAACGGGACGCTGTGGCGCGGCGCGAGGGTGAATCCATCGCCCAAGCAGCGGTGGACGGCACCGCCGACGATGCCGTGGTACGGCCGTTCAACTACGGCAACAGCTGGTTCCTGATCGTGAGCCGTACCTACAGTGATATCCGGTTGGTGGCCACACCGCCTGCGGGCATCGGCGAGTTCGGCGGAGATGCCGACAACTGGGTGTGGCCCCGCCATACCGGCGACTTCAGCGTGTTCCGCATATACGCCGCTCCGGACAACAGCCCGGCCCCCTATGCTGCAGTGAACATCCCCTTCAAGCCCCAACGTTCCATCCCCGTGGACATCACCGGCGCGCAACCCGGCGAGTTCGCCATGATATACGGCTTCCCGGGCTCCACTGAATATTACGTGCCCAGCTATGCTGTGGAGCAAGTGCTTGGATCCTCGGACCCGCTCCGCATAGAAATGCGCACCGCTAGCCTGGACGTGATCGATGCGGCCATGAACGCCAGCGCCGCGCTCAAACTGAAGTATTCCTCCAAGCAGCGCCGGATAGCAAACGGCTGGAAGAAGTGGCAAGGTGAGGTGCGCGGGCTTCAGGACCTGGACGCCGTTGGCAAAAAACAGGCCGAGGAAGCCGAATTCCTCCGCAGGGCTGCGGGCAAACAGAAATATGCGGACATATTGCCCAGGCTGAAAAAGTTGTATGATGAACTGGCACCTTACGACCGTGCCCGCGACCTGTACAGCGAGTTCATGTACATGGGCGCGGAACTGCCCCGCTTTGCAGCCGGCACGGCAAAGCTGGTGGACGAATTCGGGCATGTGCCCGGGGTGCAGAGCCAGGCGGAAGCCAAGCGTTTGCAGGCTGCGGCGCGCCAATTCTACAAGGCCATTGACCTGGAAGTGGACCAAGGCATCATGGCCGCGCAATTGCCCATTGTGCTGCGCGAACAAGTGCCGGGCTTGGCCCCCCAGGCTTTGATGGAGGTGAAAACCAAGTTCGGTGGTGATGCGGATCGCTTTGCCGCGAACCTCTACGCCAAGAGCCTCTTTGCCGACAGTGTGAAGCTCCTGGCCCTCTTGGAACGCTTCAACGGCAAAGCCGCCAAACAGATCGCCCGCGATCCGGCCTTCCGGCTTGCCAAGTCGCTCAATGAAACCTTTACAGATCGCGTCCGCCCGCGCCATGCGGAGGTGGGCGACAGCTTGGAGGCCGCCTTGCGCACCTGGTCACGCGGGCTTATGGAGCTCTTTCCGGAGAAAACCTGGTGGCCGGATGCTAACCTTACCCTGCGCCTCAGCTACGGCAAGGTGGAAGGGGCCGAACCCCGTGACGGCCTGGTATACCTGCCGTACACTACGCTGGACGGCGTGATGCAGAAGAATGATCCCGGAAATCCAGAGTACACGGTGCCGGAAAAATTGATCCAACTTTACAAGGACAAGGACTACGGCCCATACGGTACCAACGGCGAGATGTACACCTGCTTCCTGGCTTCGCTGCACACCACTGGAGGCAACAGCGGCAGCCCGGTGTTCAATGGCAAGGGGGAGTTGATCGGCCTGAATTTCGACCGCATGTGGGAAAGCACCATGAGCGACCTGCTCTTCGATCCCGCGCTCTGCCGCAACATTTCCGTGGATATCCGCTATGTGCTCTTCATCATCGACAAGTACCTGGGCGGGAAGCGGCTGGTGGATGAAATGCAGCTGGTTGGCATGGCTCCTGAACCGCACCTGATCGACCTTCCGATCCATAGATAGTTTCCGCTTCGGGAGCATTGGTGGACGAATTGGCCTGTTGTGGCCGCATCAACGAATGCAAGTGCACAGGCGTGGTTCCCGAGGATACCCGGTAAGCTGCGCTCCGCCTTTCCACAGGGCCTACTTTTGCACCGCCGCATTGCAGGCATCGCAATTACTGCCATGGAACGCATTTACTTGGACAACGCCGCCACCACCCAACTGGATCCCGAAGTCATCGAGGCCATGTTACCCTACATGCACGAGATATACGGAAACCCCAGTGCCGTGCATGCCTTCGGGCGCAAGGCCAGGGCAGGCATCGAACAGGCGCGGCGCATGGTGGCCAAGCTGTTGCATTGCGCCCCCGGCGAGATCGTCTTCACCAGCTGCGGCACCGAAGCGGACAACATGGCCATCCTTGGCGCCGTGCGCGACCTTGGCGTGAAGCATGTGATCACCTCGCCCATTGAACACCACGCCGTGGAGCACGTGGCGCAGGAGTTGGAGCGCACCAAGGAGGCCGAAGTGCATTGGATCCGGCTGACACCGGAAGGAAAGGCCGACCTGGCCCACTTGGAGGAACTGCTGAAGGCGCACGAACACGTGCTGGTCTCGCTGATGCACGCCAACAACGAGCTCGGCAGCCGCAACGACCTGATGGCCATCGGCAGCCTTTGCCGCAAGTACAACGCCCTCTTCCACACGGACACCGTACAGACCATGGGCCACTACCGCTTCGATCTGGAGCAACTGCCCATCGACTTCCTCACGTGCAGCGCGCACAAGTTCCACGGGCCAAAGGGCGTGGGCTTCCTGTATATGCGCAACGGCGCGGTGGTACACCCGCTGATCGTGGGCGGCGCGCAGGAGCGCAACATGCGTGCCGGCACGGAGAACATCATCGGTATTGTGGCGTTGGCCAAGGCCATGGAGGTGGCCTACCGCGACCTGGACGCGCACCACGCACACATCCAAGCCCTGAAGGACCGCATGCGGGCCAAGGTGCTCAAGGCCGTGCCCGGCAGCACCATCAACGGAGACCCCTCACCGGACAGCCTCTACACCGTGCTCAACTTCCACTTCCCGGACGATGGGAAAGGGGAGATGTTGATTTACAATATGGACATCGAGGGCATCGCGTGCAGCGGTGGCAGCGCATGCAGCAGCGGCAGCAACAAGGGCAGCCACGTCATTGAGGCGCTGTACCCCGGCCGCACCGGCGCCAACATCCGTTTTTCATTCAGCAAATTCAACACAGAGGCTGAAGTGGACCGCGCGGTGGAAGTGCTGGAGCGCGTGATGGCACCTGCGGCAGTGAAGGTGTGACCCTCATCCTACTTCGATCCCATACTTCGCCAGCAGCGCCAACGCCCCCTCCACGGAGAATTTGGCGCCTTTCAGCTTGTTCCGCTCGGGGTCCAAGGCAATGTTGTAAGCGGAGCTGAGGTCCGCCTGTTGCAGGTGGCTGTTCAGAAACACGGCGCGTTCCAGGTCGCAGCGCTCGAAGACCGCCTTGTTCAATTGGGCATGCTCAAAGTCCACGCCTTTCAGCGAGCATTGGAGGAAGCGCGTGCCTTCCATCTTCCGCTTATGGAACACGGCGTGGTCCAGTACGCAACGGTCGAACGAAACACGGAAGAGCATTTCCTTGCACACGCTGAAGTCCACGCCCAGCAGTTTGCAATCCTTGAATTGGATGCCTTGCAGCGAAACACCGGCCAACTTCATCATGGCGAGGTTGCAGCCCGTGAAGCTGCAATCCGCAAACCGGCTGTTGGCGAAATCGGTCCGTGACAGGTCGCACTGCGTGAACGTGCATTGCTCAAACGTGCGGCCTGTGGCCTGCCGGTCGTTCCATTGCACCCGTTCGAAGGTCTTGTTATAATGTGCTGGTTCCTGCATGGGGCAAAGGTGGAGCGGCACGCCGGATCACGCTGCACGCATGCCAAGCAGCCGTTCACCCATCAGTGCCGCGAACGTGGCCGCGACAAAGGGGAAGGTGAGCTGTGGCACGGAAAGCAATTCCATCCCAATGCCGATACCAACCGCCAGCGGCACGGCCACCAACGCCAAAAGCATGTTCCTGCGCTTGGCGCCCGCAAGGGCGATGCCGCACAGCACTGCATTGAAGCTCCAAAGGCCCATCGCTACGTCAGCTCCCGCACGTTCCAAAGCCAGTGCCATCAATGCCGCGAGCAAGGCGCTTGCCAGTCCGAACACGGCGGCCGTGCGGGAATGCACCGCCACGCCAACGATGAAAAGCAGTCCGGAAAGCGCATCAGCCTGAAAGATCACCTGCCCGAAGCCGCGCACCACGGCAGCGGATAGCACACCGCCCGGAAGCACCGGCTCCGCATGAGCTGCTGCAGCCGCTGGAACTGGAAGCAGGACAAGTGCCGCCCAGGTGACCACCACGAACGGCAGGGTGAACACGGGGATCTTCCGGCAGATGAAAAAGTGCTGGAGCACGGTAGCCAGTGCACTGCCGGCGACCAGTGCGCACCAGACCTCCGGCCCTGTGCCCCGGAACAGCACCAACGCCACGCCCACCAGGGCCGCACTAAAGCCGTACAGGCCTTGCGCCACTTCAGCCTTGTCATAACGTAGTAACAGTGCCGTGCCGGTGCCGCAGCACACGGCCAGCAGCGCCGCCAGCCCCATGAAGGGTGAACCGATGGTGATCCCTGTCAGGAACAGCAGGCCCGTGGCCGCGTTCTCTTGCAGCATGATCTGGCCAAGGCCGCGCAGCAGGGGATAGCTCCAGCAACCCGGGCCATTCGGCTGTCCTATTGATCCAGTACAAGGAATTTTCAAACCTCGGCCGTGTCCATGGTTCCATTGAAGCCGTTCGCGGCCAGGCCCGCGCGTAATCGCTTGTCTCCCGTCCATATCTGACACTTAAAGTGCAGGGCTAATGCAACGTATGGAATGTCCGCGGGGTCCACAGTGCCCACCAATTCACCTGCTTTGATCCAATGCCTCCGTGAAACGGCTTCTCCTGCAACCAGCTCCACCTTGGCCAATGCCCATCGTTGCAATGCTTCAACCGCTGCGATGGGCAGGCTGGCCAACTTGGCCATTCTTGGCCGTAGCCGCATCAACTCATCCGCCAGATATGCTGGAGCCAGCAGTGTGCAAGCGGATTCGGCTTCACGGAACGTTTCCGCGACGAGTCCATCCCTGCTCAAAATCGCACTGAACAGGATATTGGCGTCCACCACCAGTTTCACGGCATGAAGCGTTTCCTGTTCTTCTTCCACCAGGAACTCTTGGCTTCCATCGCCAACGCATCGATCTCCTTTGCACTTGCCTTGGACTTCTTCAACACCTCCAAGTGCCGCAAGTAGTCCAGGACACGTTGCACCTTTTCGGTGTCCCAACCGCCTTTGAGCGTGATGACTAATTCATCACGTTGATTTCGCCTGATGTCCAATGACATGGTGCTTCAAAGATAGGAACCGGCTCCTATTGGGCCCCCAATACGGAAGGGACTGGTGCGAAGGAGCACCACCTTTGCACCCGCATGTCCGCGGTTTCCGTAACCGAAGCCCATCTGGCGCGCATCCGGCGCATCGCACCTTGGCTGGTGGCGGTGGGCTTCTTCATGGAGCAGATGGACAGCACCATCCTGAACACGGTGGTGCCTGTGATCTCCAACGACTTGGGCGTGAAGGCACTGAGCATGAAGGCCGTGGTGACGGCCTATACGTTGAGCTTGGCGGTGTTCATCCCCATCAGCGGCTGGATGGCCGACCGCTTCGGCACGCGGCATGTATTCCGGGCGGCGGTGGCTTTATTCACCATTGGCTCCGTGGCATGCGGGTTGTCCAATAGTTTAGGCATGATGGTGGCAGCACGCGTGTTGCAAGGCGCGGGCGGCGCCATGATGACCCCGGTGGGCCGCCTGGTCCTGGTGCGCACCTTCCCGCGCAGCGAACTGCTGCGGGTGATGAACTTCGTGGTGATCCCCGCGCTGATCGCACCGTTGGTGGGGCCTTTCCTCGGTGGCCTCATCGTGGAGTGGCTGCCCTGGCGCACCATCTTCTTCGTCAACCTGCCCATCGGCCTGGTGGGCTGGTACATGGTGGGCCGCTACATGCCCAACCACCGGGATCCGCAGGTGCCGCCGATGGACAAGTGGGGCTTCCTCCTGTTCGGGGCGGGGATAGGGCTGCTCTCGTATGTGCTGGAGGTCTTTGGCGAGCACACGTGGTCCATTGGCCCCATCGTGGCCATGGTGCTGGCCTCGGTGGCCTTATTGGTGGCCTATGGCGTGCATGCCCATCGCATTCCCTCACCGCTGCTGGCCGTACGCCTGTTCGCCTTGCGCACGTTCCGCATCTCGGTGATCGGCGGCTTCATCACGCGGCTGGGCGTGAGCGGCATGCCCTTCCTGCTGCCCTTGCTCTACCAGCTCGGCATGGGCTATACGCCCTTGCAGGCGGGGCTTTTCACCATGCCGCAGGCCTTCGGTGCCATCGGCATGAAGGTGCTCAGCACCCGCCTGATCGCGCTCTTCGGCTTCCGCACGGTGCTGCGTGCCAACACCCTGCTGCTGGGGGCCAACATCATGGCGTTTTTCTTCATCGGACCGGGTACGCCCATCTGGCAGATCCTGATGCTCAGCCTGCTCCAAGGGTTGTTCTCCTCGTTGCAGTTCACCTGCCTGAATACGCTGGTGTACGCCGATGTGAGCGATGCCCGCGCCAGCAGCGCCAGCAGCATCGCCTCCACCTTCCAGCAGATGGCACGCGGCTTCGGTGTGGCCGTGGCCTCCTTGGTGGCAGCGCTGTTCCTGGGCGGGTTGGCCGGTGAGCACGCACCATTGGCCTTCACACAGGGCCTTCACCACACCTTCCTGGTACTGGGCGTGGCCACCATCCTTTCCGCGATCACCTTCACCGGCCTGCGCCGCAGCGATGGCGTGAACGTGAGCGGCAACCGGCCGGAAGCGGGGGCGAAGAGCGTGTGAATGGTGCCCTACTCATGCGCCATCTCCACCTTCGTGCCCGCCTTCGGCCTTTTGTACTTCACGAAGAACACAAGCGGCAGGCACACCAGGGTGAGCACGCCCACCAGCAGGAACACGTCGTTGTAGGCGTTCAAGCTGTACTGCTTCCACACGCTGAGGTCCAGCAGGCGGTAGGAGAGGGCCTGGGCCTGGTCGGCGGAGAAGCCGTTGCCCATGAAGCTGCCGGCCATGCCGGCTAAGCGGTCCTGCGTGGCGGGGTCGTAGATGTTCACGTGGGCCAGGAGGGCGTTGTTGTGTACGGCGTTGCGGTCGGTGAGGAAGATGTTGAGCCCCGCGATGCCGGCGGCGCCGCCGATCTGGCGGATCATGTTGGTGATGCCGGAGGACTGGCCGATGTCGGCGCCCTGCATGCCCTGCAGGCAGATGGTGAG
>JAFDZY010000261.1 GCA_018266685.1 Bacteroidota bacterium
ATTGGCCTTGGTGGCGATGTTCATGCCGATCCAGCCGGCAAAGGCGCTGAAGAATGCACCGATGAGGAAGGACACGGCGATCACCCAGTCGCTGTGCTCCACCAAGGTGCCGCTCCATCCCAGGAGAACGGCGGCGATCACGGCATACACGCCGAGCACTTTCCATTCGGCCTTTAGGAACGCGCTGGCCCCATTGGCGATGTAGCCTGCCAGTTCCTGCATGTTCTTGTCCCCGGCGTCCTGTTTGTTCACCCAGAGGGCCTTGGCGATCATCACCACCAGGCCGATCAGGCCCATCACGGGGATGTAATAGATCAATTCACTTCCCATGTCCTTCGTCTTGCGTTTGTGTCTTCAAATTAGTGGCCCCCCATGCGAATGGGGCGCGCGAAATTAGCCGAACTGATGGATCCAGCACAACCCGTTGCCGTTCAATGCGTCAAACCGGCAATTTCAGGCTTGGTCCACGCGCCTTCCGGCCCGGAATAAATCCAAGCACTTCGAACTCCTGTGTGCGGTGGGTCAACCGGCCTTCACTCCAGAACAACCTTCGCCATGGCTGCTTTGCCCCCTCCCCTCACCCGCACGGTGTACAGGCCGGGCGCAAGATGGGAACAGGCAATGCGGATGCCTGCCGAGGCTTCGTGATGGACAGCAGACTGAACAAGCCGACCCATTGCATCCCACACTTCCCAAGCCAAGGGTGTTTCGAAACCCGCTGGATCGAGGATGAAGTAGTTATTGGCCGGGTTCGGGTGAACCGTCAATGCAACCGGCGTGTAGCTGGAAGCCACATTCAAGTGGAGGCACGGCAGCACGTTGCTGACGTCATACGCTTCCACATAGCCCCCGAAGGCCACCAACATCGAAGAGTCCACAAAGGCCAAGTCGCGTGGAAAGTTGCGCAAGGGCAGGGTGGCGAGGTAGCTGAAGTAGCCCGGTTCGCAGACATCATACAGGAAGATCTTCTGGGTATTCAGGCCGGGGATGTACAAGACCTTGTTCCAAACTCCGGTTCCATCACCCAGGGGCCCGATCGGCTCGGAGATCGGGAACGGCCCATAACTGGCTACATTGGCCGTGTCCTGGAAATCCACCGCAGCATAACAACTGTTGCTCACTTGATGGAGCACTGCCCGCTGGGGATCCTGGTATACGTAGCCCGCTTGGAATCCCGCGCAGCCCAATGTAAATGCTTTGGTGGCCAGCCACCCAGGTGGTGAGCTTTCCGCATCGTACAGGTCGGCTTGGCCTTGCTCATTCCAAAATGTGTATAGCACGCCATCCCATTGTGCATTGTATTCTGCAGCGGTGGAATCCATAAAAACAGGCGTGGCTGGATCCTCCAGGTTATAGCGGTCCGTTACGGTCACCGTGGACATATACCCGCTCCAGTACAGCACATCATCCCAAATGGCCAACCGTTCGGTATTGCCGCTATGCACAGGAAGCAAGGTAGCCTGAAAATTCAAACTGCCATCCAGCTCAATGCGTAAGATGGTAAGCTCGTAATAAG
The DNA here is from genome assembly GCA_018266685.1 of Bacteroidota bacterium. GTDB lineage: Bacteria > Bacteroidota > Bacteroidia > Flavobacteriales_F > PHOS-HE28 > PHOS-HE28. The sequence goes on from JAFDZY010000261.1 coordinate 1,517, forward strand.
ACGGTGGAGTCATGCGAAACTCCACCAACAGGTCACCATACACCCACCAATCCTCGGCATCGTAAAGCCGACTGTCCCGGATGCCCAGGCCCGTTCCCGGCGCATCAGGATCCAACACATAAAGGGAATCCTGGCCTTCTGCCACCACAAAGCCCGTTGAACTGGCTTTCATCTCGCCGATAAAATCCCCTACGTTATGCTCTGCCGCTACGGTAAACGCGGCAGGACCGGTGCGCTGGAAAACACTATAGCCGAAGGATGCATCCATGGTATACATCCGCTCCCCGCCCAAGCATGCGGACTCGTGGCTCTCCAAAGTTCCGGGTAGCGTACCCGCAGGTACCGCTCCTCCCTGCACTGAAATATCATAGACCCACGGCTGGCCTGCTTGCACAATTAGCATCGAGTCATCCATGGCCAGCAAATCCAGGGCCAATGCATCTACATTGATTACCTCTTGCAACTCCGGTGCACCGGGAGCAGCCGCATTATAGATTTCCACTTGGCTGAAACCCTCCATTACATCCCCTTCCAACAGCGCAACCCTGTTGCCAGCCATCATTGCATCAATGACCATAAGCCCATCCTGTGCAGGTATGGTGTCCAACAAGATGGGCAGGCCTGTACTGATGTCCGCGCGCACTAAAAAATTCTGGGTGGCCACCAACAACACCGCACCGGTACGGCTCAAGGCCACGCCCCATCCAACTGAAACCGTGTCCAACGCTACAGGCCCCGCCAGGTCCGCTACACTATAAGTAATAATGTTGTTGCCGGTTCCGGCATAAAGCATGGAATCACGCACCTCCATGCTCGTCACCTGGGTAGATCCACCGAGGTTCAGTTCGAATCCGGTTGGCGCTGCCGGGTTGGACACATTCACAGCATGCACTTTGCCCCGCTTTCGGAGCAGCAGCGTATTCCCGATTTTCCGGAGTTCACCGTCCCGGTAAGCCCCTGTCATCATGTACCGGGAAAGCAGGATCGGTGCGGCCGGATCTGCCACATTCCAAATGGCCACGCCGAAATCCGTGGTGCAGTAAAGCACGCCGTCTTCCTCCACGGCTTGAAAGTACCCCCCCTTGGCGAAGGGATAACCCTGCAATACCGGAACTTGGGAGCACAGGCTGGAAGTCAGACAAAGAATGAAACCGAGCGGAAGTAGGGCGCGCATGGAGACCCAATTTAACAACAAGACGGCAACCCAGGTGAATATGCAGCCTGGCCCTTGCCCGAGCGCCCCGGCACAGACCACAACGGGCTTTCCTCCCTACCCCTTCACGTACGCCACGCCTTTCACCGCTTCCACCACCCGCTTCACGCTGGGCAGCGACTCCTCGATCAGGTTCAAGGCAAAGGGTAGCGGCGTATCGGCTTGAGTGATGCGGACCACCGGTGCGTCGAGGTGGTCGAAGGCGTGGCGCTGCACACGGAATGCCACTTCAGCGGCGATGCTTCCATACGGGAAGTTCTCGTCCACCACCACCAAGCGGTTGGTCTTCTTTACAGAGGCAATGATGGTGGCCTCATCCAGCGGACGGATGGTGCGCAGGTCGATCACCTCGCAGTTGATGCCCTCCTTGGCCAGCTCTTCCGCTGCGCCCAGCGCCACCTTCATCATCTTGCCGAAGCTGACGATGGTGGCATCGGTGCCAGGCCGCTTGATGTCAGCAACACCGATCGGCAGCAGGTACTCACCGTCGGGAATCTCGCCCTTGTCGCCGTACATGCGTTCGCTTTCCATGAACAGCACGGGGTCATTGTCCCGGATGGCTGCCTTCAGCAAACCCTTGGCATCATACGGATTGCTGGGCGTGATCACCTTCAGGCCGGGCACATTGGCATACATGCTCTCGTAGCTCTGGCTGTGCGTGGCGGCCAATTGGCCGGCGCTGGCGTTGCCGCCGCGGAAGGTGATGGGCATGTGGAACTGGCCGCCGCTCATCTGCAGGATCTTGGCGGCGCTGTTGATGATCTGGTCCGCTGCGAGCACGGCGAAATTCCAGGTCATGAACTCGATGATCGGCCTCAGTCCGTTCATGGCAGCGCCCACGCCGATGCCGGTAAAGCCCAGCTCCGTGATCGGCGTATCGATGATGCGCTTGGCACCGAACTCCGCCAACATGCCCTTGCTCACTTTGTAGGCCCCGTCATATTCAGCCACCTCCTCCCCCATCAGGAAGACGTTCGGGTCGCGGCGCATCTCTTCGCTCATGGCCTCGTTCAAGGCCTCGCGGAATTGGACTGTACGCATTGCCATGGAAATAATGGACCGCAAAGTTAACCCTGTTGCCCGATGATGGCCTTTGGGCGGCCTACAACTCCCTGCGTCATCCACAATGCGTCGTTCATTTCTATTTCATTCCGGGCTGCGGCGATGCACATTGCCGCCATTGCTTTGGCGTACTAAACAACTTCACCATGGCCAAGAAGGCAGCAGCAAAGAAGAAGGCAGCCCCCAAGAAGGCGGCGGCCAAGAAGCCGGCAGCTAAGAAGAAAGCCGCGAAGAAGAAGTAAGTGGAACGAAGGCGGCACACCATCCGTGCCGGACCTGTCAGTGCAAAGGGCTTCCGAAAGGGAGCCCTTCGCATTTGACGCCTATGCAGCGCGTGCCTGTCGATTGTCTGATGTGGCAATACCGTCGAACCTCAGGTTCCACTGACTTCCGTCCATATCAATCAAAGTAGTTGTAGCTCGCCCTGCGACAGGTTCAAGGCAAGCGATAGGGTCTCAGGGGAACTTGCTAAGTTTCCGCTGTGGTGCGCCCGTCAGCCGTGAACAGCCCGTCGAACCACGGCTTCCATAACGAGCCAATCCGGGAAAATTCAAGTAGCGAAAATTTCAATCTCAGGCCTGGACCCAATCAGTTGATCTGATGTGGGCGGTGGGAAGGGCCGCGACGGAAGGGGAAGGAATCCCGCTCAAAGTTGCATCGTCACCTTGGCGCTGAGCAGCAACTGGTGGTTGCTCACATCGGGCAAGGTGCCGTCCCGGTGGAATTTCGCGATGATGCGCACATTGCCGCCGCGCATCAGGTCCGCCAGGTTGGGCGCGGAGAGGTTCAAGATCAAAGTGTGGCTGCCATCGGGCACGGGATACAGGTTGGCCACGCTGATGGGTTCGCTATCCCCGGAAGCAACTTGCAGCGTCACCGACTCCAATGCATTGTAGTTGCCGTCGGCCGGTGAAGACAGGTGCAGCTTGGCCGTGGTGAAGCGGAAATCCATCACCTGAGCCAACGTATATTGATGGGCGGCAAGTGCTTGCCCCAGCACGTCCGCGTTCAGGTCAAATTGCAACTGGAACTGGCCGGGCACATCATTCGCTTGGATGCTGAAGGGAATGGCCGGGTAATCCACCGCCAGCTCCACCGGGGGAACAATGGGCTCTGCCTGTTCCTTGGTGCAACCTTGCAACAGCACGGCCAATAAGGGCAGGGCCAGCAGGACAGGAACAAGGGGAAATGCGTTGCGCTTCATGGCCTCAGGGCTTTGCAGGAGGAAATGCCGGAACAGGGCATCCCCCTCCGGCCTTCAACGGAAGAAACCCTTTAAGGTTTGGACTTGCGCGCAGGCTTTGCCAGCTGATTGCCGGGAGGTGCGGCGGTGACGCTGGTTTCCACTTCCAGCGCAATGGCCTGGAGCACCACGCGCACCGCGTTATCGGCGGGGCGGATGGGCCTGCCGTGCATTTCACACCAGACATAAACGAACTCCGCGCCGAAGAAAAAAGTTTGGGAACTATAAAAGGTCCAGATCAGCAACGAGATCAACCCTGCCGCGGCACCAAACGCGGAGGCTGGATCGGTATGGTCGAAGTAGAAATCGATGATCCGCTCACCCAACATGAAGAGGACGGTGGTGAAGGCGGCACCGGGCAGCACATCGCGCCAGGCGATGCGTGCCGCAGGCAGGAATTTGAAGATGAAGGCAAACACCAGGGTGCTCACCAAGAACATCAGCGTGAAGGAGAGCACCTGCACCATTTGCTCCCCCAGCAGCGGCATGTAATGGCCGAGCCGGGCTGAAAAGGCGCCGACCAGCGTGTTGAGCGTGAACGTGGCGATGAGCAGGAAGCCCAGGCCCATGACGAAGGAAAAGGAGATGAGCCGGGTGATGAAGAAATGCGCCACGGAATTTTTCGGGGCAGGGCGGATCTCCCACATGCGGTTCAGGGAGTTCTTGAGCGAATTGAAGATGCCGGTGGCCCCGATGACGAGCGTGACCAGCCCAATGGCCGTGGCCAACCCACCCTTGCCGCTGATGTATGCCGCGCCCAGCATGCCCTGCACAGCCTGTGCGGTATCCGGGCCAACCAAGCCGCTGATCTGCCCGAACACCCGCCCTTGCACCGCGTCCGGGCCGGCCACCAGGCCGGAAACAGCGATGACCACCACCAGCAGGGGCACGATGGAAAAGATGGTGTAGTAGGCCAGCGAGGCACCGAGGTCGAACGTGTCGTCCTTGGCATACTCAATGGCCATCCGCTTGGCAAAATGGACAACTTGCCGGAAGGCTTTCTTCATGGCGAACGCGGGGATGCGAAACTATCGCATCCCTGCGCCACCCTGAACGTTCCCCGCACAGGTTTATTCCTTCACCACACGGTACACGCCTTCACCTTCCGCGGTCCTGATGTGGATGAAATAGAGGCCCGCTTCCAAATGCGCCAAGGGAAGGTCGATGGTTTGCACGGCATTGAAGTTCTTGCGCAGCACCTCGCGCCCGTTCACGTCATTCATCGTCAGGGCAACTTGGCTCATGGGTTGCCCCAGGTCAATCTGCACCCGTTCCCTGGCAGGTGCGGGGAAGAGGCGTACATGGCCCAGGCCGTTTTCCGAAATGCCAGTCACGGCCACGTTCACGCAGGCCGAAGTGTCGGAGCATCCGTTCTGCGTAACGAGCAATGCGTAGCTGCCGCTGATTGGAGGTGAAAAGGTCTGGCTGGTGGCTCCGGGCCATGGCAGGTATCCCCAACCGCAGTCCAGCCACTGCCAGCTCCCGGTGGAGGCTTGGGCGGTGAGCACCCCGCCCGCCAAGGACACTTGGGTGTTCACCACGGTGTTGGCCAGCGTCAGCGTCACGATCGAGTCACACACATCGCCCACATCGTATGCCGCCCCGTACACACCGGGCTGCGACAAGGTTTGACCGTTGAACACGTATGTTTCCCCTGGGCAGACGGTGGCCGCGATGTTGTTGCCAACATCCGGTGATTCCACAAAATTGGAGGTGGCCCCGTTCAGGGCAAAACCGCTGAGCGCACCGTTGATGGCGCCTTTGCTGGGAAGCAGGCTATTGATGCCGGCGTTGTTGCCACCGCCCGTGCCCTGGTCCATTTTATAGTAGAGCTGCAGACCATTGGCATTCACATCGATGCCGTTGGTGTAAATGCAGTTTACCTCGGCTTGCGACAGGCCGCGGCTCCAGAGGCTCACCTCATCGGTGCGGCCCGCAAGCAGAAAATCCGTGCCTTGGTAGTACACATCACCGATCATCAGGTCCACGGCGGTGTTGGTGATGCTGCCGTTGGCCGGCGCGGTGGCCACGTTCACGCCGTTGGCATATACGGTAAGCTGGCTGCCATCGTAGGTGAAGGCCAGGAATTGCCACGTGTTCAGCTGGAGGCCGGAATATTCCAGGGTGAAGAACTGCCCGGCGTTGTTGCGGAAACGCGCTTCAAGGTTGTTGGCCGGTGAAACCTGCAGCAGGTAAAAGTCGGCGGTGAACTCGTCGCGCATGCCCGCAAAACCGTCGAAATCCGGAAAACCGGGCGCCGCATTGGTGGGATAGGCCCAGCAGGTAAGCGTGATCCCGGTGCCATTGGCGATCAATGCCGATGCACCCGGCACGGTAACCTTGTCATCGATGCCATCAAAGTCCAATGCGTTGTGGACTTGCGCCCGGCCGGACAATGAACACAGCAGTGATGCAGCAGCAAGCAGTGCGTAGTGTGATCTCATTCCTTGCATTTGTTTTGGTTTTGGCGGGATGAAAGTACAACCTTGCGAAACGGTTCCGTACGAATCGCTTCTTCCGCGCCAGCGCGCCGTATTCGGGCCTTTGGCACCGCGCTCGCACCTTCCGTGCCTGCTCAGTAAGTTTGCAGCCCAATTCAGAAGCATCCTTCATGAAGATCCTTGTGCTCATCTCCCACGTGCCGGACACCACGGCGCGCATCGCCTTCACCAATGACAACACCGCATACGATGCCAATGGCGTGCAGTTCATCGTGAACCCGTACGACGAATGGTACGCGCTGGTGCGCGGCCTGGAATTGAAGGAAGCACAAGGCGGCACCGTCACTACCATCACCGTGGGCGGTGCCGTCACCGAGCCCACCATTCGCAAAGCCTTGGCCATTGGGGCCGATGATGCCGTGCGCGTGGACTGTGAACCCAAGGACGGCCATGACGTGGCCGTGCAAGTGGCGGCCTACGCCAAGGACAAGGGCTTCGACCTGGTGCTGGCCGGCAAGGAAACCATAGACCACAACGGCAGCCAAGTGGGCCCCATGGTGGCCGAACTGCTGGATCTTCCGTTCATCTCCTTGGCCACCAAATTGGACGTTTCCGGCGGAAAAGCCACGGCCGAGCGGGATGTGCGCGGCGATGTGGAAGTGGTGGAATGCCCGCTGCCGTTGGTGGTGAGCTGTGCCAAGGGCATGGCCGAGCAGCGGATCCCCAACATGCGCGGCATCATGGCCGCCCGCACCAAGCCATTGCAAGTGGTGCCCGGTACGGCCTGCGAGACGTTGAGCACTTCGGTGAAGTTCGAGCTGCCGCCACCCAAGCAGGCGGTGAAGATGATCCCGGCGGAAGATGCCGGCAAGCTGATCGAACTGCTGCACACCGAAGCCAAAGTGATCTGATATACACTGTACCGTCGATCCACTGGATCGACGTGCAATAGCGAAAAAGCAACATGAGCATTCTCGTATTCGCCGACACACGCGGCACCAAAGTGCCGAAGAACACCTTGGAGACTTTGACCTACGCCCGGAAGATCGCGGCCAAGGAAGGCAGCACCGTTACCCTCGCCACCTTCGGCGATGCCGCAGCCGACAAGCTGTCCGCATTGGACGCAAACAAGGTGATCATTGCCCGCAGCCTGGGCGATGCCGACAGCCAACAGCTTACGCGCTTCGTGGCCGATGTGGCCGGCAAGGAAGGCGCGAAGTGGATCCTCTTCAGCCATGACGACACAGGAAAAGCCGTGGCCCCGCGCGTGGCCGCACGCCTGAAGGCGGGTGAGGTGGCCGGTGCCACCACCCTGCCCAATGAACAGGGCCTGATCAAGCGGAACGTGTTCAGCGGCAAAGCCCAAGCCTGGGTGGAGGTGAAGACCCCCGTGAAAGTGGTGAGCCTATTGCCCAACAGCATCCCCGTGGAAGCCGCGCAAGGCAACGCCACCGTGGAGGAATACAGCGGCGACCTCGGCCCGGCCAAGGTCACCGTGAAGGCCACGCACCATGCCGGCGAAGGCATTCCCTTGCCGGAAGCGGAGATCGTGGTGAGCGGCGGGCGCGGCATGAAAGGCCCGGAGAACTGGGGACCGCTCGAAGAGCTGGCCAAGGAACTGCACGCCGCCACGGCCTGCAGCCGCCCCGTGGCGGACATGGGCTGGCGGCCACACCACGAGCATGTGGGGCAGACCGGCGTGGCCATCCGCCCGAACTTGTACATCGCCATCGGCATCAGCGGTGCCATCCAGCACCTCGCCGGCGTGAACGGCAGCAAGGTGATCGCCGTGATCAACAGCGACCCGGAAGCGCCCTTCTTCAAGGCCGCCGACTATGGCATCGTGGGCGACGCACAGCAAGTGCTGCCCAAGCTGATCGAAGCAGCGAAGAAGCTGAACGCGGAGCGGTAAGGCACGGTGCATTGCACCCTCATCCGCTCTTCCATGCCATAGCGGCCGCCTCAGCCGAAGCAATCCATCCTGGGCGATCGTCCTTGGACTGCCGCGCCGCAAAGCCGGCTCGCAGTGACGGCGTGGTGGTTTTATACGACCCGTCATTGCGAGCCCGTCGCGGGCGAAGCAATCCATTGAGCGGTGTCGTGCTTGGACTGCCGCGCCGCAAAAGCCGGCTCGCAGTGACGGCGTGGTGGGTTTTTATCGATGCCCCATTCGCGAGACCGCCTCGGGCGAAGCGATCTTTCATCAAATTCCCACATTGCCCAATGCTGCCCGCAGGAGCACGACAAGATCGCTTCGGCCCTGTTGGGTGCACAGGGCCTCGCGAAACGAACACATTGAGTTCGCGCAAGGTTACACGAAGTGGACCATGCGCGAACCTTCATGCACGAAGGGCCGCCCCTTTCGGAACGGCCCTTCGGCTTTTGCTCCCTCAGCGGTCTCCCGCCGGACAGCGGGAATCCTGAGGCACGGTTATTTGATCACGCTCAACCGCTGCACGGTCTTCACACCATTCACCGTGATGTTCACCATGTACACGCCGCTGGCGATGTCGCCCGGCAGTTGCAGGATGGTGTTGAAGCGGTCGCCCCTGTTGCTGAACTCCTGGGCAAACACTTGCTTGCCATAGATGTCCTGCACGTCCACGGTGATGCGCTGGTCGGCGGTCAACGCAGGGTCCCCTGCGGGTGACCCTGCGTGGAGACCGCCGATGCTCAGGTTCACTTGGCCGTCGCGCACCGGGTTGGGCCACAGCGTGGCCTCCCCGAAGCCGGCCTGTGCCAAGCTGGCAAAGGCACCCTGGCCGCCGCCGTTGTCAATGGTGATGGTGCAGCTGCTGGGGCAGAAACC
>JAFDZY010000262.1 GCA_018266685.1 Bacteroidota bacterium
TCAACCGTGATGCGCTGCGGGGTCAACGCAGGGTCACCCGCTGTCGCCGCAGGTGACCCTGCGCTGAGACCGCTGATGCTGAGGTTCACTTGGCCGTCACGCACCGGGTTGGGCCACAGCGTGGCTTCGCCGATTCCGGTCTGTTCCAGCTCGCCGCCAAGCACTGGTCCCGTATTGTCTATGGTGATGGTGCAGCTGCTCGCGCAGAAGCCGCTGTACGTGTCTCCCACGCGGACGTTCACCTCCACATTGTAGGTGGAGCCGTTCACCAAGGGCGGAGCCACGCTGTTGTTCCACTTCAGTTGCAGGATGTACGTGCTGCGGATGAAGGTCTCGTCGTAGCCTTCGCTGGCGTTGAAGATGCGGAACTGGTACTGCGAGGCGCCCATCACCGGCGTTGCGTAGATGAAGCTGCTGTTGGAGTTGAAGGCGCGCGTCTCGTTGCAGCTATGCCCAAAGTTCGGCGCCGGGATCAACCCGCTGCAAGGTACCGTGGCCGCCAGGCCCATTTCGCAACCACTGCCCCAATGCGCGCTGGCCACCGGGCCGGCCACGTTGGTGCGCACGCGGGCGAAGTAGTGTACGCCCAGCACCAGCGGGTTGGCCACCATGTCCCAGAACTGGACGTAATTGGTGGTGCGCACAATGCGGCGGATGAAGCCCGCATCAGGATTGCTGAACTCGAACTGGTACTGCGTGGCACCGGTCACCTTGTTGCAATAGACCTTGTTGCCCTGCAGGTTGTCGAAGATGCCGCACTCGGTGGCCGCGATATTGGCCGGGCCCAAAGGCAGGCAGAAGCTGTGGCCGCTGCCGTAGCTGGCCGAAGCAGGCGGGTTGGCCGGGGACACGCTGCCGTTGCCGAACTCATCGCGCAGGATCAGAGCGCCACCGGTGGTGCGCAGTTCCCAGCCACCGCCAGTGATGCCGTCGCCAAAGCTGTCCATCAGCTTGAACGTGTAGCAGCCAGCGCCCGGGTTGTAGCTCATGCACACGGTTTGCGTCACCGTGGTATTGTTGTCCGCAGCCGTCAATGTACCGCTGGCAAGTGTGGCGTTGCCACTGTCAAAGAACTCCCAGCCCAGTTGTGCGGCGTTGTTGTCCGTGATGATCTTCATCACCACCTGGTTGCCGTTGCACGGCGGCAGGGCCACCGCAATGGTGAAGGTGCAGGAACCACCGCAGCTGTTGCCGTCGGTGTAGGTATAGGTGATAGTGTGCATGCCCGCACCGGCCACGGCCGGGTCGAAGTTGCCGCCGCTCACGCCCGTGCCGCTGAAGGTGCCGCCCGCCGGGCTCTCACCATGGCCAGCCAGCGCGAAGGCCGCATCCGTGGTGGTGATCCCGGTCATGTTGCCGGGGCAGCTCACCACCGGCAGCGGGTTCACTGTGATGGTGAAGGTGCATGGCGTGTTCGTGCAGCCGTTTCCGTCCGTGTAGCTGTAGGTGATGGTATGGGCGCCCAAGCCTGCCGCGGCAGGGTCGAAGCTGCCGCCGCTGACACCCGTGCCGCTGTACGTGCCGCCTGCAGGGCTGGCACCGTTAAGGGCATACGCCGGTGTGTTGATGCACACGCTGCTGTTGCCCGGGCAGTTGATCACCGGCAACGGGTTCACCGTTACCGTTACGTTGGCCGTGCTGGTGCAGGCACCGTTGGTGGCGGTTACCGTATAGGCCTGGGTGGTAGCAGGGCTTGCCGTTACCGTGGGGCCGTTCACCGTGTTCAGTCCGGTTGCGGGGCTCCAGGTGAAAGGTGCTTGTCCAGCCTGTGTTCCCATGAGCTTGAAATCCGGGCGTGCATTGTAGGTGTAGCTTACCACGGTGCCTGCTGCGGCGGTGGCCGCAGTTACGCCGTCCGCACGGTACTGGATGCAGCTCGAATAGGTAGTGGGGCTGTTGTACTGGATCACCGATTTGGCAGAAGTGCCCGTGATGTTGTTGGAGAACGTGGTCTCGATGATCACGTTGTCCGTGCCGTTCCACGCCGCCGGGGTGGTGCTGAAGGAGAGCAGGTTGTTGTAGCCCACCGTAGGGGTGAAGTTGGCTGCGGGCCGTACCGTGGTGGCCAATGTTTGGAAAGCGGTGATGGTGGTGGCCGTGGTGTAGCCGAACTTCACCATGAAGCTTTGGCAGGATGAAATGATGGACGGCCAATCAGTACCGAAGCTTACCACAGGGAAGTTGATGCCGTTGAACACCGCTCCCGCAGTAAAGCCAGCCGCAGTAAGCTCGCTGGCACGGATCAGCATCTGCATGCGCTGTCCGCCCCAGTATGCCGTGAATGGGGCGGGGTAGTCGGTGCTGCTGGTTGCGCCGGCGGTGTTTTGCGCAGCCTGCGTGCCGAAGTTCATCGTTTGGGTCGCACTGTAGCTGCCGCCGCTGGCCGTGAGGTTCACGTTTCCGCCCGCGCAGAAGGCTGCCGGGCTGGCTGGTGTTACGCTCAATGCGGCCGGTTGCGTGCTAATGGTGACCGCCGTAGCCGCGCTGGTGCCCGTGCAGCCGTTGCCGTCCGTTACCGTAACCGTGTAGTTGCCGCTGGCACTTGCGGTGATGCTGGGTGTGGTTGCACCTCCCGGGCTCCATACGTTGCCGGTGGCCGCGCTGGAGGTAAGCGTGCCGCTCACGCAGAAATTGGCCGTGGGGCCGGGCGTAATGGAAGGCGTGGGCAGGGGATTCACCACCACGGCCACTTCAGGAGTGGTGCTGGTTTGCCCGCTTCCCGAGCAGGTTACCGTCACTACATAGTAGGTGGTCTGCGTCAAATTGCCCGTGGCCTGGGTAAGTGCGGTGCCCATGTTGGTGTAGGGGCCGCCTGCAGTGGTGCTGCTCTTCCACTGGTAGGAGATGCCGATACCTGCAGAAGCTCCGCTAAGCGTCAATGTATTACCGTTGCCGACGCAAATGGCCGGGGTGTTGCCGGAAATGGTGCCCGCGGTGGGTGTGCCCATGCAAGGGGATTGTATCTTGAAGTTGTCCACGCCA
>JAFDZY010000263.1 GCA_018266685.1 Bacteroidota bacterium
AGTGGTTTAAACCAGCAGTCTTGAAAACTGCCGACGGGCAACCGTCCGTGAGTTCGAATCTCACAGTCTCCGCCAGAACAATTTTGATAAGTTATTGATTTTCAAGGGAAATACTGGCATTTTGCCAGTTAGCAATCAACAAATCAATATCAAACCAACTATCAAAAGCCGTGATGCTAGATGCGCCACGGCTTTTGTTTTTCTGGACTCTCACCGATTGACTTGCCCGCAAACCGTAGCCGCCGTTCCTGTGCAGGGCTGCAAAGTCACACGGCGCTAGCTCCGCGCTGTCGCCCCGTGCTACGGTGAAAACGTCGGCGCTCCAGCTCACCGCACGGCGCACGACATTCATTCGCGCAGCAGTCCTATCATCGACCGGGCTGATTCCCCGTCCCCTCGCTGAACGCCAAGTCTCGAACCGGCTCCCGCCGTAGAGGCTGGCGCTGCTGTGCGCTTTTCATTTCTGCACAGGAGTACACGACATGGCAACCACCACCAACTCGACCACTTTCCAGCCTGCGTTCAAGCGCGTGGCGCAACAAGGCCGACACGATGACACCTTTGCGGCCATCGCGATCCTGACCGGGAAGACGCTGGATTCGATCATGCGGCAGGCAGAGACCATGGGATTACCAAAGATCGGCCCGTTCCATTCCTACATCGACGGCGACCTTATCGCACGCATCTGTGCAGCGCACGGACTGGTTTGCAGCATCTGGAAGGAATGCACGAAGGGATATGCCGAATTGCCGGAAGTAGCCATCGCCATGGTGTCCTACGATGCCGACTGGGAAGTGGGGCGTTGTGTGGTCTATCACCGCAACACTGCCAGCGATGGCAAGACTTCGCAGCCGTACGTGGTCGATCCGTATCCACACACCGATAGCCGACTGCATCTTCGAGTCGGCACGGCAGCACTCGCAGAGTTGCCCCCTGCGTGGTTTATTGGTGTGACCCAGATGAACAAGGCCGCCGCGAAGTAAGACCATGCGTGGACCGTACTTGTTTCCGGTTCTGAGAGGACAAACGGTCAAGGCGCTGCGAATCTGTGATCCTGCAGAAACCGGTTCACAGATTCTGTCGCAATCGGGGGTAACGCACTTCGGTGCAGTCGCGCTGGAGTGTGAAAGCCATGCCTTGTTGTGCTATTGCCCCGTGCGTTATCTGCTCTATCCCCATGGCAGCGTCTTCGGTTGCTACCGTGGTGCACAAGCCGCGTTGCCATTTCGGGCCACGATGTGCGAATCCGGTGATCTGGAGGACTGGCTACCGATCACTGACGGCGGACACTGGTCACATCATGTCGCTCAGGAACTGCCCAAGCGAGGGGATGTGCTGATGGAGCCGCCGCAGTTAGTCCGGGACAGTCAGGCCACTGACTGGCAGTTGGAACTTCGCCTCTCAACAGGTCGGCATTTCCGTCTATTGCAGAACAAAGAATGCAACCGTCTCCAACTTGCTCCGGTCGAAGTCGGTCGTTGATCTAACGCTTGCCTTTGCGGGCAGGTAGTTCCTGCATCAAGTCGGCAGCCGTAAGTTCCAGGCCGCAAGCCAGCCGCCAGATGTTGTACAGGCTCAGGTTGCGCTCGCCACGCTCCACGGCACCCACATAGTTGGCATGCAGGTCGGCCCGTTCGGCCAGCATTTCCAGCGTCAACTGCTTGGCCACGCGGTACTCCCGCAGCCGAGACCCGAACGCTGCTTGCACCCGGTCACGCTCTTCCGCGAAGCGTGCTTCGAGCGGCTGCGGTTTGTTGACAAGTACCCGGGTCATGCCGGGAAGTTTTGCCAATCACACTCTATCAGTCCACAAACTATCCGTTTGTTTCTGGCAAACTCGGGCCACCAACCAAACGGATAGTGTTTGTTTCAGAAGGAAGTTCAAGTGTCCAAACGATCAGAAAAAGAAGCCCGCGAAAACGCAGACTTGGTGGCCCTGCTGGCCCCGGCATTGGCGGCGACGGCCTTGTTGTCGTATTTCCAGTACCGTGCCTTGAAGAAGCAGTTTCTGTCGGGCCCGGAGGTCAAGCGCATAGATGACCTTGAGGCTCACACACCCATCTTGGCCATCTCGACACTCGGCATCGTGTTTGCGTTGTGGGGCCTCTATGCACTCGCCGCTTGGGCATTCCGAGGACACGCGGCATTCATCCCAGTCGCGGCGCTGGCGGTTTATGCCGTCTGGCTGCTCATCAAGCGTCTGTTAGCTGCTCAGGCCGCCTGCCTGCTGGGCGTGGTAGTGGATCAGCAAGCTGGAGCCATCACCTTCCCAACCTTCTTTCCAGCACTCAGGACTGTGCCGCTCGCAGAGATTGCCCAACTGACCCGCGAGGATGGTAATAAGCTGCACATCGCCGGAGAGTTCGGTTCTTACTCGCTCCGGTTCAGCGACAAGCGCCGACGCGACGAATGCATCTACCTGTTGAAGTCACGCACTGGGGCCAAGATGCTGGCTGAATTGGAATGAAGCACAAAGCGGGAGCGGCAGACATGTTCCGAACGATTGCACTGGCCACCGCATTCACGACCTTGAGTGCCATCGCATGCGCAGAGGGTGCCTTGTTCAAGGTGCCCACGCGCGAGGGCATCACCACCACGCTGTTTTGGGAGGCTGCGCCAGATGCGAAAGCCACGGTGTTTCTCCTACCGGGCGGCGGCGGCGGGTTCGGCAAGGTTGAAGATGGCAAGCCGACCGGCAACAACTTCCTGGTGCGATCTGCTCTGTACTTCACCGCGAACGGGTTCAACGTGGCGATTTTTGGCAGGCCGAGTGATTCAGAAGACCTGGACTATGCCGACCGTATCAGTGACACCCACATGGCTGACGTGCGCAAAGTGCTGGACTTCGTGAAGACCCAAAGCGCCGCACCTGTCTGGATTGTCGGCACCAGCCGGGGCACGATCTCTGCCACTGCGACCGCTGTCCATGCGCAAGGCGAGATTGCCGGGCTGGTGCTGACCTCCAGCGTGGTCAACTACAAGAAGCCCGGCGCGGTGCCCAAGCAGGACTTGGCGGCGATCAAGGTTCCGGTGCTGGTGTTCCACCACAGCAAGGATGCCTGCATTCACTGCCGACCAGACGAGGTGCCTGCCGCCTTCAAAGGGTTCCGCAATGCACCTGTCAAGAAACTGATCTTTGTCGATGGCGGGGCAAACCCAACAGGGGACGTGTGCGCTGGGCAGCACTGGCACGGGTTCATCGGTATGGAGAAGGAAGCGGTCGATACGCTCTCGGGCTGGATCGGGAGTCCCAGGCCCTGAAATGTAGGGCGATTTAATCGCAAGTAGGGTATGAGGCTAGGCCATCGCCTGATCGTTGCCCTGGCGACCGCCTACCGTTTCGCTTGTGCTCCATGCTGGATGTACGGCAAAGCTTCCCTATGCTATGCCATCAACCACAGTGGCGAACCGCACGGCAAGGAGTAAAATTCCACCATGAGAAATGACGATGTATCGACGCTTGCCGCGGTTGATCTAAAAACCCTTGCACTCGATTACCAGAGCCAGTCATACAAGCACACTCGTATTATTCACGCAGATTGCTTTGAATGGCTTGGACGGCTACCCGAAAATAGTCTCCACGCAATCGTAACTGACCCACCTTATGGCGTAAAAGAGTA
>JAFDZY010000264.1 GCA_018266685.1 Bacteroidota bacterium
CACCGTGCCTGCACATACACAATCAGCCGTCACCACGTCATCCGCCGTGTTCGGGTTGCCATCGTCGCAGGCATCGCCGATGTTCGCTTCCAGGTCCGGACAATCGTAGATTATCGTGCCCGCGCAAACACAATCAGCCGTTACCACGTCATCCGCAGTATTCGGGTTTCCGTCGTCGCAGGCATCGCCGATGTTCGCCTGCAGGTCAGGGCAATCGTAGACCACAGTACCCGCACAAACGCAATCCGCTGTTACCACGTCATCCGCAGTGTTCGGGTTTCCGTCGTCGCAGGCATCGCCGATGTTCGCCTGAAGGCCCGGGCAATCGTAGACAATGGCGGTACCGGTGCAAACGCAGTCGTTGCCCCAGGTGTCATCGGCCGTATTCGGATCACCATCATCACATGGCGTTCCCGGCAGCGCAGTGCCACCGCTTACCCCAAGGCAATCGTTCACACAACTGCCTCCGTTTACCGGCCCGCCATTCACTTGCCCGGTAACGTTGATGCCTGCCATGGAAATATAGTAGTCGCGGTTCTGGGCCTCAGTGAACGCATCATTCCCCACGGTGAATGCCGTGCAGGTATCACCTCCCACCGGAATTGTTGTGATGGTGAACCAAGTCTCCACTGGAAGGGAAAGGCCGCACCCGCCATCAAATTCGGAATCCTCCAACCGGTTCAAGCCAAAGCCATTGTATGTCCGGTACGCAATGCCATTGTTCACCACCACGGGGGAAGGTGAAAAAGAACTCCACGCATTGCAGAAGCTTGTGCCCGCCCCAAGTGCAGCGCCAGAAGCGGCATCGTAGCGGATGGTGACGGTTAGAGCGCTGAAAATTCCACCGAATGGGGCGGTGCTGTGGAGTTTGACCTGCACCAAGAGCTGTGAAGGCGCCGTGCCTTGCACCAGTTGAATGTCCACCGAGGAAGGCAGCACATCCGGTTGCGCGGAAGCCGTGCCGGCAACCAGGAGAAGCAAAGCACTGCACAACAGGGAACACCATGTGTGCCGGAGTGTCCGAAGACCGGTAAATGTCATGTGAAAAAGCACGAAGGAGCAGAACTATAAAACAGGTCAAGGCAATTGTTCAACCGCCACGGCCGTGGGTGAGGACCCGCCAATGTTTACCAGGATGGGGTCCCTGTCATTGCCAATGCCGGTGAAGCGGACAAAGCCGTCCAAATTTACATCCGTGCGCAGGTATCCCGATGCAGTTGCCGTGGGCGTCGCACCTCCTATGGCTGAAAGCACCGCATCGCGGTCATTTCCAATGCCCGTGAACTTGATCGAGTGGTCGCCGGTGGTTTCGCCGGACCAAAGTGCCATGGAGGATCCGACGGTCTTCCGGGCATTCGTGCCCCAAGTAGCCGTGGCCGGCGAACGCAGGTCAACCGTGGTTGCCGTGCCATTGAGCGCAAAGCTTGCCGAGGTCATTGCACCCAAGTGGTTGCGGTGCCGAATTGCAAGGTTGTATGAACCGTTCGCCAAGTGCATGCTGACTGGGCTCTTCCCGTCAAGGTCCACCACATCCCCATCCCGTTGCAGCAGTGCAGCCCGCGCAGCCACAATGGTGGACGTATTGGAAGCATTGCGGAGTTCCAACCATACCCAATCCACGATCGCATCGTTCCCGGAAACGTTCAGCACGCTTGGGGAGAGGCGGTGGGCAATATCTGCACCTACCGGTGTATAGCCCAAGGCAGGATAGGGGTCTGTGGTTGGTACAAGCCCTTGGGTGCGCAGGGCATCGCCCATCAGGCCGGTGCCCTGCACATAGGGGCCGTCCAATATTGCTTTGGCGGCCACCATGGATGTGCGGGTTTCGCCTTCGTTGGTGGTGATCCATTGGTCCGCAGCCAGGCCGTAGTACTTGTCCACCGTGCCCGAAGGCCAATGCACGATGGCGGAATCGGCCATGTTGTTGGCCCCAAGCCCGAAGTGGCATGTGAATGAGCAAACGATGCCGTAGCTCTCGCCTGCACGCACCTCCCGGATCTGCTTGCCCCAAGGCCCATAAAGCGTTACACGCGCCCCTACGCCGTCACGGTTGCTGTTCACTCCCTCCAAGTTGAAGTTCAGGAAGTGGTTTGCATTTCCGTTGTTGAGGTACAATTCGTCCCGCTTCGTGGTGCTTGGGGTCACGTAGCCGGAACCGTAACCGGCATACACATCAATGAAGCCATCGTGGTTCATATCGCCCAATGCAAAGGTCTGCAGGTTGCGCGCGGATGGTTCCGGCAACATGCCCGGCATGGAGGTAAAGGTGCCATCCCCGTTGCCGTGGAAATAAAATTCGGCGCTGCTGCCCAAATTACCGGCGGTGATCAGGTCCAGGAAGCCGTCGTTGTCCAGGTCCTCGAACTTCGATTGCAGGAATGCCGCCGTCACCGCCAGCCCGCTACCGGCGGTGGCATCGGTGTAATGGCCGGTGCCGTCGTTCACGAAGAACTGCATGGTGGTGCTGTGGTTGGTGACCACCATGTCCAAGTCGCCGTCATTGTCCACGTCGCCAAAATCAGTGGTCCATGATTGCTCCCGGTTTTGCACGCCAAACGTCAATGCCTGGTCGGTGTAATGGTTGGTGCCGTCATTGACGAACAGCCTGTTCCAACGGCGCGGATCGGCTGAATTGTTCACGCCTTGCCTGCAGTGGGCAATGAAGAAATCCAGGTCACCGTCATTGTCAAAATCGATGAACACGCTGCCATAGTTGCCGCTCATGTCGCTGGAGGGCGTGGTGCTGAAATCCACGTAGTTGTTGTACGCCAGATTGCCCGCGCCATCATTCAACCAAATGCGCGGGGCCCCATTATCGTGGCAACCGAAGGCATCCAACCATCCGTTGTTGTCAATGTCCGCCATGTTGGCGCACTGCATGAACATGCTGCCGTTGTTCAAGCTGGCCCATGAAGCAGCTTGGCCCCTGCCGGACATCCGCAGAAAGTGCACCCCATCATTGGAGCCTCCGCTGAAGAAATCTTTGTGGCCGTCATTGTCCACGTCGCCTGCAGCCATGCCCCACTGCTGGCTGGAAGAGGCCTGCCCCATGTCATAGCTCGTATACGTTCCGTTCGAGCCCTGGTAATCGATGTAGAGATGCTTGCTCTGGTCCAGCAGGATCAGGTCGTCGTAGCCATCCCCATCCATGTCCGCAATGCCCACGCAACCACCTGAATGGGCACTTTGGTTGGACAGGATGCCGGTGCTCAGCGTGTAAGATTGCCCGAAGGAAATCACAGGGGCCAGCAACAAGTATGCAACGAGGGTAGAGTTCTGCTTCATGTTCATGGAGGACAGGAAATGCGAAACTAACCGGGGCAAGGGCCAAATGTCAAATCCAACTTGATTATTTCCCCATTCATCCAACCAAGATCAACGCTGGTCGAAAGGAAAATCCCGACTCGGCCCCAAGGCTCAGGGAAGCTGTTCCAGCCTTAAGCTGGTAGGCAGGTTTCCCTGTAGGTTTGGGAGGATCGGGTCGCGGTCATTGCCGGCTCCGGTGTATTGCACCAGGCCGTTCATGGTTACATCCGCTGAATAGTAACCGGCAATTGAGCTGGTTGGGTCCAGGCCACCAAGCATATTGATGATCACGTCCCGATCATTTTGTGCGCCGGTGTATGCGAGCTTGCTGTCCAACCGTGCATTGCCCGCCCACAGCATCATCTTGCCGTCCAATGGCTTGCGTGCCTCGGTGCCATACGTTGCGGTCGCCGCCGAGGTCAGGTCCAGGCTGGTAACCACCGCACCGAGGGAAACTGTGGCGGCGGTCATGCAGCCCAAGTGGTTGCGGTGCCGAACAGCGATGTAGTAGGCACCGGCAGGGGCCTCGAAGGACACTGGTGAAAATCCGTCCGTGTCCACCACATCCCCGTCTCGCTGAAGCAGCGCTTGACGGGTATACAGCACGTTGGCCGGTAATCCAGAATTGCGCAGCTCGATCCGCACCCAATCCACAATGGCATCCGGACCGGTAACCGCCAGCACGGCCGGCCCGCAGGTCTCTCCTCCCCCATTGCCGGCCTGCGAAAAACCCATACCCGTGTAAGGCTCCTCCAGTGGCAACAAGCCTGCGGACCGCAGGTTGTCATTCATAAGGCCGCCCGTTGCGTTGGGCCCCTCCAGCCAAAGCTTCACGTTCAAGAGCACCTGCGCGGGCGAAACAATGGAGAAGTTCACATTACTGACATCATAGAAAATGTTTCCATTGGCCCGCACCATGACGCGGGCTTCCGTGGTTTGTGCGTTCGGCAAGGTAATGGCCTCCGATCCATCGTTGGCTGTTCCTGAGGCCAGCGTGAATGGCCAGGAAAGGCCACCATCGGTACTGAGCAAGATGTCCACGTTGGCACAGCTCACCGGGGCGCCCGTGGTTCCGGCCGGATCCCACGTGATGGTACGGCTGCTGTTCGCCGTCCAAGAGACCGCCGTGTTGGGCTGGGTGACCATGAAGGGGCCCGTGGACCCGCTCACGTTCACCTGCATGTTGTCCTGTGCATTGCAGCCCCCTCCGGTGGCATTGTCGCGCACGGTTACGCGGAAGTGGTAGTTCCGTGCCACATTGGAGAGGACTTCCCAATTGGGGGAAGGGTTAATGCCGGACAACACGACGGGCAACTGCGGCACCCAGCGTTGGGGCGAAGCGGAAGGAAGCCAAGGCCTGAAGTTCGGACCGTTGTTGCTGGTAGCCACAGGAGGCTGGGTGGAAGGTTGTGCGTCCATTTGCTCCCAACTGTAGGTCAGGCTGTCCTGCTGGTCGGCATCCGTCCCCGTTGCGGTGAGCACGAAGGGCGTGCCCTTGGGGATGGTGTAGTTCGGGCCCGCATTCACCGCGGGCGCCACATTGACCAAGGGCACGGTTACGGGACAGGTGCTGCTGTTTCCTTCCGTGATGTTGGCATGGATCTCCTCAAGGCTGTACCCGCCGAGCATGGCAATGCTGTGCGGAGCCACGTCTGGGGAGCATACCCCGGCATAGCCCATGATGGTGATGCCGCTGCCTACTTCCACCGATGCCGGGTATGCCCGGTTGCAGTCATTGTTCTGCGTATGATTGCCGCCGTATTGGTGCCCCATTTCATGGGCCACGTAATCAATGTCGAACGGGTCGCCCACAGGCGCGTCCAAGCCGGTGACGCCACCCGCTTTGTAATCCGTGCAAGGGGAATTGAGGTAGGCCACGCCGCCGCCACCGGTGCTGAACACGTGCCCAATGTCGTAGTTGGCACTTCCGATCACCGCGTCGCATTTGGTCTGGTTCTCGTCCAGCATGGTGCCACCATCATCGTTGGTATATCCATCCGTGGCAGGGTTGGTGAAAATGAGCTGGTCATCGTTGCCAACGAGCACCATGGTGAGCGCTGCATCCCTTTCGTACACGCCGTTCACACGGTTGAGGGTAGTGGCCATAGCAGCTACCGCCGGGGCCTTGTTGGAGCCAGTTGCCCCGAAGAAATTGGCGTATTCCCCGGTGCAGGCCAAGGCCAGCCGGTAAGTGCGGAACTGGCAATCGCCGGTGCGGTTGTTCCCGGTTTGTGCCAGCCATTGCGCTGTTTGCTGCATGGCATGGGGCACATCGTTCACCGCATCATAGCCGCACGTCATTGCTGCCCCGTCCGCACGGGCCACAAGGTCTTTTTTCCAATACGCCTGATGTTTCACGTTGTTGCCCATGGACACCGGGTCAATGAACGCATCGCCCTGCGACAAACCGGTCACCATGGCATGGAAGCCGGCGGGCGTGAGGTCGAATTTCACCCGGACACACGGATCCCCAATTGCCACACCGGTGAAAGTGCGCACTTCGGGATAACGGGCCGCCAACTCCGGTTGCATCACCGGTGTTTCCATGAAGCGGAATTGTTGGAACCCGCCATTGGGCATGGGCAGGTCCACCAAGGATTGCGCCGACGGCAATTGTTGAAGAGTGCCTTTTACCGCTACGTTCAATTGCTGGCGCAGGGTCTCCACGTCCAGCAGGTAGCCCATTGCATGCCGGGGTAAAATGTACCTGCCGGCGCGGGGAACGGAGGATAGCGATTCCTGTTGCCAAACCTGCGGTGCTTGGGCAATGGAGGTCCCTGCAAGGCAGAAGTACGCAACGAACATGAATGGACGCATGTGCATGGGCTGGGGTGAATTGTGTGAACTTGGTCCCGGGACCCAGCCAAGTTTCGGCAAAACCGGGGAAGCCAATGCAACAAATGGTGCCAGGCTTGGGATCGCAACCGGCCTAGCTCGGGGAATGGATGCGCCGTTCAGAGCAGTTCCCGGATGATCCGCTCAGCGGTCACCCCTTCGGCCTCGGCCTTGTAATTGCGCACCAACCGATGCCGCAGGATGGGCTCCGCAACGGCTTGCACATCTTCAATATCCGGGCTGAACCGGCCGCGCACCAACGCGTGGCACTTGGCGCCGATCACCAAGTATTGGCTTGCCCGCGGGCCCGCCCCCCAGCTCACATGGTCCTTGATGACCTGCGGTGCGTCCGGCAGGCCGGGGCGCGTGCGCGTGGCCAGTTTTACCGCATATTGCATCACATTGTCGGGCACCGGGATCCGCCGTACCAAGCCTTGCAGGAACATGATCTCGTCGCGGTTCAACACCGGTTTCACTTCAGCTGTGCTTCCACCCGTGGTGGCTTTCACCACGGCCAATTCATCCTGGTAATTGGGGTAATCCACCCAAATGTTGAACATGAAACGGTCCAACTGTGCTTCAGGCAATGGATAGGTTCCCTCCTGTTCAATGGGGTTCTGGGTGGCGAGCACGAAGAACGGCTCCGGTAGCTTCAGGGTATTTCCGGCGGCAGTCACCGCTTGTTCCTGCATGGCCTCCAACAGGGCTGCCTGCGTTTTGGGCGGTGTACGGTTGATCTCGTCCGCCAGGATGATGTTGGCGAACAGCGGTCCTTTTACAAAGCGGAACTGGCGGTCCTGGTCCAGGACCTCCGAACCGATGATGTCGCTTGGCATCAGGTCCGGCGTGAACTGGATGCGGTTGAAGCTGAGCCCAAGCGCCCTGCCTACCGTGTTTACCAGCAGCGTTTTGGCCAGGCCGGGAACGCCCACCAGCAGGCAATGGCCCCGGCTGAAAATGGCTATGAGCACATCATCCACCACTTTGTCCTGGCCGATGATCACTTTGCCGATCTCCGCTTTGAGCTGCTTGTACTTCACGGCGAACTCCTCCACCGCCTTCACGTCGTTGATTTCTCCGCTCATGTTCTGTTCGGCCCGCAGGCCTCAGGGTTCTGGTGTTTGTGCAACAGGCCAAGGATGGTCGAACTTGCAACCCCGGTAGGCCGGTATGATGTTCACGTAGGTATCCTTCAACTTCTCCTTCACCCAGTTGTCCACATTGTGCTGGCGCAACTTGGCTTCCGCCGCCTGCTGCACAAGCGGATAATCCTCCGTAAGGTTCATGCGGTGGGGTTGCGTGCGCTTCAACAGGCGGAACACGCGGAAGCCCTGATTGCCGTTGGGATCATCGAAGGCCAAGGACTGGCTGATCTGGCCTGCCTGAAGCTTGTCCAGCACCAGAAAAGTTTTTTGGTCCAGGTCGCCAATAGCCCAGTGCGGGCTGTTGCTGGTGGGTTCCATGACAACACCGTTGGTGCCCTTGGTGTCATCGTCATCATTGTCATCCGATGCGGCTTTGGAAAACTCCAATTTTCCGTCACGCACCAAGGTCATCAGGCTGTCCAGCCGGTCCTTGGCCGCTTGCAGGTCCACAGGAGATGTTTTGGGGATCAACAGGATGTGCCTTGCGTTGTACTGCTCCCCTTTGCGCTCGATCATCTCCATGATGTGGTAGCCGTACTTGGTCTTGAACACAGGGGAGATTTCGCCGTCCTTCAAGCTCATGGCCACGGCATCAAATTCGGGCACCATTACGCCCAAGGGCACCATGCCCAGCTCCCCGCATTGAGCCGCAGAACCCGGATCTTCGCTGTAAAGGATGGCCACGGTGCAGAAGTCCTTCTTCCCGGTAACAATGGCATCCCGGTATTCCTCCAGCTTCAGTTTCACCTTGCGATCCTCCTCTTCCGTTGGTTTGGCATACACGGAGATGCGTGCGTATTCCACGCCCGCATTGATGAACGGCAGGCTGTCCTTGGGGATCTCGCGGAAGAACTGCTCCACCTGCTTGGGCGTAACACGGGCATCCCCGGTGATCTTTTGCTGCATCTGCTGGCTCAGCAATTGTTCGGCTACCTGGTCGTGGAAGTCCGCCTTGATCTCGGTGATGCTTTTGCCGTAGAATTTCTCCAGTTTCTCGCGTCCGCCGATCTGTTGCTCGAAATAGGCAATGCGGCGGTCCAATTCCGCGCCTACTTGGTTCTCGTCCGGCACCACGCTGTCAATGCGCGCCTGCTCCAGCAGCAATTGCTGGTACAGCAAGTCCTCGAACTCGTTGCATGCCAGGGAATCGGTAACCTTCTCCCCGCCTTGCCTGGCCTGCTCCAGGCGCCCGGCCAGGTCGCTGTATAAAATGATCCGCCCCGCCACGTTGCCGATCACGCCATCGATGTATTTCCCCGGAGGTGCAGGCGACTGCACCGGGGCCTGGGCAATGCTGTTGCCGCACAGGACCAAGCCCAACAGGGCGGCGTAACAATCAAGGGAAACGGACATCCTTATTGGCCAAGGCATTGTTGTACAGTTCCTCGCGCAAGCGTTCCACAAGTTTGAGCTTGCGCTGGTTGATGATGATGGCACGTATCTGCGGTTCAACCAGGTCGATCGGTGAGGTGCTGTCCTTTAACCGGTGGTCGAAAATGTCCACGAAGTAAGTACCGTTTGGATCTTTCACGATCACTTTGCCTTGACGCTGGAGCCAATCGGTGGGATTGTCCGGGGTGAGGGGCACCTGTTGTTGGAGCACGCTGAATTCCATCCAATTGTCGTGCGTATCCGTGATGGTGGTGCCCCTTTGGGCCAAAAGCACCTCCAACTTATGGGTGTCCTCCCCGTCAGTGCTCCGCCAGAGCTGCTCCACGCGCGCCAGGAGTTTCTTGTCGTTGCCGTGCAATTTGAACCACCGGACGCGCACGATATTGTCCTTGAGCTGGAAGTTTGCAATGTTCTTGTCGTAGTAATCCTGGATCTGCGAGCCACTGACCACGGTATCCAAGTTCTGCTGCACCAGTGCCTGCTCGTAGGCAAAGGTGAGCAATGATTCCCGGTAGGCCTTGATGCGTTCTTCCACGTTCAACTGACGCTGGTCCAGGTTTTGCTGCGCCATGTGGAGCATCACGTGGTCCCTTGCCCAGTTGTCCAGGAACCGCCGTGCTATGGCAGCGCTGTCCTCCGGGGAGGCTCCCATCGGGATCACGGGCCGCAGGTCGCTCCAGTACAGCTTATCGTCATAGGCCTGGGCCACTATGCGGTCCGCCTTGTCCCTGTTGGCTCCGCAAGATGCAAGGAGAAGGGCGGCGAAGATCGCCGCCCTTCCCATTGCCGTTTCGCCGGAGCGCCTCGCCATGGATCACTTAATGCTGTAAAGCACGTCCTGGTTCACCTTAACGGGATAAGTGGCCCGCAGGTCCTTGATCCAGTCTTTCTCCAATTGGTCCTGGTAGGCTGCCGTTACCAGGCCACGGGCTTCGTTCAGCGGTTTCGGCTCAGGTTGCACCACTTTCTTCAGGTCCGCAAAAACCACTTTGCCGTCCATGGTGGTATCGGCGGTCAAGCCCGGCAGTGACACATTCTTCAGCAAGGGCTTGTCTTCTTTTGAGAAGGTGCCGCTTTCAATGGAAAGTGCGGTAGAATCTGTTTTGTTTACCACCGCAAGTACGTCCTTTGCCGGTTTCCCCTTTTTCAACAGGCCGCGCACTTGCTTGGCCACGTTGGCATTTGCGCAAGTATAGATGTCCACGTCGTAGCGCACCGGGTACATGAAGTCGAACTTGTGCGCTTGGTAATAGCTCTCCAAGCCCACCGTGTCCTTCACTGCCTTGCTCCACACCTTTTCGTCCGTCAGCTCAAAAAGCAGGATGCCGTCCCGATACTCCTTCATGAGCATCTTGAACTCCGGATACTTTTCCTCCAAGCGGGAGTCCTCGTAGGCCAGCAATTGGTCATCCACGAAATCCGCGAAGCGTCCCTTAACATAATCCGCCATGGGCTGCACCGTTTCCCTGCGCTGCTTGGACTGGATGTAGTCCAGCAGGTCCAGTTGGCTGTAGCTCTTGCCGTCGATCGTGAAGACGGGTTTGTTCAACTTGGCGTTCTTGGCCTTGTCGTTCACCCAGCCTTGCTCCACGTCGCGCACCACCACGGTGTCATTGGGGTTCAATGACACGATTTCCTCTTTCCGGCTGAAGTTGCCAGCGAGCTTGCCGTTCTTCAGTGTGCCCATCAAGGTGCGGTCATATTTCAGTCCCTTGCGGACCACCACTGCCTTGTCCGCATCCTTGCGCAACAGCGTATCCATGATCATGGCCCCTTTCCTGAACACGGTGGTGTCCAGCGCCTTCTCCACCGGGACCAGGTTCTTCGGGAAATCCTTGTAGTGGTACTCGTTGCGGAGGTCGGCAAGGAACTTCTTGCGCGTGATCTCCGCCCGGCTGTCATGGGAAATCTTGGTCTTCAGCTCGGATTTTGCCTCCTCATAGCTGGGCGGTGGTGTGTAGCTAAGCCGCTTGATGATGTGCCAGCCGTAC
The DNA here is from genome assembly GCA_018266685.1 of Bacteroidota bacterium. Lineage (GTDB taxonomy): Bacteria > Bacteroidota > Bacteroidia > Flavobacteriales_F > PHOS-HE28 > PHOS-HE28. Next base: position 10,670 of record JAFDZY010000264.1, read on the forward strand.
TGGGTTTTGAACGGAGGGGTGACATCGCCGTCCGCTTGCAGGGAAAACGCCTTCACCTCAAATTCAGGGATCATTTTGCCGGTGGAGAAAGGCGGCAGTTCGCCGCCCTTGGTGTTGGTGGCGCCATCATCGCTGTACTTCAGGGCTGCATCGGCGAAGGTGATCTGGCCGCTCTTGATCTGCGCGTAGGCCTCTTCCGCCTTCTTTTCCGCAGCAGCCTGCTTCTCGGGACTGTCCTCACTGGTGGAGCGGATCATGATGTGGGCCACCTTGATCTCCCCGTGCGCCGGACGCCGGTCAGCAACCTTGATGATGTGGTAGCCGAACTTGGTGCGTACCGGTTGGCTTACTTGGCCCACGGGTGTCTTATAGGCCACCGTTTCGAACGGGTACACCATTTGAAGCACGCTGAAATAGCCCAAATCGCCCCCATTGCTGGCAGCACTGGGGTCATCGCTTCCACCCTTGCCCTTGGCCACTGCCGCAAAATCTTCGCCGCCCACCACCCGGGCGCGCAGTGCATTGATGCGTTTCCACGCGGCAAGCGTATCCTCAGGCGTGGGGTTCTCTGGCAGCTTCACCAGGATGTGGCTGGCCCTGATCTCTTCCGTGGACCGGTCGTATGCCTCCTGCATCAGGTGGTCGTTCAGGCCGCGATCGATCAAGTAGGGACGCGCCAATTGCTTGCGGTATCCTTCCAGTTCGCTTTTGAACTTGGCGGCCGTGTCCATGCCGAGCGCTTCGGCAGCGCGCACCTTCAACTTGTAGTTGATGAAGAGGTCCAGGTATTCATCCAGGGCATGCTTGGTGACGGGTGCGTCCTTGTTGTTCTTCTTGTAGATCGATTCAAACTCGCTGCGCAGCACCGGTTTGCCGTCCACCGTCATCAAAATGGGGTCGGCCGGTTCCGATTGGGCATTGGCCACAACGGCCAAAAGACATAGGGCTGCCCCGAACAAGAACTTCTTCATCGTATGTGGTCTATTGACAAGGGCGACAAATGTAACCGGAACGCGAAACGCCGCCCAGCCGCAAATTTCCCCGGAGCGTTAATAAGATCCAAGCAGGGCAGGCCATTTCAGCCTCTCCTGCCGCAGCGCCGCCGTTTGAGCCGGGCATTTCATGGCCCGTGCCGCTGCAAATCTTCAGGCAACCGCACAAACAGGGGACCGGCCAACCGGAAATACTACTTCTTCCTGAAGAACACCCGGATGGGTACTCCGGTAAAATTGAAATGCTGCCGCAATTTGTTCTCCAAAAAGCGCGTGTAGCTGTCCTTTACGTACTGCGGCAGGTTGCAGAAAAATGCAAATGCGGGCACCACGCCGGGCAGTTGGGTAACATACTTGATGTGGACCGCCTTGGCCTTGTACATCGGAGGGGGCATCCGTTCAATTTCAGGGAGCATCACATCATTAAGCTTGCGCGTGGGTATGCGCTGGGAACGGTTGGCATATACCTGCATGGCGAGTTCCAACGCCTTGTGAATGCGCTGCTTTTCAGCAACAGAGGTGAACACGATCGGCAGGTCGGTGAATGGTGATAACCGCTTGCGTACCTCTTCCTCATAGTTCTTGGCGGTTTTTGTATCCTTCTCCACCAGGTCCCATTTGTTCACTACCACCACTACGCCCTTCCCGCCCTTCTCGATCATGGAAAAGATGTTCAGGTCCTGGTGGTTCACGCCATCCTGGGCGTCCACAAGCAGCAGGCAAACATCGCTTTCCTCTATGGCACGCACGCTGCGCAGCACGCTGTAGAACTCGATCTCATCATCCACCTTGCCCTTGCGGCGGATGCCCGCCGTGTCCACCAGGGTAATATCGAACCCGAAGCCTTTGAAGTGCGTGTTGATGTTGTCCCGCGTGGTGCCCGCAACCGGGGTCACGATGTTCCGGTCGGCCCCAAGCAGTGTGTTCAGCAGGGAGGACTTGCCCACGTTGGGCTTCCCAACGATGGCGATCCGCGGTCGTTCATCCTTCACCTCCGGCGCCGGTTTTGCAAAGCCTTTCACCAGCTCATCCAGCAAGTCCCCCGTGCCGGCACCGCTTTGGGCGCTGATGGAGTGCACTTCTCCGAGGCCAAGGCCGTAAAACTCGGCTGCATATGCTTCCTTGTCATTGGTGTCCACTTTATTGGCCACCAGGAACACCGGCTTCTTGGAGCGCCGCAACATGCCTGCCACGCTTTGGTCCATGCCGGTGATCCCTTCCCGCACATCCACCAGGAATAGGATGCTGTCGGCTTCGTCGATGGCCAGCTCCACCTGTTTGCGGATCTCGGCCTCGAACACATCATCACTGCCCTGCACGTAGCCTCCTGTGTCGATCACGGTGAAATGCCTTCCGTTCCATTCCGCTTCACCGTAATGCCGGTCCCGCGTGGTGCCCGCAGTGGAGGTGGTGATGGCCACGCGGCTTTCAACTAGCCGGTTGAAGAAGGTGCTCTTGCCCACATTGGGGCGGCCTACAATGGCAACGATATTGGCCATGGGTGTCGGGGGGGCTGCTTGTTCAGTATCCGTAACGGCGCAGCTTTCTTTCATCACCGCGCCAATCCTCATCCACCTTTACCTTGAGGTCCAGGAAGACCTTGCGCCCGATGAAGCGCTCAATGGCCTTGCGGGCCTCGGTGCCCAGCTGGCGCAGGGCGCCGCCGCCCTTGCCGATGATGATGCCTTTCTGGCTTTCGCGCATCACGATCACGTCCGCCTGCACCTTGGTGATCTCCGGGCCTTCCTCAAAGCTGTTCACCACCACTTGGGCGCTGTAGGGGATCTCCTGCTTGTAGATGGCCAGGATCTTTTCGCGGATCAGCTCACTGACGAAAAAGCGCATGTCGCGGTCGCTCAGCTCATCCTTGGGGAAATACGGCGGATGCACCGGCAGCAGGCCGATGAGCTTGCTGCGCAGCTCATTGATGTGCAGGCCGTGAAGTGCTGAAACGGGCAGGACATCCGCCTCCGGAAAAGCAGCGTGCCATGCTTCAAAGGCCGCGTTCAGGCCCGCTTCATCGCCAAGGTCCACTTTGTTGATCAGCACCAGCAAACGCCCATTGAACCGGCGGGCACGCCGCAGCAGTTCTTCCGCCTTGGCCGGTGTTTCGCCCATCTCCACCATCACGATAAGAACATCGGCATCCTGCAGGGCCTCGTCCACCGCCTTCATCATGCTTTCCTGCAGCTTGTAAGCGGGCTCCAGGATGCCGGGCGTGTCCGAAAGAATGAGCTGGTGGTTATCACCGTTGAGGATGCCAAGGATGCGGTGCCGCGTGGTTTGTGCCTTGGGGTTTACGATCACCAGCTTTTCGCCAAGCAATGCGTTGAGCAGGGTGCTCTTGCCCACATTTGGCCTGCCAATGATGTTTACGTAGCCCGCGCGGTGTTCCATGGTCATTAAAAGCGAAGCCCAACCTTGCGGTCGGGCTTCCGTGGTAGCGGGGGTAGGACTCGAACCTACGTCCGCTGTACGGCGGATATGAGCCCGACGAGCTACCATCTGCCCTTGGGTGTTGGCGAGGCGAAGATAAGATCTTCATCCGCCTTCTTGGTCCTTTTTCCCCAACAGCGACCTCAAGAACTCCCGGCCTGCGCCTGATTTCAACTGCTTTTCCCGTTTTCTTGCATCGCTGCGTCCCGCGCATTCCTCCGTGTAAAGGATCTTCCAGGGCCGATAGTGGATGGTCCAGCCCTTGGTGGCCTTCTCATTGTGGGAGATGAAGCGGTCCTCCACATCGGAACTCTCCCCGACATAGATCTTGTCGTACCTCTCGGAATACAGTGCGTAAACCCAATAGCGCATTGCCTATAGTGAGGAAGCCCAACCTTGCGGTCGGGCTTCCTTGGTAGCGGGGGTAGGACTCGAACCTACG
>JAFDZY010000265.1 GCA_018266685.1 Bacteroidota bacterium
AATGGCAACTGCCGAGAACTCGCGCACCGCAATGGCCCGGACGCGCAACCGGTACGTCATTCCTTCAAGGCGCCACGTGCCATGCGCAGGGCTTCCTCCATGCTCACGTATGCATCCTCACCACTCTCCTGGCGGCGCTCGATCTCACACAGCTCAGCGAGTTCTTCATCACTCAACCCTTCGGTATCCTGCTGTCGCTTCAGCAAGGACCGGATGCGCTCCAACAAGCCAGTGCTCTCCTCCTTCTGGAGCAGTTGCAGGATCTCGGCGCGGAGGTCGATGGCGGTCATGATGCGGAACAAGGACGACCAAAGATAGCACGATAGGCTGCCGCTGCGCCCCCTCACGCGGGTTCGCGGGGGATCACAACGTGCTGTAGTACTCCTTGATCTTGAGCGCCATCAACTTCCTCCGTTCCAGTAGGAATCCCGGGTAATCATCAATGCTCATTTCCATGATTCCCGCAGGCACGCAGTTCGCCTCCAAATTGCTCAAGAGGTCCTGTTCTGTAACGATCCCGCTGATCTGCCGATCGTTGCGCTGGATCTGTTCCCGAATAATCCCAAAGTACTCTACCGGTGGCTTGTTGCCCACCTTGACGTTCACCTCGGACTGCATGTACACGTAGTTGGCGATCTGGTTGTACTGCCCACGGGCAATGCCATGTTTCTTCAGATAGTCCTTCGGGAACAGGTGATGAATGTCGCCACGCAGTTCGACCAGGTCTCCGACCAGCACATCGCTGGACAGGAATCCCTTGTCATTCGCCTTCACCTGTGCGGCAAGGAACACATGGAAATAGGGGCTACTTGCCACCGATGTATCCATGCTCTGGGGCAGCGAAGCATTCCAAAATGCCTCCGACAGCTCCCCTTCCTCCTTCTCCTGCAAGTATTCCCCCATGGACTTCTGGGTGATCTGCCGGATATCGAAGTCAAACAGGCTTTCCGGGGCACCCGAGTAGCGTCCGGTCAAGATCGAGTAAACGAACCACTTGCGCACATACTGTTCAATCGCCACTTGGTTCACGCCCTGGTCGCGCAGCTTCAGGTACACGATGTAGGCGAAGTTGATCGCGTTCATGGAGCGGATAAGCTTCGATGAAATGAAGCCGGCGGACTTGATGATCATCAGGAACCGCTTGAAGTTCGTTTCGCCAATGAAGCTGTTGACGCCATCCGTCAAGCGCTTGTAGGAATCCGCCATGATCGCTTCTTCGTACACACGGGTCTCGAAATTCCTCCCGGACAACAGGCTGACCAGGTCCGAAAGTCGCCCGCGATTGAACTGGGAGGTGAATGCAACACGGATCACGTCGTTGTAAGTCGGGTTGTAGAGTTCCTCATTTTCATTCTTCAACCAAGCCATCTTCTTGAAGAAGTCAGTCCGTGCAAACTCTTGATCATGGTCCACGATCTTATCATGGAACTCGGGTGCCACGGCCAGGTGGCTGAAGTAATCGATCGCCTTGCGAAGGACGTTGCCGCCATGGGTCGTGTCGGCCGCGATCTTGCTCATCGCGAAATCCGCCTGGCTCAACACCACGCCCTTGGAATTGATCCGGATGAAGATCTCCGTCACGGTCTCGATGTCCAATTCGGGCACCAGTTCGATCATGCCGATCGGCTTCTTCACAATGCTCGTCAATCGCGAGAAGGACTGCTCGATCTGTTCCTCCTCCACGTCGGGATTCAATGCGGAGTATTCACGCACGAGCCTGATCAGGCCAACCTTCCCCGAGAGTGCATCGGCAATGTCGGGCAGCCAGGTCTTGTCCTTCAAGATCGCAGGGTTCTGCACCTCGAAGCGCTCATTGATCGGATCAAAAGCGATCCTGATCTTCACCCTACGGTAGTGCTTGTCGATTACGTACTGCCCCAAAATAGCTGCTGTGAGCGCCGTGATGCGCTGCTGGCCATCGATCAGCACCTTCTTCCCCTCGCTCACACTCCCGTCCTTCAGCCGCACATTGGGATTGCGCCATGCGATGATGTAGCCAATGGGGAAGCCTTGGTACAGGCTGTCCATCAGGTCGCGGACCTTCGAGCTGTCCCAAACGAATGGCCGCTGGATCTCAGGTATGGCGATCTCACCGGAATTCACCCAAGCGAGCACGGTTTCAACGAGATGCTGGTTAACGGAATACTTCTGCATGATGACGTGGCGTAAATACCTTGAAGGCGGCAAAGTACTGGATGGCGCACCTACACCGTCAAGCGCATCGACAGCGACTTCTTCGGGGAGGAATGAGCACCTCACCTGTTCCCATACCGCGGATCCGCCTTCCACGGCAACTTCTCCAGGCTTTGCGTGCGCAGCGAGCAATGCCCGAACTCCTCTTCCACCACGCCCGTGAGGCGGTACACGCCGCGCCCGCGGAACGGATAGCGCGCCGCCACCGAGGGGAACTGCGTGCTGTCCCACAGCTCGCCTGCGGTATCGATGAACGAGCCGAAGCTCATCCACTCGCCGGTGCGCGTGCTGGCGGGCTTTACGTGTACCATGTAGCCCAGCATGATGACTCGCTTGCCGATGTGGTGGGGCATTTCGTGCTTGAGGATGGTTGGGGGGTAGTTCGCAGTTCGTCGTTCGTAGTTGTCAGTTGTCGGTTGTCCGTTGTCCGTTGTCCGTCGGAAATCGTCGGAGGCAGCCCTGACAACCGACAACTGACAACTA
>JAFDZY010000266.1 GCA_018266685.1 Bacteroidota bacterium
CAGGGACATGATGTGGTGAAGGGCCTCGGGCCGATCATCACCGCCACCAAGGAGCCCCGCAGGCCCGCCAAGGTGCGCGTGGCCTTTGTGGACCGCCCCGGCAGCGCACAGAGCGTGATCAAGGTGGTGTTCCCGGTGGACTTGAAGCCCAACGACCCGATGGCGCTGGATGCCCAGGTGCTCAACACCATTCTTGGGGGCGGCGTGTTCAATGCGCGCCTGATGCAGAACCTGCGCGAGGACAAAGGCTATACGTACGGCGCCTATTCCAGCTTGGACGCGGACCGCTGGTTCGGCTCGTTCAGCGCCGGATGCAGCGTGCGCAACGCAGTGACTGACAGTGCTGCCACGCAAGTGCTGGACGAGATCGCTGGCATCAGGAACGCGCCCGTGAAAGCGGACGAGCTCGCACTGGCCAAGAGCTACATGGCCGGCAGTTTCGCCCGCTCGTTGGAAGACCCGCGCACCGTGGCCCGCTTCGCGCTGAACACCTACCTCAACAACCTGAAGCCGGACCACTATGAAACTTACCTCAAGCGCTTGGATGCGGTAACTGCCGAAAATGTGCAGCAGGCCGCCATGCGCTTCCTGCACCCGGACAGCTGCACACTGCTGGTGGTGGGAGACAAGGAGCAAGTGGCCAAGACGCTCGCACCCCTTGCCGGCGATGGGCATGTACTGGACTTCGACGTGAACGGCGACATGGTGCGCCTGGACCCCACGGAAGGTGCCGCGCCCGCCCCGGCGGGAATGACCGCGCAGGATGTGCTGGACGCATACGTGAAAGCCATTGGCGGAAAGGCCGCCATGGAAAAGGTGAAGGATGTGCGCAAGAGCTACACCACCACCGTGCAGGGCATGACCGCCACCATGACGGAGTACAACAAGACCCCGAACATGTATGCCATGGAAATGAAAGTGGGGGACATGCTGCTGCAGAAGCTGGCCTTTGACGGCACGCGCGGGAAGCTGAGCAGCATGGCCGGTGAAAAGGAATTGATCGACACTGAGCTGGACCCGCTGCGCGAGAGTGCCTACACCTTTCCGGAGCTGCACTATACGGACTTGGAATATGTGGCCAAGTTGCTCGGCGTGGTGGACGTTGACGGTACGAAAGCTTACCGCGTGCAGGTGCAAACCTTGCCCGGCGGGCGATTTGACGAGTACTACGACGTGAAGACCGGCCTGAAGCTGCGCCGCAAGGAAAACCAGGAGCAGGAAGGCGGTGGATGGGTGCAGGTGGTCACGGACTACGGCGATTACAAGCCGGAGGGCGGCGTGCTCTTTCCCCATGTGCTGCACCAGAAAGGCGGCATGGACATGACGCTCAACGCCACAGCCATCGAGGTGAACAAAGGCATTGATGCCGCGGTGTTCAAGGTGGACTGAGACGGTCGGCTATAGCCGATGAACGGCCCATGGATCCACTGGCGGTTGCTGGCAAGGAGGTTCGGCCTGCCACTACTGATGCTCAGTGTGCTGCGCTGGTTGTTCTTTATGATCTACCGGGCCGATTTTCCGGGGATCACCGCCGCACAGGCCCTGCAAGTGGCCATCCAAGGCCTCCGGTTTGATGTGGCCACGCTGGTCCTGTGGAACGCGCCGGTCATCCTGTTGCACGTACTCCCGTTGCCTTGGCGCCAAGGTCGGATGTTCCAGCGCGTGTTGTTCGCCGTGTACATGGTGATCAACGGCGTGCTGCTGTTGATCTGCTCCATTGACCTGGCCTTCTTCGGTTTCAACAACAAACGCGTCAGCAGCGACCTGCTCGGCCAGCTCGGTGCGGGTGTGCGCAATCTGCCCTCCTTCATGGTGGACTACGGCTGGGCCGCGGCCGTGTTCGCCTTGTTGATCGTTCTCCTGTGGAAATTCTATCCCCGGTTGCCCGATGGAAAACAGCAGGGCTTGCCGTGGTGGAAGGAAGCGCCCATAAGTACCGCAGCAATGGGCCTGTTTCTCCTGCTGGGCCGCGGGGGCTGGCAATACCAGGGGCTTTCCCCCGCTTCGGCTGCAGACCACGTGGATGTTGCGTTTTCCCCGTTGGTCACCAATTCCGCGTTCACCTTCGGCTACTCCCTGGCAACCCCTGAGGTGCGTCAGCGCCATTGGTTCACGCCTGCGGAACTCGATCGCCGCATGCCCTTGCGCTATGAGATCCGCAAGGACAGCACCGACCGCAGGGAGAACGTGGTGCTCATCATCGTGGAAAGCATGGGCCGTGAATACCTTGGCTCATTGAGCCACGTCCGGGGATACATGCCGTTCATCGATTCACTGGCGCAGCGTTCACTGGTGTTTGACAATGCCTTTGCCAATGCCGAACGCAGCAACAAAAGCATGTGCGCCATCCTGGCCGGCATTCCCTCCTTCACCGACGATGCCTTCATGAACACGGCGTACATGGACAACCGCTTGGACGGCCTCGGCACACGCATGAAGCAGAACGGCTACTCCACGTCCTTCTTCCATGGCGGGCTGAACGGCGAATACAAGTTTGATTCCTTCAGCCGTGCCGCCGGCTTCGACCGCTACTATGGCCGCAATGAATACGGCAACAACGCGGACTACGACGGGCACTGGGGCATCTTCGACGAAGAGTTCCTGCAATACTTCGCCCACAAGCTGGATGCGGAGAAAACGCCGTTCTGCTCCGCCGTCTTCACGCTTTCCTCGCATGATCCATTTCCGATACCTGCCAAATGGAAGGGCCATTTCCCCAAGGGCACGCAGGATATCCATGAATCCTTGGGCTACACGGACATGGCCTTGCGCCGGTTCTTTAAGAAAGCGGAAAGCAGCCCGTGGTACCGAAACACGCTCTTCGTCATCACCGGCGACCACACCTACCTGTACAATGTTCACCCACCGTGGTACACCAACGCCGCAGGCCGCTTTGCCGTGCCCATCATTCTCTTCCGGCCGGACGGCAGCCTGAGCGGCCGCGACAGCACCGTGGCCCAGCACATGGACATTCTTCCAAGCATTCTTGACCTCACAGGTTTTGAAGGCAGCGTGAACTGCTTTGGCCGCAGCCTCTTCAAGCACGACCGTGTGCCTTACGCCACGCAATACCTGAACGGCCAGTACCAGATCATTGAAGACGACCGGCTCCTCTTCTTCAACGGGGAAGCGGCCAAAGGTTTGTACGCCTACAAGAGCGACACATTGTTCCGGCACGACCTTACCGCAAGTGAGCACTCCGTTGCGGACTCGATGCGGCTGAAATTGGAAAGCGTGGTGCAGCGCCATGCCCAGGCCTTGCTCCAGAACCAATTAGCCTTGCCACAGTAGCAGCGGGCCTATCCGGCCATTCCCTTCAAGATTCCTGCTGCCCGGGGTCCCGTGTTCATCAGCAGGTCCAGGATGCACACACGACCCATGAAACCATGCCGGTCCGCGAACACTTGCGGATAGGGTTCCACCGGTGGCACGCTGGCGGGCAACGGTTTCTTGGGGTGCAGGCTGTGGCGCAGGTCCAGCATGCCGCTTGCATCTTCCACGTGCTCCATGCGCACTTCCACCGGAACTTGAAGTCCCAGCCATTTCAGGATCAGGCGGAGGGTGGCGAGGTCCAGCGCCAGCAGGCTTTCGTGGCGTTGGCCCAACAGGGCCTCCAGTTCATTGATGTAGTGGATGAACCACGGTGTTTGCCCGTAGGTGCTGCGAATGGCCTGCAGGTGCCGGTGGTGCCACGGCTCCGCATAGCTCAGGCCCACGGTGTGCATGGGCATCTTTTCACCGCTGCGCCGGGCAATGCACACGTTCAGGTCCTGCCGCCCGTTGGGGCCAGGGAGTGTGGTGCGCGAACGGTAGCTCTGCCGCTCATAGTGCCCGCCCGCGTCGATCACCATGCCATTGCTTTCAGCAATGAGGGCATAATGTTCCACGGTGCCGAAATAGAAGGCGGGCAGGAGAATAATACCATGCATGGCGCACAAAGATGGACGGCAGGCGTTGTTCCTTTGCCTAATCATGAAAGCCCTTGGCCCTATTGCCGCAGTTTTGGCACTTGCAGCTTGCGGAACCCCGGAAACGGAACCCAAGGAGGTTGTTCCGCATCAGGACACCGTTGCCACGCTCAGCGTAAGCGACTGGCCAGGATTTTACATGGACACCGTGCCCTGCGCGGACTGCCCCGGCATTGTGACCCGCCTGCACCTGCGCGCCGACAGCACCTACGTGGAAACCGACCAGTACTTGGACAGGGACAGCATTCCCTTTGGCCAGATCGGCCGGTGGACCGCGGCCAATGGAACGCTCACCTTGTTCACGGACGGCGTGCCCCGCCTGTGGAAGCACAACCGCAACCGCTTGGACCCGCTGGATCAAGACGGCAAACCGATCGAGAGTCCGCTGTCGTATTCCATTGAACGGGTGGACAGCTTCCCCATCGGGGCCATGCACCTGAACGGCGGATACGTGTACTATGCGGATTCGCACAACTTCACGCCGGATGGAAGCGCTGTTCCGTACCCGGTGGCCATGGACGGGGCTGGCAAGGCGGGCGCCGGGTTGGAATTGGAACGGCTTTACACCCGCAACGTGAAAGACCCACCCACGCCCTTGCGGGTGCGCATCACGGCCACGTTGCGCACGGGGCCGGCCATGGAGGGCAATGGCAGCGAGCAGTACATCCACGTGGTGCGCGTGGAAGGAGAAATGGGCAAGTGACCGTGGCCCGGATCAGCGGTTCAGCGCAAGCAAGCGCGCAACGCCAGTACCGCCAAGCAGATCAGGAACATAAAGATGCTGATGCGGTTGATGCCGTGCATGAACCGCAAATTCAGGTCATTCTTGGACCTGCCGAAAAGCGTGGCCGGGTTGAGGTAGTAGAGGAGGCGCTTGAGGAACATGGGCGGGTGGAAAGGTAGAACGGCAGTGGGGGAATAATGCACCGATGACGCGGATTGCACCTTTATGTGCCCTAAAGATCGCCAAGAATGTCCGCTTGGCCACCCTTCGCTAAGAGCCTTCTGGGGATCGAGCTTCCTTGGCGGAATAATCGATCGTATGATAACGTAAAGGGTAAGTAGTGATGCCAGGTCCGGAGCTGGCGCATTCATCAGGGCTATTGCCTCTTGCGCGCCCTGCGGTCGCGACTTTTCCGAATTCTCAACCACGGATGAACACCGATGAACACGGATAAATGCGCGATGCAGGATGTGGGCCACGGCTTTGCGTCCAATACCTGGAGAGGCTCGCGATCCGTGTTCATCGGTGTGGACCCGCCTGCTGGCCGGCAGGTCCGTGGTTCACCCAAGTATTGGATAGGCGCCGCCATGCGCCGCATTAAGGGGCGATAGCCCTGGTGCATTCATTTCGCACACCTCAGTAGGCGGTACCTTTGCACGTTCCCCATGTCCTTCCAGCTCGATTCCGAATTTACCCCCACGGGCGACCAGCCCGAGGCCATCCGCCAGCTGGTGGCAGGCGTGCGCGAAGGGATGCCCTACCAGACCCTGCTCGGCGTCACGGGCTCGGGAAAGACCTTCACGGTGGCCAACATGATTGCGCAGCTGGACCGGCCCGCGCTCATCCTCAGCCACAACAAAACGCTCGCCGCCCAGCTTTACGGCGAGTTCAAGCACTTCTTCCCCAACGACCGCGTGGAGTACTTCGTGAGCTATTACGACTACTACCAGCCCGAGGCCTACCTGCCCGTCACCGGCACGTACATCGAGAAAGACCTCTCGATCAACAGCGAGATCGAAAAACTGCGGCTGAGCACCACCAGCGCGCTGCTCAGCGGGCGGCGCAATGTGATCGTGGTGGCCAGCGTGAGCTGCATCTACGGCATTGGCAACCCGGCGGAATTCCACAAGAGCGTGGTACACCTGCAAAAGGGCATGAAGGTGAGCCGCAACGCCTTGCTGCACCAGCTCGTCTCCGCGCTGTACAGCCGCAAGGACATCGACCCGGCGCGGGGCAACTTCCGCGTGCGCGGTGACGTGGTGGAGGTGTACTTGGCCTACGCCGACGAGGGCATCCGCATCCACTTCTGGGGTGACGAGATCGAGAAGCTCGAACGCTTCGACCTCGCCAATGGCAAGACTATTGAGGCTTTGAACGAGACACCGATCTACCCGGCCAACATCTTTGTCACCAGCAAGGAGACCTTGAACGACGCCATTGCCTCCATCCAGGCGGACATGGCCAAACAGGTGGACTTCTTCAAGGAGATCGGCAAGCACTTAGAGGCGAAACGCCTGGAGGAGCGCGTGCTGTACGACCTGGAGATGATGCGTGAACTGGGTTACTGTAGCGGCATTGAGAACTACAGCCGCTACTTCGACAGGCGGGAGCAAGGGCAGCGGCCCTTCTGCCTGTTGGACTACTTCCCGGACGACTTCATCACGGTGATCGATGAGAGCCACGTCACCATTGGCCAGATCGGGGCCATGTACGGCGGCGACCGCAGCCGCAAGAAAAACCTTGTGGAGTACGGGTTCCGCCTGCCCAGCGCCATGGACAACCGCCCGCTGAAGTTCGACGAGTTCGAGAGCATGCTCGGTCAGGTAGTCTTCGTCAGCGCCACCCCGGCGGACTTCGAGCTGGAGCGCAGCGAGGGCATCATCGTGGAGCAAGTGGTGCGCCCCACCGGCCTGCTGGACCCGCCCATCGATGTGCGCCCCAGCAAGGACCAGATCGACGACCTGCTTTACGAGATCCGCCAGCGCAGTGAAAAAGAGGAGCGCGTGCTGGTGACCACCCTCACCAAGCGCATGGCCGAGGAACTCACCGATTTCCTCGGCAAGAACGGCGTGAAGTGCAAGTACATCCACAGCGACGTGGAAACGCTGGAGCGCATCGAGATCCTGCGCCAATTGCGGCTCGGCCTCTTCGACGTGCTGGTGGGCGTGAACCTGCTGCGCGAAGGTTTGGACCTGCCCGAAGTTTCGCTCGTGGCCGTGCTGGATGCCGACAAGGAGGGCTTTTTGCGCAGCAACCGATCGCTCACGCAGACCGCAGGCCGCGCCGCGCGGAACCTGAACGGCTTAGTGATCTTCTACGCCGACAAGATCACCGACAGCATGCGCCGCACCATGGAGGAGACCGACCGCCGCCGCGCCAAGCAGATGGCGTACAACGAAGAGCACGGCATCACGCCCACCCAGATCAAGCGTGACCGTTCTTCGGTGATGCAGCAGACCGCCGTGATCGACCAGGTGGACGGCACCGGCCACAAGGCCTACATGGAACCGGAGGAACTGAGCCTGGCCGCCGATCCCGTAATGGGCTACATGCCCGTGGACCAGTTGGAGAAGAACGCCGAGCTGCTGGAAGCGCAGATGAAGAAAGCTGCCAAGGACCTGGATTTCGTCGCCGCAGCGCAGCTTAGGGATGAACTCTTCGCCATGCGGAAACTGATCGACCAGAAAGCCAAGGAACCCAAGATGGGGTGAGCCCATGCTGGGGGCATCCAGGACGGGAGTGGTGCGTGTGTGTACCTTCACCTGCGCAGATTGCTTGCCATGACCGTGCGTTGGATCTTTTGTTTGTTGATGTGCGGCATGGGCATGGCCTCCGTGTTTGCACAGGCACCGGCATCTCAAGCTGAGTTGGACCGGATTGCAGCCGTGCTGGACTCCGTTCACGCGCTGGATCAAAACGGGCGGGGGGAGTTGCAGGAAGTGAGGGCGAAATTCGGCAACCAGTCCAGGGAACTTGAACAGTTGTGGAAGCGGATCAACCTGCAGGATTCCGTGGACCAGGCCATTGTGTCCGGGATCCTGGATGAGTATGGTTGGCTCAGCCCTGATGAAGTGGGCGATTCGGCGAGCGCGGCCTTGTTCCTCGTGGTCCAGCACGGTGATCTTTCCATGCAGGAGAAGTACCTCCCCATGCTGCGCGACGCGGTGGAGAAGGGCAGGGCGACAGGGGAATACCTCGCCTATTTGGAAGACCGGATCGCAGTGGATATGGGCGGGGAACAGATCTACGGAACACAGATGGGCATGGTGCCTGCAACCGGGGAGTACTTCATCCGGCCCATCAAAAATCCGGAGCATGTGGATGAACGGCGGGCCTCAGTTGGCTTGAAGCCGTTGAACTGGTATGTCGGTATCTTTGGTTTGACCTGGGACGTGGAGCATTACAAAAAGGACTTGCCCCGGATCAAGCGGCTGTTGAGGGAGATGGGAGAATGATGGAGACAGGCGACCAGGGCAAACGCCCTCCCTCTCCTGCCGCGAGCATCCACGCTCGTGGCTGATTTCGAACCTTTCGTATGCTTGTGCGCGTGGTAAGTAATTGGGGAAAGTCACGAGCGTGGACGCTTATTCTATGACAAAAACAAGCGGGCGTAAAGGTTTTCTTTAGGCATGCGGAACTCCGGATGATGAAAAGGAGAAGGTTGCCCTTCCCTTGCCATCATCATCCGTCGTTC